>JBAVEY010000059.1:0-5585 GCA_049587975.1 Actinomycetota bacterium | reverse complement strand
AGGTGACGCCGCATCTGCTCGGCGTCGCCGGCGCTCGCGAACGCCAGGCCGCGCCAGGTCTCGAGCCGCCGGGCCCGGAGCGGCGTCGGGCTCTCGAGCGCGGTCGCGGCGGCGCGATCGAGCCAGGCTCGACCCTCCTCGACCGCCCCCAGGTCGAACAGCGCGAGCGCGGTCCCGCCGGCCGCCAGGAACTCGAGCGACCGGTCGCCGATCTCCTGCGCCTTCGCGAACGCCTGCCCCCCGCGGGACACGGCCAGGTCGGGGATCACCTTCGCGCGAGCGAACACGTGGACGCCGTACAGCATCTGCGCCTCGAACGCGACGCGCTCGCTCTCGTTGGTGAACGCGCGCATCGCGAACGTGAGCCGGCGGATCTCCTCGATGTGCCGGGCGGCGTTCGAGCCCAGGTGGATGTCGGCCGCCCAGCTGAGGTAGCCCATCGCGATGATCGTGGACATCGCGCCGCGCCGGTCCCCGAGGCGTTCGTACAGCTCGAGCGCCGCCTCGAAGTTCCGCGCCGCCGCCTCCGCGGCCGGCGCGATCGGCAGCTCCGGCAGGATGGCTTCGATCGACTCGCCGGCCGCGATGCGCTGCACGACCGGCAGGTGCTCGTTGGCCAGGATCCGCTCGACGAACCACTCGCGCACCCGGCCGAGCTGGATCACGCCCTGCTCGCGGAGCGCGGCGGCCAGGCTCGCGTCGTCGCCGAGCTCATTCGCGAGCTCGCCGGCGCGGCTGTACGCCTCCTCGGCCCCGTCGAAGTCGACCTCGCGCGCGGCCGGGATGTAGCCCTCGCCGAGCGGGCTCTTCAGGAGGTCCTGCCCCAGCTCGAGGCACGCGCCGAGCTCGGTCGCCCCGTCACTATCCGACGCCGCGAGCTCGCGCACCTCGCGCGCGAGGACCGCGGCCCGCTCCTCCTCTTCCTGCATCCGGAGCGAGGCGGCCCGGCGCAGCCGGACGTCGAGCTCGAGCCGCGTGTCGCCCAGCGCGCCCGCGAGGGCCGACAGCTCGGCGAGGCCCTGCATCCGGTCCTCGGGGCGACGGAGCATCTCGAGCGCGCGATCGCGGGCCTCGAGGAGCTTGACCCGCTCCGTCGGACCTGCGGCGGACGGGAGCGCGACCTCGACCACGCGGAGCACCTCCTCGGGTGCGTTCGCGTCGAGCGCCATCCGGCTCGCCTCGAGCGAGAACTTCACGCAGACCTCGGCGTCGCCCGCGGCCTTCGCGTGCTGCGCGAGCAGCGGCAGGCTCGCGGGCGAGGGCTCGCCCACGAGCAGGAGCTCGACGATCGCGGAGTGGATCGCGCGACGGCGCGGCGCCGACAGGCCGGCGGACGCGAACTCGCGGATCTGGTCGTGCGGGAACGAGTAGTCGGCGGCCGAGCGCTCGTCGTGCTCCACGAGCAGGCCCGCGGCCACGGCCGGCGCGAGCGACGCCGCCAGCTCCTCCGGGCTCGCCTGCTGCTCGTCCACGCGGAGCCTGACCTCGCGGAGGTCCTTGAGGCTGAAGTGGCGTCCGAGCACCGCCGCCTCGGCGAGCGCGGCCTTCGCGTCCTCGGGCAGGTGGGCCGCGCGGCGGGAGATCAGCGTCCGGACGGCCGAGGGGAGGAGGCGTTCGGCGTTGCCGGCGAGCGTCCAGACGCCGTCGATCTGCTGGATCATCCCGCCGTCGCGATACGCGTGCGCCATCTCCTCGACGATGAACGGGACGCCCTCGGACTGCGCGTGCATCGCGGCGGCGCTCGGCGCGCTCACGGTCCCGCCAAGGAGCTGCTGCAGGAGGGCCTTCGTCTCGGGCTTGCTGAAGCGATCGAGCCGGAGGCGGCGGACCAGCCCCACGCGCTCCATGTCCGCGACCAGGTTGACGGCCTCGGTCGCGAACGCGAACTCCTCGGGCCGGATCGCGAACAGCAGGAAGATCGGGCTCGCCCCGTCGGCGCGGACGATGTAGCGGAGCAGCCGCAGGCTGTCGTCGTCGGCCCACTGGAGATCGTCGACGAGCAGCGCGACCGGTCCGATCGCCGCGAGGTCGCGGATCGCGACCGCGCCGAGGTCGAGCGTCCGCAGCAGCTTGCGGTCCGGTGGCAGGCTCGCGAGGCCCGGGTCGTCCTGCCCCGTCATCGCGTCCATGCACCGGACGAGGGTCTCCTCGGCGGACGTGCCGCGGGCCGCGTCCATCGCCTCGATGGACCCCACGATCGAACGCGCGACCAGAAACGGGCCCCGGAGCTCCTCGTCGCCCGTCACCGCGATCGTGGTGAACCCGCGGGCGGTCGCCATCTCGCCGGTCGCGAGCAGCAGGCGGGTCTTGCCGATGCCGGGCTCGCCCTCGAGGGTCGCGCCGGTCAGGCGGCCCGCGGCCGCCGAGGCGAGCTCCTGCTCGATCGCGTTCACCTCGACCGGGCGGCCGACCAGTGCCCCGGCCGGTCGCAGGGTGTGCAGGGCCAGCGGGGAGAGCGCTGCGTGGGCCGCGGTGAGCGCTCTCGCCTCGGGTCCGTCCTCTGCGGTTCGAGTCACCCCGGGGCCTCCAGTCGTATGCAGGATCGCGTCGCCCTCAGGGTAGGCGAACCGTCCATCTACCACGCGGGCCACCTCGATATCTCCGTCGAGGCCCGTCCGGTAGGTTGTTGGAGCATGTCGGATTGGTCGACGGTCGCCTCGCTCGCGACGGCACTGGGCACCCTCGTCCTCGCGCTGGCGACCTTCGTGGCCGTGCGGGCGGCGAACCGTGCGGCTCGCGTGGCCGAGTACTCGATGCAGATCGGGATCCGGCCCCTGCTGATGCCGTCGCGGCTCGAGGACACCGTCCAGAAGATCATGTGGGGGGACGAACACTGGGCACGGCTCTCGGGCGCCGGCGCGGTCGCCGAGCTGGCCGACGACAAGCTGTACCTGGCCATGTCGGTCCGCAACGCGGGGTCGGGCGTCGCGGTGATCCACGGATGGCACCTGCTGCTCGGGCAGTGGCAGCGGGAGCATCCCCATGCCGAACCCGACGAGTTCCGCCGGCAGCTCCGGGATCTGTACGTCCCGGGCGGCGACGTCGGGTTCTGGCAGGCCGCGATCCGCGAACGCGACGATCCCGAGTACGACGCTCTCCTTGACGCCGTCACGTCCCCTCGGATCTTCGGGGTCGAGCTCCTGTACAGCGACCACGAGGGGGGTCAGCGCGCGATCGGGCGGTTCGCGCTCGCCCCCGTCGGCGACTCGACGTGGCTGTGCTCGGTCACCCAGCACTGGAACCTCGACCGTCCGGACCCTCGGTAGGGTCGGCGGGGTATCGTCCGCCCGTGCCCGACCCGTCCGAGCCCCTCGACCTCCTCGTCCTCGGTGACGCGAACCCCGACCTCGTGCTTGTCGGCGATGTCGAGCCGGCGTTCGGGCAGGCCGAGCGGCTCGTCGAGGGGGCTCGCCTCACCGTCGGCGGTTCGGGGGCGATCCTCGCGTGCGGCGCGGCCCGGCTCGGCCTCGTCGTCGGGTTCTGCGGCGTCGTGGGCGACGACCCGTTCGGCCGCTTCATGCGCGACGAGCTCGAGCTCCGTGGCGTGGACCTCGCCGGCCTCGTCATGGACCCCGACCGGCCGACGGGGGTGACCGTGGTGCTCGCCCGTCCGAACGACCGCGCGATCCTCACGCACGCGGGCACGATCGCCGACCTGCGGGCCGACCTCATCGACCAGGCGCTCCTCGAACGCGCACGGCACGTGCACGTGAGTTCGTCCTTCCTGCAGACGCGCCTCGCTCCCGGGCTCCCGGCGCTGTTCGAGCGCGTCCGAGCCCGAGGCGCCACCACCTCGGTCGATCCGAACTGGGATCCGTCGGAGCGGTGGGACGGAGCCCTCCGCGACGTCTTGGAACACACGGACGTCTTCCTGCCGAACGCGACCGAGGCCACCCGCATCGCCGGCGTGGCCGGGCTCGACGACGCGGTCCTCGCGCTCGCCGAGATCGGCCCGCTCACCGTCGCGAAGGCGGGCGCCGACGGCGCGGTGGCTGCCGAGGGTGGACGGCTCGTCCGGGCCGCCGCGTCCGAGGTCGATGCGATCGACACGACCGGCGCCGGTGACGCCTTCGACGCCGGGTTCCTCGCCTCCCGGCTCGCCGGCGACGCGCTCGAACGCGCCCTCGCGGTGGCGAACGCGTGCGGTGCGCTCTCGACCCGGGCGATCGGCGGCGTGGACGCACAGCCGACGATGGACGAGGTCCTCGCGCTGCTCTCGGGTCGAGGCTAGTGGCGAGCGGGAGCGTTCAGTCCGTCGAGCACGCGAGGCGGGCGTCGCCCCAGTCGGCGTGATCGAAGGCGTTGCCGTCTCCCCCGGGGGTCACCACCAGGGTCATCCGATCCACGCCCTCGAGGTCGGCGGCGATCGGGACCTCGGTTTGCGGTCCGCGCACGATGCCGCTCACCGCGAGGCGCTGACCGTCGCCCCACACCTCGAACACCACCGAACCCCGGTCTCCCACCTCCTCGTCCAGGCCGACGTCGGCGAGGAACAGCGAGCAGCGGCCCCCCAGGTCCACGACGATCCGCGACGGCGCGTGCGCCCCGATCCCGTGGTCGAACGCCGCGGTCCCGATCCGGATCGGCCCGCCGTCGTCGGGGGCACGCTCGCCGTTGCTCCGATCGATCTCGGGCGGCCCCCACCCGTTGCTCGCTCGCAGCCAGGCGAGGTCGCCCGCGTACGTGACCGGTTCGGGGATCGAGGGGGTCGGGGACGGCGAGGGCGCCGTCACCTCGAAGGCCCCCAGGTCGATCCCACCCGCCTGCGCCCGGGGGTCCCCGCGCAGGTCGGTCGCGCCCGACGCCGCCAGGAACGCCCCCGCGTCGACCGCGGGCGAGCCTGCTCGGAGGGAGAAGTCGTGCGCCGCCGCGTCCACGAACCCGGGATCGGCGAAGGTCGAGCGGCGGTCGTTCCCCGACCGCGCCCTCCATCGATCGAACCCGCCGTACCCGACGCCCCTCCACTGCCACGTGCCCACCGGGCTCCCGTCGACCGAGGAGTAGAGGTTGTGATCGAGCACGTTGCCGACGTTCTCGCGGTAGGGGTTCTCGACGAAGACGTGCCGTGGGCCCGCGACGATGACGTTGTTCGCGATCAGGTTGTCGCGCGTGTCGAACTGTACGAGCAGCTCGACGCCGTCGGTGTTCACGACGGTGTTGTTGACGATGACGCAGTCCTCGGTGCTCCCTCGGCGCCGGTCGTACCCTCCGATCGCGATCCCGATCGCCGTCGAATCGTAGACGAGGTTGTTGCGTGCCGTGATGTTCCTGGTGGAGCGCCCGGCGTGCTCGCTGGCGAGCTCGATCCCGATGTTCACGTCGTGGATCGTGTTGCCCTCGACCAGGATGTCGCGGCCACCGTCGACGTAGATGCCGTCGGCGCTGCGGCTGTACCCGTACGCGGGGTTGCCGTAGCTATCGACGTTCCACACCTCGTTGCCGCGTACGATGCCGTCTCGCGCCTGGTCGACCGTTGGGTCGGGCGCCGTGCCCTCGAAGCCGATCACATCGATCCCGATGTTGTTCGTGTCGTGGACCCGGTTGCCGTCGATGCGGAAGTCCGTCACGTTGCCGTTCACGACCAG
>JBAVEY010000058.1:0-5553 GCA_049587975.1 Actinomycetota bacterium | reverse complement strand
GGCGATGGAATTCCTCCTCCTGGGCGCGCTCGAGGTCGCCGATGACGGTCACAAGCTCGCGCTCGGCGGGCCGAAGCAGCGGGCCGTCCTCGCGCACCTGATCCTGCGGGCCAACAAGGTCGTGCCGCCCGACCTGCTGATCGACGGCCTGTGGGGGGAGGAACCGCCCGAGAGCGCCCGCAACACCCTGCAGACGTACGTGTTCCGCCTGCGGAAGCTACTCGGCGAGGGGCGGATCGAGGGTCGTGATGGGGGATACGTGCTCGCCGCCTCCCCCGAGGAGATCGACGCCGCGCGGTTCGAGGCGCTCGTGAAACAGGGGAAGGCTGAGATCGCATCGGACCCCGCGGCCGCGGCGGCCACCCTTTCCGACGCGCTGTCCCTGTGGCGGGCGGACGCCTCGCGGACGTGTCGGGGGAGCCGTCGCTCCGTGGTGAGGCGGCGCGTCTGGAGGAGCTCCGCCTCTCGGCGACCGAGCATCGGATCACCGCCGAGATCGCGGCCGGCGGCCACTCCACGGACGTCTCCGAGCTCGAGGCGCTCACCGCCCGTTACCCGCTGCGCGAACGGATGTGGGCGAGCCTGATGCTCGCGCTGTACCGCTCCGGCCGACAGGCGGAGGCTCTGTCGACGTACGAGCGGGCACGGCAGTCGTGGTGGGAACCTCTGGAGAGGCCGCGAGTCGAGCTGGTGACGCGGCAGAACCAACTGGTGGGGTTCCCGATCGGGTCGCCGGATGGGACCCGGATCGCGTTCACGGTCTCCTCCGAGAACGCGGATCGACCCGTCACCTACGTCATGGACCAGGCCGGCGGCGATCTGGTCGAGGTCCGTGAGGAAGCCGTGGCACTGTCGTGGACGCCCGATGGCAAGCGCATCGTGCTGTCCGCGTACGGATCGCTCGTAGCCGCGCGCCCCGACGGCACCGGCGACCGTGGGATCCTCAGGTATCCGCCCGACAACGGTCGGCTCGTCATGGACTGGTCGCCCGACGGCCGATGGATCGTCATGACGAGCGCGTACGGCTCGGCGACGCAGCAACAGCTTGGGGATGGCACGGCGACCAACGTGTACCTGATGCGGTCCGGTGGCGACGAACTGTTCCTCGTGGGGAGCGGCTCGGTGCCGTCATGGCGTCCGGCATCAGACTGACGAGTGGAGGCGATGACGTGCGAACCGACGCGCCACGTGTACCGGAAGGCGTAACGACGTCCACTGAGATCAGCCCCGAGGAGCTGCAGCTCTCGCAGCGGAACCATGGGATGCAGCTCGAGGGGCTCCGCTACGACGTGACACCCGCCGGGATGCACTACCTGCTGATCCACTTCGACGTCCCGGAGGCCGACGGGGCATCGTGGCGCCTCTCGGTCGGGGGGCTCGTTCGACATCCGCTGGAGCTCTCGTTGGCCGACCTCCGGTCCCGGCCGAGCGTGACGATGCCGGTGACGATGGAGTGCGCCGGCAACGGACGGGCGCGCCTGTCGCCACGCCCGATCTCGCAGCCGTGGATCACCGAGGCGATCGGGACCGCGGAGTGGACCGGCACCCCGTTGCGGCCGATCCTCGAGGATGCGGGGATCGAGGACGGCGCGGTTGAGCTTGTCTTCCGCGGCGCCGACCACGGGATCCAGGGTGGCGTCGAGCAGGACTACGAACGCAGCCTGACGATCGAGGACGCGATGCGCGACGAGGTGCTGCTCGCGTACGCCATGAACGCCGCTCCACTGCCCCCGCAGCACGGGTTCCCGCTCCGGCTCGTGGTTCCCGGTTGGTACGGGATGACGAGCGTGAAATGGCTGACCGGGATCACGGCGGTGAGCGAACGCTTCCGCGGGTTCCAGATGGATGCCTACCGGTTCCGGCAGCGTCCGGACGAGGAGGGGGAGCCGGTCACCCGTATGAACCCCCGCTCCCTGCTCGAACCGCCGGGGTTCCCCGACTTCCTGACCCGGACGCGGTTCGTCGACGTCGGTCGGCACGTGCTTCAGGGACGGGCGTGGTCGGGATGGGGTCCGATCGAGCGCGTCGAGGTCAGCACCGACGGTGGGGCGACCTGGGCGGACGCCGCACTCGGCGAACCGGCGTCGCTGTTCGCGTGGACGCCGTGGAGCTTCGAGTGGGACGCCGGCGCACTCGGCCTGTTCGAGCTGTGCCCACGAGCCACGGATGCCGCGGGCAATACGCAGCCGCTCGAGCAGCCGTGGAACCTGCACGGCTTCGCAAACACCATGGTGCAACGCGTGCCGGTCGAGGTCAGATCTCCGGCGTAGCTCGGGGGTCTACAGGAGCGACGCGAGCTCCTCGAAGCAGCGGTCGATGTCCTCCTCCGTGTTGAAGAAGTGCGGGCTGATCCGGAGGCCGTCGCCCCGGTAGTCCGTGCACACATCGCGTTCGAGCAGCGCGTGACAGATCTTCGCAGCCTCGGGCCCGACGCCGACGTTGACGACGCCGCCGCGCGTGGCGCGGTCGCGCGGGGTCCGGACAGGGAGCCCGAGCTCGTCGGCGCGCGCGATCACGTGGTCGCCGAGCTCGCCCTGGCGTACGCGGATCCGCTCGGGGGTGACCTCGCTGATGACGTCGAGCCCGCCCTGCGCGATGAAGAAGACCGGCGCCGGCGGCGTCCCGTGCTCGAAGCGCCGTGCGGTCGGGTGGTACTCCAGGTGCTGCGTGTCGAACGAGAACGGCTCGGCGGTCCCGAACCACCCAGTCACCATCGGCTCGAGCGAGGGGATCAGCTCCCGGCGCACGTACAGGAACGCGAGGCCGGGGCCCCCGCACAGCCACTTCAGGACGCCGGCCGTGTAGACGTCGCACCCGACGTCGTGCAGGTCGAGGGGGACGATGCCGATCCCGTGGTAGTCGTCGAGGAGCGAGAGCGCGCCGCGCTCGCGCGCGATCCGGCACACCTCCTTCGCGTCGACGATCGCGCTCGAGCGGTAGAGCACGCGGTTCACCATGACGACGGCGGTGCGTTCGTCGATCGCGCGGTCGTACTCCTCGATCGGGATCGTGAGCCCGTCGGGGGAGCGGAGCCATTCGATCTCCGCGCCTCGCCTGGCGTGAGCCAGCCACACGTGCCCGTCGGTCGGGAAGTCGAGCTCGGACATCACGACCTTGTTCCGGTCGCCGAAGTCGAGCGCGGACGCGATCGTCGAGATCGCGATCGAGATGTTCGTGGTGATCGCGAGCTCGTCGGCGTCGCAGCCGGCGAGGTGGGCGAACGACTCCTTCAGGGCCCGCATCCGCGGGAAGATGTCCTCGAACCAGACATGATCGGGCGCGCCCTTGGTCGCCCAGGCGTCGAGGTATCCGTTCAGGTACGCGTGCGACCGATCCGACACCGGACCGAGCGACGCGCTGATGAGGTAGGCCTTGCGTTCGAGCACGGGGAACTCGGATCGGTAGGAGCCGAGAGCTCGATCAGTCGTCGACGTCTTCCTCCTCGGGCCCGTTGGCGTTCTCGACGTCCTCGGGCTTCTCGTGCTCGACGAGGTAGTCGACGTACAGCGGGCGCAGTCCCTCGGCCAGCTCGCCGCGGTCGGCGTCCACGAGATCGTTCAGCAGGGCGAGCGGGCGCAGGATGTCGATCTCGCTGCGCTCCTCCTCGCCGACGGCCGCCCTCGCCTCGGGGATCGTGCTGAGGAGGTCCCAGAGGAACGAGACGTCGAGCCGCCGCCACGCGAGCCGGGTGGCCCGGTCGTGCAGCTCCTGGGCCGAGAGCCCTTCGAGGACGTCGCGGTCGGTCACGGCTCGAGCGTACCCCACCCGTGGGGCCGGGAGCCGTCCGAACGCGGTCAGGTGATCACCGCGTCGACGAGACCGACGATCGCCGCGGCCAGGATGATCCACAGGACGTTGACCCTGAAGCGGAAGAGGGCGACGAACGTCGCGACCGCGACCGCGATCGCGAGCGGGTCGGCTGAACCGAGGACGGGCACCGCGACCTCGTGGCCGAACGGCGTGCGGACGTTCACCTCCCCGAACAGCACGCTCGTCGCGAACACCACCGCGAGGTTCGCGATCACGCCCACGACCGCCGCGGTGATGGCCGTGAGGGCGCCCGAGAGCCGTTCGTTGCCGCGGAGGCGTTCGACCGACGGGGCGCCCAGGAAGATCCACAGGAAGCTCGGCACGAAGGTGGCCCACCCCACGACCAGGGCCCCCGCCACACCCGCCGCCACCGGTGCCAACGGTGCCGGATCCCGGTACGAGGCCAGGAAGCCGACGAACACGACGACCAAGATGAGCGGGCCCGGCGTCGTCTCGGCCAGGCTGAGGCCCACGGCCATCTCGGACGCGCTCAGCCACCCGAACCGGATCACCGCCGCCTGGTTCACGTACGCGAGCGCCGCGTAGGCCCCGCCGAACGTGACGAGCGACGCGAACGTGAAGAACAGCGCCTCGTCCCGAAGTACGGAGCCGGGTCCCGCCGCGAGCGCCACGGCGGCGAGCGGGACCAACCACACGCCGAGCCCGATCACCAGGATCCGGACCGTCCGTCCCCAGCTCGGCGGTACCCGTTCGGGCTCCCGCAGGTCCGTGGCGCCGGGTCTCGAACCGGGGAGCCGCCCCCCGGCGATCGATCCGACCACGCCTGCCCCCACGATCACGAGCGGGAACGGGACGCCGAACACGAACAGCGCGAGGAACGCGGCCGCCGCGATCGTCAGCAGGACGGCGTGGCCGAGCGCCCGGCCCCCGATCCGCAGCAGCGCCGCCGCGACGATCCCGACCACCGCCCACGCGAGCCCGTCGAAGACACCCGAGATCCAGGTGACGTCGCCGTGGACGGCGTAGATCCAGGAGAGCGTCACCATCAGCGCGAACGCGGGGAGGAGGAAGAAGACCCCCGCGACGAGGGCGCCCGACGTGCCGTTCAGGAGCCAGCCCACGTAGATCGCCAGCTGGTGGGCCTCGGGCCCGGGGAGCAGCATCGCGAAGTTCAACGCATGCAGGAAGCTCCCCTCGTCGATCCACCGGCGGCGCTCGACAAGCTCGGTGTGCATCAGGGCGATCTGACCGGTCGGCCCCCCGAAGTTCACGAACCCCAGCCAGACCCAGAAACGGAAGGCATCACGGAACGGCACTCGGCGCGGGCCCGGGCCAGGGGGTTCCACCCGCGAACCCTACCGCCGGACCCCAGCGCGAACGGCAGAGCGGCGGATCGATCGACGCCGCGGGAATGCCGGCCGTCCGAGGCAACGGGCCCTGTCCTGGGCGCCCGTACAATGCCCCGGATGGGAACCGACACGCTTGTCATTCACGGGGCTCGCGAGCACAACCTCAAGAACATCACCCTCGAGCTCCCCCGGAACGCGCTGATCGTGTTCACGGGGCTGTCGGGCTCCGGGAAGAGCTCGCTGGCGTTCGACACGATCTACGCGGAGGGGCAGCGACGGTACGTGGAGTCGCTGTCGTCATACGCCCGGCAGTTCCTCGGCCAGATGGAGAAGCCCGACGTGGACTTCATCGAGGGCCTGTCGCCGGCGATCTCGATCGACCAGAAGTCGACGTCGAGGAACCCGCGGTCGACGGTCGGCACGATCACCGAGA
>JBAVEY010000057.1:0-4723 GCA_049587975.1 Actinomycetota bacterium | reverse complement strand
GCGCCGAAGCACACGGTGAGCGCGAGCGGGTCGACGCGGTGGCCCTCGTGCAGCAGGTAGGCCTCGAGCACCTCCGGCGACAGCTCCGGTTCGAGCTCGCGGGCGCCGCCGTCGACCCTCTCCACCTCGACGCCGACCGCCTCGGCGGAGGCGGCCCACGCGCGCAGGTCGCCGACCTCGTCCTCGTCGATCGTCACCGCCAGCGTCCCGATCGGCCGGGCGTCCAGGAAGAACGGCGTCGGCGGGTCGTCGGCGATCTCCGTGTAGCGCTCCAGGCTCCGGCGGGCGAGCGGCGCGAGGACGGGGTCCTTCGAGGTGTCGAGGTACCCCAGGTTGCGGCCCGAGGCGCCCGCGGCGAGCTCGTCCTTCTCGAGGAGCGTGACCGACGCGCCGCGACGCGCGAGCTCGTACGCGCACGCCGTCCCGATGATCCCGCCGCCGACGACGAGGATGTCCGGCACGGACGCGAGCCTACCGGGTGGTCGGGGCGTTCCGTAGAATCGTCCGCGGAGACGTGGCTGAGTGGCCGAAAGCAGCCGCCTGCTAAGCGGTTAGGGGCTTAACCGTCCCTCACAGGTTCGAATCCTGTCGTCTCCGCAGGTAGAGAGCGGTATCGCGAAGTGACAGGAGCGTCGGTCCTTGTCACCCGCGGCTCGGAGGCAGCATGTGGGCAGGCTTCAGGCGAACGGAACCAAGGGCGGGGTCGAAGCCCCGCCCTTGGAAGATCGCGAGCGTCCTCCGCACAGGCGGACCTACGTGAGGTTGAAGACGAAATCACACTTGCTGGTTCCAGCGTCCACGAAGCAGTGCAGGTCGAGGCTCCCACTGGCACTCGCGTAGGCTCCGGTTCCGCCCGTGATCGCTCCAACGCTGTCGGCCGTGTCGTAGAAGGGCGTCTCGACCGTGATCGACCCGTCTTCGAGGAACGTCGTGTAGACGCACTCCCATGACCCTTGCTTCGGACTGATCCGGATGCACGATCCCTGGTCCTTCCCGACGACCGTGGTGTCGGCCTCGTCGTAGACCTTGTTGTGGAAGGTCAGCAGATCCCCCGGACTGTCGCCTTGCTTCCCGACGTCGGCCACCTTGTCCGTGATGGCGTGCTCGACCACGGAGATCGTGGTTGCCGCTGAGGCCGATGTAGCCACGAGCGTCGCCGCGCCCGCCACGAGCGATCCCGCAACGATGAGCACAAGTCTCTGCCGCATGAGCTTCCCCTCCCTCGGTCCGGTGCGGGCAGGCGGGAATCCTGGCGGGCGGTGGGGCGCGTGATGAGGCGGGGAGAGCCATGGAGACCTGTGTGAGCTTGGTCAGGCGCCAACCTACTGGCGTCGATACGCGGCGGTCAATCCACATCGAGCCTTGGTGCACTTCCTTCGGCGAATGTGGGTGATCCAGAGCGACCTGCCCATGAGACCGCGGGCCCGCCAGTGTGGCGCGGGCTCGGCGGTGCGCCACCGTATCGCCTGGCGCGATCATCATCGGTCAGTTCGTCGTTCCACGGCAGTTGGCGGGATTACGCTGAGAGATCGGTCACGATGGAGGCATTCGGGAGGGGGCTCGAGACGTGGCTACGAGCAGCGACAAGAAGGTCAGCAAAGCCCTGCGCGTCCTGGACGAGGCTGATGCGGATCTCGCAACCTTGGTGGTGTTGTCCGTCAAGATCGCGGACTCGCAGGCCGAGTTGATGCGCATGATGCTAGAGATGCAGGCGACGCAGACGAGCTTCAGTCTCCAGTACCTGGAACTCCAGGAGGGGATGCAGCGTCAGGCTCGCCAGGTAACCGCGATCAGCAACATCATGAAGACCAAGCACGACTCGGTGAAGAACACGATCACCAATATTCGCTGAGCCGTACTCAAACCCAGGTCACACAGGCGACGGCCGGCGCGACGGCCGAGCCGATCAGCGCGAGCAGCCCGACCCAACAGCATCCCGCCCTTGGCATCCAACCGCCTGGGGCCGGGAGGAGGTCTGGACCTCGTCGGTATGCTGTAGCGGAGCGCCGGTAGCTCAATGGATAGAGCATCTGACTACGGATCAGAAGGTTGGGGGTTCGACTCCCTCCCGGCGCGCTGGGCAGGTGCTCCATCTGCAGACGCATCTGACGTTCCCTGGCTGCGACTTCGTTCAGCGCCTTGTTCTGAGCGTGGACGACCTTGCGCAGTTTGCGGTGAGCGATCCTGACATCGCGGAAGGACGCGTTCTCCATCTCCGGTGCGCTCACGGGTTCCGTTCCCCCCTCCCGCCCCATCGTCCCCTCGCGGCCTTGGGCGGGGTTCAGGCCGGTTGGGGCGTCGGCCTGGAGGCCTAGGGAGGACCGAAGAGTCCAGACCCGACGCTCTGCCGAGACCATCTTGAGGCAGGATTCACAAGTGCACAAGGCTATTTCACAAATGCACTAGACCGTCCACCAGGCCTTTTCATGGTCGCGTCAGGAGCGATAGATCCCGGAGTGCGCCGTCAACGCCGTCACCGAGCACGCCGCGAAAGCAGACGATCTCGTCGACGAGGCGATCGAGGTTGGCTCTATCTCATCCCCTCGCTGCGGCAACCCTCAGTTTGTGCGTCGTGTCGCTGAGGTGTAGACAACACACGGTTGCCGGAGGGCTAGGGAGGGAGCATGAAGGCACGACTGCTACTCGTTCTTGCGTGCGCATTGGGGACGTTCGTCGCGACCGCTGCACCTGCCGTCGCCGTTGAGCCCGTCGTCGTCGTGGACACCGACAAGCCGGAGGTCGGCCCCGCTGCCTCAACCACGTACCTGGCCTGGATCGTGTTCTCGGGCAAGAACTTCAATCCGAGCATCCACGCGATGGCGATCGGAGACGATACGTCCTTCCGCGTGAATCCGAAGGGGACCGGTGCGTTCACGGGTGGGATCGACGGCTCCACGCTGATCTACGAACAGTTCACAGAGACTGAGAAGTCTGATCTCGTGATGGTCGACCTCGCGACGCAGACGCAGCTTGAGGTGCCAGATGACGTCAATACGGACGCCGTGGAGTTCTCACCGAGTATCTCCGGGTCGCACCTGCTCTTCGGTCGCTCGATCCGTCACGGTGCTGAGGTGATCTTGTTCGACACCAGTACCGATACGTCGCAGGTCATCGCCACCAGGACCAACACCGAGAAGCGATTCAAGTTCGTCTTGCCGATCCAGGTGAACGGTAACTACGCGGTGTGGGAGCAGTCAGCCGTCAAGCGGAAGACGGGCGAGCTGATCAGCACCGACATCATCCTGTATGACATCGCCGCAGCCACGACGACGAAGCTTCCGAAGACCGACCCCGAACGGCCATCGCTCTATGGACCCTCGGTCGACCAAGACGGGACCGTGTACTTCGGTCGAAGCAGTTTCGCCTGTGGCGAGAACGCGCAGCTCGTCAGCCGTCAACTCGATGGCACCGAGTCGGTCCTCTTCGCATTCCCGACCAATAGGGACTTCCGCTTCACCAATGCGGTCGACAATCCCGACAACACGACGGATGTCTATTTCGACCGTGCGAACTGTCGGGGCGATGACTTCGGTGATATCTGGAAGCTTCCGGGCGTCTAGGGGCTTTCAAGGCAATCTCGAACTCGAGCCTCAAGGACCCTGTCTCAATACCCACGCGGGGGCGTCTCGTCGTGCGCCGGGGTCGCCGGTCTCGGCGACTCGCCTATTGCACTCGGGTGCTCGCGTCCGAACCCGTAGACCTGGAGCACGTCGAGCGGACCCTGCGTGAGAGGCTCGACGCCCTCGGTGCCGCTCCCCGCGCCGAACTGCTCCACGTCCTGACGCTGCCCGACTTCGACCGGGCCGACCGGATCGGCGAGTTCTGGGGGAACCCCAAGACGCGGACGTTCGCCGAGTTGCTGATCGACGCCGAGGAGGACCCGCACCTGCGGGCGGTGCTCGTCGGGATGCTGCGGGAAACGGACTGAGCCCGCGCCGCGCGGCGAGCCGATGGTCTCCTAGTTGGGCGCACCTTCACCGCGGAGCTAACACCAGGGTCCGCAGTCCCATCCGCCGCCGGATCCCGTCATCGAGCCGTTCGGCCCTGAGCCCATTCCGCCGCCGGATCCGGTCATCGAGCCGTTGGTCCCGTTCGACCCTGAGCTGGTTCCGTAGCCCATGCCCGAACGCCATCCGGTCCACTGACCGTAGTGATCATGCATCCACCCGATCTCGCCCATGTGGATCTGCATCCACCGCCACTGGGCGGGGTGAGCCTGCATCCACATCCACTGGACGCGGTGGGTCTGCATCCATCGGAGGTCCCCGATGTGACTCTGCACCCACTGCCACTGGCTCCAATGGCTGCGCATCCAGGTCACATCACCCATGTGGCTCCGCATCCATGCCACGTCGCCGACGTGGCCCTGCATCCACGGCATCATGGCGGTCACCCGGGGGCCGACGTTGGCATGCGTCGGGACTCCCGCACCGGCCGACCTCGAACCCGTGCTGCGTCCGACCGCGAACGCGACACCGACCAGGGTCACCACCAGGACCCCTGCGATCACCACGGGCAGCCAAGATCGTTGGAAGCCGCGTCTCGGAGCGTCAGATACGTGAGTCGCCATGCCGGGCACCCCTTTCACCGCACCCTGCGTCTTCCCCTTGGTCCAGCCTGGAGGCGGAGGACCCGGCCACGGCGGGACCCTTGGAATGAACGGGTCGAGCGAGCGGACCGGGAGCCCGCGCCGCATGGGGAACCGGCCGTCAAACCCCGCAAC
>JBAVEY010000056.1:0-12156 GCA_049587975.1 Actinomycetota bacterium | reverse complement strand
GACGTCCTCGTCGCCGACGCGCAAGAGTGGCAGCTCAGCGAACTCGCGGCGAAAGGCTAGAGCCTGCGGCGGTCACCGCCGTTTCGTCAAGAGCGGTGTGACTGGCTCTGACGCTCACCGGTGCCTTGGAGGGAACACCGCTACGAACCATCTGGCCGGGCCTGACCGGAGCGGGGAAGCCGTCCTCGTCGGCGATCTGGTGGGCGCGTTGCTTGGTCACGCCGAGGAGCTCGGCGATCTCGCGGATGCGAAGCGTAGTCAGTCGTCGTGGCACGGCCCGAGTTCTCGGCTGAGTTGGCACCAGTTCGGCACCAGCAGCGCATGTTGACCTATGTGGGTTGAGGTACGTGCAACGCGTCCCCAAGCAGAAGCGTCCCTCAGTCGTACTGTACCGACGTGCTCGCGGGGTTTCCTAGACCGCGGGTCGCAGGTTCGATTCCTGCCGAGGGCACCACCTGAAACCCCACGTCAACGCCCCTTTCGTTGTTCTCGACTCCAGGCTCGAGCCGAGTGGCCCCGTATTGCTCCCGCCGCGGACACAAGCTCGTCCCAAGGCGTTCATCGCCATAGCTCGTTCGGGCGGAGTCTCCTTCTCGATCCCAGGAGCTGGCCAGATCACCACCGTCGACAGGGTGAAGCCGAGATCCCTTCTCCGAGTTCCATCGTCGGCTCACCATGTTGTTGGACCTCTACGCTACCCCAGACGATCACGTAGAACTCGCGCGCATACATCGCTCCTTGGTCAGCGTCGTGCCGGTCGGGACTTCCAGCTCAGCTCGTCCGCCCAACTTGCGATCTGCTTGCGTCATCGCTTTGGTGCATCGGCGAAGGGGAATCGACCCTGGGGTCTTCGAATACGCGGACGAAGGCCAATACGTGGTCACGGTTGATGCCGAAACCGGCGAGGAAGTGGAACGGGCATCGTTACCTTCACTCTGAGCATCGCCTCGGTGACCACTCTCGGCCGATCCAGGCGAAGGCGCGGCTCCCGGGGGCGGGGGCCAACGAAGGCCCGGACTCGCTCGGCGTGATCGGTCGCGGAGACCGTCCGGGAACAGCTGGCGCGAGCGACCCGTCGAAGTCACGGGCGTGGGGCCCAAGATGCCTGGATCGGTAGACGGACCGGTGCGAGGGAAGGAGGTCCCGATGAGTCGACGGGCGTGGATGATCGTCGTCGCCGCCGTGGCTGGAGCGTTCGTGATCTGGTTGACCGCGACGGCGTTCGCGCAGGACAACCCCTCACCGAGCGCCAAGCCATCGCGGACGATCACGGTGACGTCCACGGCGACCGCCACGGCGGCGCCGAACGAGGCGGTGATCGAGCTCGGCGTCCGGTCGGAGTCGATCGACGGCACCGCCGCGTTCGCCCAGAACGCCAAGGACATGCAGGCGGTGCTGGACGGCGTGAAGGCGACCGGCGTCGACGAGAAGGACATCCAGACGACCAACGTCTCGCTGGAACAACGCGTCACGAACCGCGGGAAACCGAACGAGCAGCAGGTCTTCGTGGCCACCAACTCGATCCGGGTCACGATCCATGACCTGTCCTCGGTTGGCTCGGTCATCGACGCCGCCGTCCGGGCCGGCGCCGATGCGGTCAACGACATCCGGTTTCAGCTGTCCGATCCCAACGCGGTGCGGACCGACGCGCTGACACGGGCGGTGGCCGGCGCGCGTGCCAAGGCCGACGCGTTGGCCAGCGCGGCCGACGCCGAGGTCGTCCGCGTGGTAACGATCGACGAGCAGAACTACCGGCCGCCCGTGTACGAAGCGGCGTTGGCCGCCGGCGCGCTCGCCACGCCAGCCGCGACGCCAATCGTCCCGCCGAGCTCGCTGGAGGTGACCGAGACGATCTCCGTCGTATGGGAGATCGCGTGATCTCAAGCCTCAAGGTGGGGCCTCCCGCGTGCCGTGGCGGGGAGCTCTAACGGCGTCTCGCACTCTGCGCCGTCCTCGTCCAGCTGCGCCACGTGCGCGAGGTACCAGGGACCCGTCGCGTCCTCGAGCTGGTGTGCAGCGCCCCGCGTCGACGCAACGCGCGACGAGCCCGTGAGCGTGCTACTCGAGTCGCATCTGCGCAGGCGGCACTGAAGAGGCCGCTGTCGAGCTTGCGGAGCTTCGTTCTGTTCGCAGCGATCTCCTGGTCGGGTTCGTGAGGAGCCGGAGGAAGGCCGCCGGGTGCCGCAGCGGATCCTTCCGTTAGGAGGTTGTCATGAGGGTCGGAGTCCTCGGGACCGGTACCGTCGGGCGCACGATCGTCGCGCGGCTCGTCGAACCCGACACGACTTCACGATCGGCACGCGGAACGTGGCGGCACTTCTGGGCCTCGACCGAGCCAAACCAGATCACCCAGGAGACGTTCGCCGACTGGCACGCAAGTAACACCCACGTGGGACTCGGGAGCTTCGCCGAGGCGGCCGAGCACGGCGAGCTCGTCGTCAACGCAACGAACGGCGCCGGTTCGCTCGAGGCGCTCCACGGCCAGAGAGGCGAATCTCGACGGCACGGTGCTGATCGACATCGCTAACCCCCTGGACCTCTCCCAGGCATGCCGCCGTCCCTGTTCGTCTCGAACTCCACGCACATGTCCCATCCCCTCCCGACCAAGGCGATCACCGCCGCGCGCGTGAAGAACGACGCCGTCGATGACTGGTCTCTCCCCGACCCTCAACGTGGTGAAGGCACCACCAACCCTGCCCGCATGGGAGGCCGCGATGCATTGACACCCCGGGCTCCTTCATAGATGAGGGGCGCTCTGTCTGGGCGAGGCCATTCGGCCCTGGACCCTTAGGGAGGGAGTCCCAAGATGGTCGTGGCAGGCAGAGCAGGGAGTTGAGTCCGATGGATGAGCTGGTGGGCAAGGTTGCGGTTGTCACGGGGGCAGCCAGCGGCATCGGGCTCGCGATGTGCCAGGCGTTCTCCGGTGAGGGCATGCGAGTGGTCATGGCCGACGTTGAAGAGTCGGCGCTGAATGATGCGGCCAAGGAGGCGGGAGCGGCGGGAGCTGACGTGCTTGCCGTGGTGACCGACGTCAGTTCGGCCGAAGCCGTCGACGCCCTGGCACAGGCCACCATCGAGCGGTTTGGAGCCGCCCATCTCCTGTGCAACAACGCTGGCGTGGGCGATATTGGCGACCCGTGGGAAGGTCCTCTCAGCGGCTGGGAGTGGACGCTCGGGGTCAACCTGATGGGCGTCGTGCACGGCGTCCGGGCCTTCCTGCCGATCCTCCGAGCTCAACTCGAGTCTCACATCGTGAACACTGCTTCGATCGCCGGGATCCTGCCGATGCCGGGTGGTCCGTACGCTGCCAGCAAATACGCCGTGGTCGGGCTGTCGCAGTCCCTGTTCCTGGGCGAGCAGTTGCTCGGAACCGGGGTCGGGGTGTCAGTGCTGTGCCCCGGCCATGTCCGCACACGCGTTGGCCGTTGTGAGCGGAACTGGCCGACGCGGCTCGGGCCGTTGCCGGAGACACCGCCCGAGTTCGAGTTCATTCGCCGGGCTGCCCTGCAGGCGATCGACTCGGGCATGGAGCCGTCAGTGGTCGCCACCAAGGTGGTCAACGCCGTCAAGCAGCACCGATTCTGGATCCTGACGCACGACGAGTGGATGCCCGCCGTGGCCGACCACTGTAGAGCCATGGTCGAGCAGCGGGATCCGACACTTCCACCGATCACGCCCAACGCGTAGCCACAACGGTCAACGGAGACGAACCCCCGGCAGCGCATATCCGTTGCCGAACACCCATCGAGCGCAACGGAATTAGCCGCAACGGACGGAAGGCGGGCCGGTCCGACGAGGGCCAGTGCAGGTGTCGTCAGGCAGTTGGTTCCGGAACTCGGAACCATGATGTGTCAAAAGCGCGGCGAATGCCGATCTGATCGTGAAGGGACGCTCCTATTGTTTCGTCAACCACGAGACGGCGATAGACCTCCCGCACCACGTATCGTTTGAGACACCGTTATGGCTCATGCTCGCGTTCTCCAGGTACGGCGTCGAGCCTCGCCCGTCAGCCGACACCGCCTCGGGGATCGAGGTCCACGCCGCTCGCACCTCTCCGGTTCGCGGCGAGGCGCGGTCGAGCGATCACAGGCAGTGCTTGTTCGTGTGCGCGAGCTGGGAGATCAACGTTCTCCAGGATTCCAGCTTGCCGACTCGGCGAGGTCTCCAAGCACGAACGGGCGGTCCTCACTAGCCACGGCGCACCCCCGCGCGTCGGTCGCGGACCTGCTGGCCTTGGAAGGCGACATCGTGGGCTCGGACGCGGTCGCTGATCCGGCGAGCGGCCGGTTACCCATGTGAGGGCGTTCCACCGAGTCGGCATCTCGGCGATGCGCATCGAGAATGGAACCCTCTCGGTGGAGTTCCTCGCCGGGGCTACCCGCGGCCAGCGATCATCGGTTCGGACGACCCTCTCGAGATCACCTTCGATCACCAGCGTCACGGAGGTACGGCGGAAGCCGTGACGCGTTCACACCGCACTGGGCCATGCCGGCGACGCAAACATGACCGAGGCGGGCTCTGGGGTCATCATCAGGTGGGCGGTGCTGCACGAGCACACCGTGTCCGATGACGACCTCGATCCCCCAGGTCGAGTGAGCGACGACGCCGTCGAGCGGTGGGCAAACGCCGCACGATCGGCCTACCTCGGGCGCTGCCGCGTGGCGCTCGAACCGCTCAACCTTCGTCACGGGCTGAGGTTGATCATGGACTCAATCCACACGCCAGTTCAGGCTCGTTCAGCTCGTCTTCGCCTTCAGGGCTCTGATGAACAGGAAGTTCGGTAGGCGTTGCCACCGGCGCTCCGCCGGGTTAGATGCCACGACGTCGTCCTGCTGGGCAGGCTCGCGCAGCCGCTCGATCAAGAGCTCAGCCTCTTCGAGCGCCCGAGCGTATGACTCGATCGAGTGCGTGAATCCACGGAACCGCATGGTCAGCCCAGCGCGCTCGAAGGTCTCGTCGAAGACCTTGTGTCCAGATAGTCGCCTTCGATGACGAACGGGGCCTCAGCCTCCTTGCGCGCGAACTTCCCAGCGTCGGCGATGGGGTGCGTGACGCAGATACAGAGCTGGCCCCCTGGCTCCAGCACGCGTGCTGCTTCGCGAACCGCAGCTGGCATGTCTTCCATGTCCATGAGCGAGTTGTAGGCAACCACCAGGTCGAAACCGTCATCGGCGAATGGAAGCCGGCCAGCATCCGCCTGGGCGTAGCGCTCGCCCGCGCGGGACTCGTGTGCAGCGCGGATCAAGGAGGGCGAGGTGTCGATCGCGAACACCTCGTGGCCCAATCGCTCCAGGTCCCTGGCCACGCGGCCCTCGCCACAACCGATCTCCAGCGTCCGGCGACCAGCCTTGGGGACTATGTCGCGGAAGAAGGCCTCGTTGTACTCCCCGTAAGAGTCGTGCCCGGGCGTTCGCGCCCATGCGATTCAGTTCGGTGCCTCCGATTCCCAGAACGCGGACTGGTCGTTTCGCCATGCTCGTCCACGCGGGTCACCGTACCTCGAGGCCGCTCAGAGGTCCGGCGAACCCGTGGACGTCACGTCCGAGCGTACCGGTCAGGTGTGGAGCGTGTTGCCGACCGACTGATCGCGGGTCGGGCAGACTCGCTCAGCTCGCCCCCGGTCCGGGGAACCGGGCCGAACAGATCCGGTGGCCGAGTCCTCGTCATCGACCGCCAGTCCCGCGTACCACATCGACACTGCCCGGACCGCTTCCGCGTTCGTCAGCATCGTCGCGGCGAAGTCTTCGTTCCCACCAGCCGATCGACCGCGCCGAGCAACGTGTCCTCGGTCCAGTCATACGTCGGCAGGCGAACCTTCGTTTCTGTGCCGACACGTCGTGCAGCCGGCGTCCCGGACTCGTACCGTCCCGAGTTCGCGCGGTCTTCGGGGCCTGGAAGAGGCTGGACGCGATACGCGGCGGCCGCCCGGGTCGGCGGCGGACGTAACATCCAGGCAACGGGCGCAGGAGGATGTATGTCGATCTACGAGCTACGGGAGGGCTATGTGTACATGCGAGGTCCCATCGAATGGTGGTGGGGGTGGTCGCCGGTCGCGGATCTCAAGGCCCAACGCGAGGAGGAGGTTGACGACGTTGTGATTCCGTCGGACGGTCCTTGGTACGGACATCGCAACCGAGACGTGGAAGCGGTAGTCGAGCACGCGCTACGCAGAGTCCGAGCGGACGGTCGCTGGGAGGGGGACATCGCCCAAGGGCCGTACGTCGCCGGTTTGCTGCCAGCGGATGACGACGGCTACATGGAGAGCGAAGTCATGGTCGCTTTGAAGCAGTCGAACAACGGGACGGTATTCGTCTGGTCGCCGCAACGACTCGCCCATCTGAAACAGCGCCCGTAGCACCGGTTCCACGCGCAGGAGTATCGTCGCCGAAGGCGGCTTCCGTATAGCCATACGAACAACCGGTCTCCGAACGTCGTGTCTCCCTTTCTTCGACGAGGACGTGCTCGGCCGGCCGTTCCATACCTCCCGCAACTCCCGAACCTCAACCCCGTCCTGAGTAGGCGCTCATCGCTGAGTGGCGGCTCAGCTGCTCGGTTCCGAATGATGCTCGTTCACGACCGTCCAGGTCCCGTTGATCTTCATAAGCCCGATCGTGAGCCGCACCGTCAGCTCGTCGGTGCGCTCTGCGCTCGGCTGGGTCGGCTGCAGTATGAGCCCGTGACAGAATGCAAGGTCATCGCCGGCCCTGATCTTGCGGTCCCGGACCTCGAAGGCGCCAGCTTCGCTGAGCCACGGGAAAGGCTGGTCCGTCCACGACGCGCGGTATGCGTCGATGCCGCGCAATGCACAGGGGCAGGACATCGAAGAGGACGATATGGTCCGCATGGCGGACGGATCGCACCATCCACGTCCTTGGCGGCGACCGCCGCTGCCCACTCTTCGATCTGCGTCCGGATCTCGGCGACCTCCCCCGCTGGCCCCCTGTCAACTCGCTCACTCACGTCCTTATCCCTCCCTGTACGTCCATCAGACGCCCGATGCCCAAGCACGCGGGGGTGTCGCGCGTCGGGATGCCTAGCGTTGGCTGGCGGTCCTTCGGTGGCGGAGTTCGTTCAGGCAGATCATCGACATCTTCGATGTCGAAGGCGGCGAGACCTCGTGACGGCGCATCGAGACGACACCCGCGTGCTTGTCGACTGGGGTCTCTGAGACCGGTCGGCTGGATCTCGTCCACGATCTACCCCCACCCGCGGCGCGGAGTCGCGGACAAACCGTGCTTCACGCTCCGAGCGTGTACGTCACTTCCACCTGCACGAGCGCACTCGACATCTTTCGTCCCTTTCGTCCGGTTCCTCCCGGGGGCACAGCCTAAAACCCCAGGTCAGCGGCCATTTCCGGCTCGGCTGAGCCGCCATTCAGAGTGACAAAAGGAAGGGGGTCGCGTATGGGTCCCGTCGCGGACACGCGCCCGTCACGATGCAGCCGGTCAGCTCCGTCTGCGAGCAGAACCCGAAGAAGTAGGCGGTCACGCGTTCGTGCTCTCGGACGACCCATCAGTGTCGCCCAACTCGCGCACCTACATGTGAATCTGATTCCACGAGCAGGAGTGTCCACTCCTACCGCTGGTGGACCAACCAGCGGGACCACCTCGAGCGCATGGCGAGCGCGAGGATCCGTTCGCCGTCGAACTCGCAAGCGGAGAATCACCACTCCCCTAGCTTCGGCCATCATTCACTCGTCGTCCGGTGGTCTCACAAGGCGAAGGCGACGCGGTCGGTCCCATAGCTTCAGTGCGGCCTGGTACGTCGCCTCGAGGGCGTCCGCCAGCCGCTCGCTCTCATCCGGGAACAGATGACCGTAGCGATCCATCGTGACCTGGATACTCGAGTGACCCAGGTGCTCTTGGATCTTCTTCGGGTGCTCGCCCCGGGCAATCAGCAGCGATGCACAGGTGTGGCGGAGGTCGTGGATCCGAAAGCGCTCGGAGAGGCGGGCCGCGCGCAAAGCGGGCACCCACACTCGACGGCGGAAGTTCGTCAGGCGAAGCGAACCGCCTCCGGGCGCAGTGAAAACCAAGGCGTCGGGGTCCGTGGGTACATCTTCCAGATGCCGGCCGAGCATGGTGCGAAGGAACCGGGGCAGGTCACGGTGCGACGTTGATGGGTCTTCGTCGGACCGAAGTGGAGTGCCGCGCCAACCTCCGCCAGGGACTCCGCTACCTCGATCCGCCCCCGCAGCAGGTCACACCGCCTCCGCCTGATCGCCGCCGCCTCGCCCCACCGAAGCCCCCCGTAGGCGAGAACGTAAACGAGCGTTCGGTACTCGCCGCCGAGTTCCGTGAGAGGCTGCTCGACCCCGCGATCATGGGACCGCCGATCGTTTGGCTCGCCTCCAAGGTTGCCGAAGGCGTCCACAACGAGCGCATTGTCGCCAGAGAGTTCGAGGCCTGGCTCCCCCGTCGCTCCCTGGCTTCCTGAGCGAGATGGTCGCAAACGGACGGATCGCGAAGAACCCGGCCGTGGGCGTCAAGCCCGGAAGCTTAGCCAACGATGCGTTGATCGCCACAGGCGCCTGGCTCGCGCTTGCGTTGGCTGTGGTCCTCCGGTGGCGTCTGGCCCGTTAGCGTCCGACCTCACGCGCAGGTGAAGACCGTATCTTCGGCCGCGCACGCACTTGATGAGCTGGTTCTTTCTCAGACCCCGTCCGCTCGAGCCAAACGTCCCTCCACCGCATCCGTGAGCGTCACGTTCCACGTCGACTTCTGATTCATCAGCAGCGCGGCGGTGGCGGAGCACGGCGTTCTCGAGATCCAGCTCGTCGAGGCCGCCTCCGCGGGGGACCTTGAGTTGATTCCGTGCTCGCGGGTGACGTGTGGTCGTGCGATCGGCACTCGCTGACGCAGGAGTTCGACGGGAGCGGCGACCCCGCCGTCGGGTCGGATGACCTAGTGGCCGGCACCGGCCAGCCACGCGCGGCTCCCCGGACCGGAGGTCGGCGCACGACGTCGCGAGGATCTTGCGGGAGGGGAGCGGTTCAGGCCGTCTCGGGAAGCTGCAGCGGGCTCGAGCGCTCCTCCCGCACCACGAACCCCGTCTTGTTCTGGTCGCGCTTCAGGTGCAGCACGACGATGCGGATCGGCACCGCGATCGGAGCGACCAGGGCGGCGAGGATCATCAGCACGACGAGCGCGATGCGCCGGATCCGCCTGCCCATGGCCACATCGTCTCACCGCCCGGGGACGACGGCCCCGGCCAGTCCAGCCAGCCGGGTCGGACGAACACGGACTCGAAGGCGAACACGACGAGCTACGCCCGGTCGCGCGCGGAGCTTGATCACGAGGAGCGAGCGACTAACGGGTTCGCGTCTGCGAGCCACCTCGGAGCCGCGCCGCGGATCAAACCGGCCGCCGGACGAGCCGCTGGGCTGTGTCCGGGGTGCGACAGCGTGTGGTGGCCTGAGCACGAGCGTCGCCGTCGTGCGACTGAGAGCCGGGGTTCTGGGTACCAGAGGACCGTGGGGAGGAAGCCGCGGCCGGACGCGACGCCGGAGGAGCGACGCGGGTGGGGCACGGGGATGGTGCCGAGCTCGGTGGCGCGGAACAAAGGCCGAAGGGTTTCGGCGGAGCAGGTCGCGGCGCAGCGCGAGAAGGCACGGCGGAAGCGGGAGGACGACTGGCCTGCGGGGAAAGCGAAGCCCGCGCGACTCGGCGAGTCGATTGAGCCGGCCGGTATGAGCGCGTGGGTTCGGGATGACTGACGAAGATCTTCCTCGTCGTGCTCGGCTGGTAGAGGACGAAGGGCCGGCTACGCGATCGCCCGCGAGCTCGAGGTCCCGCGGCAGGAGGTCAACGGGCTGCAGCAGTCGATTGGCTGGCCCTGCCGGTGGTGGACGAACGATGCGCATCAGAGCCGCGTCACCGACTAGCTCGGACACCCACCGAGCACCCGTACTGGATTGCCTCCCCGGCCGGGAGCCGAGGCGGCCCTCCTAAGGGACATCAAGAACAACCCGGATCAGTACTACGTCAACGTCCACACGTCCGACTTCCCAGACGGCGCGGTTCGCGAGAGCAGCTCGCCGACGCCTAGGTCGTTCTCCGACACACGAGGGGCCTCATCTTCTCGTCCTGGAGGGGCCTTGCGTGTCATGGAGGGAGCACGCAGTCACCACGGCCGAAGGATGGTCCGTGGTCGATGGGGTCTCGCCCTTGCGCACACATCATCTGGTGACGGCAGCGCAAAGGAGCCTTTGTTAAGCGTGTCGACGAGCTCGCGGACATGGGTCGAGCGAGAATGCATGGCGAATAGGCGGCGAGCTGTCGGAACCCCGGCAGGGAGAGGGCCGTGCTCACACGCGTAGACGGTTTGCCTGCTCACAGAGAGGAGCTCGGCGGCTTGCTGAACGGATAGGCCGAGGGCCTCTCTCTGGCGGAACGGAAGGCAGCGGGGAAGCGAGCTGCCAGCGTAGGGATCCGGCGTTCGTTCAGCTGATTGACCCTTCTCATGCCGTCACGTGGCATGCCTCGGGGTCGATGGCCGTAACTGCTCCATTTCTCGACGGCCACGATTGCCCTGAACGCGGCCTGTGGGGCGCTTACCGGACCGAGATCGGCTGGTCTGTTCCCTCAGATGTGCACGACCGGACAGGTCAGGGTACGGGTGACTCCTTTCACGCCTTGAATGTTGGAGACCACGATCTTGCCGAGGGCGTCGATGCTCGCGGCCTCGACGATCGCGATGACGTCGTACGGACCGGCCACGGGAACCGCCCAGCCGGTCCCTTCGATCTCCGCAACCTCTGCGGCCACCCGCCCCGTCTGGCCAACCTGGGTCTGGACTAGCACGTATGCCCGAACCATCGTCGCCACCCTCAGTCAGAACCATCATGTGCCCGCGCCATCATGGGCGCAACGGGCACAACCCCCACCATTGCGCCGGGGCCTTGCGGGATCCGGTTCCCGCAAGTGCGGCTCGGCGCGAATGCGGGTGCAGCTGGTTCCCGGCAGGCGCTTCAAGGCGACCAGGGCCCCGGGAACCGCGCGGAGCAGATGCGGTAGCCGAGCTCCTCGTCTCCGATCGGAATGCCCGCGTACCCACATCCCAACGGACCCGTCGTGCAAACCTCACCACGCAGGAGGTGTGGACGCTCGAACCGTCGCCGGACGCCACGCCCTTAGCTGTCGGGCTCGCCCAGCGTCCTCGGGAGGGAGACCTCCCCTTCGCGGATCCACTCCACGACCTCACTCGGTCCTTACGAGCCGCCCCCCACCGCTGCAAGTTCGGGGGTGATCTTCCGGGTGGTGATGACCTCGTCCACGATCCCGTACTCCACGGCGCCCTCGGCGGTAAGGATGAAGTCGCGGTCGGTGTCCTTCGCCACCCGCTCCAGCGGCTGGCCGGTGTGGAAGGCGATCAGCTCCTCTAGGAGCCGGCGGTAGCGCGTGATCTCCTTGGCCTGGATCTCGATGTCGACGGCCTGGCCCTCCGCACCACCGTACGGTTGGTGGAGCAGGACACGGGAGTGGGGCAGCGCGTACCGCTTGCCCTTGGTGCCGGCCAGCACGAGCACCGCAGCGGCCGAGGCCGCCTGTCCCATGACGATCGTCGAGACGTCCGGCTTGACGTACTGCATGGTGTCGTAGACCGCGAACAGCGCCGTGATGTCCCCGCCCGGCGAGTTGATGTAAAGGTTGATGTCCTTCTCAGGGGCCTCGCTCTCCAGGTACAGGAGCTGGGCCATGATCAGGTTCCCGACGTTGTCGTCGATCGGCGTGCCAAGGAACACGATCCGCTCCTTGAGCAGCCGCGAGTAGATGTCGAACGATCGCTCACCGCGGCTGGTCTGCTCGACGACGACGGGAACGAGGTAGCCCTTCGTGCCGCTCATGGCTCCTCCTCCGCCGGCACTCCTTGGGGAGGCGGGGAAGTTCTTGCCTCGGTTCATCCGATGATATCAGCGCCTAGGGTGACGACCTGCAGTCACCGCTGCGCGCGAAGCGCCCGAGCCTGCCGTTGAGCTGTCTCTTGCCCGGAGCGTCCTTGAAGGATGAAATCAGCGAGACAAGGCGGGCTACCGCCGAGCGGAGAGTGAACCGTGCCGGCGAAGAAGGCCACGGCGAAGAAGGCCACGGCGAAGAAGGCCACGGCCAAGAAGGCCACGGCCAAGAAGGCCACGGCCAAGAAGGCCACGGCTCGAGC
>JBAVEY010000055.1:0-2507 GCA_049587975.1 Actinomycetota bacterium | reverse complement strand
ATGCCGAGCGCTCTGCCTCGCCGCGCAGTCCTTCCCGGCCCGAAGGCGATTCCGGGTCCGATTGAACCAGACCTTCACCGCCTCCGGGGCGTTCCCGTAGGTCTCGCCCCAGATGTCGTAGACGTGCCACCAGGGCGAACTGGTGTGGTCGATCCCGTCCTTGGAGTCAGGGTCGTCCGTCGCCCGGAGCGCCACCTTCACGCAGACCCAGTCCGCCTTGTGCCCGAGCGACTTGAGGGCGTGGTCGAGAATCAGGTCATGCGTGCCGTAGGAGTTGTAGCCGTTCACGCCGTTCGACCAGGCGAGGGCCGGCGGCGACCCACCGAGCACCAGGACGGCCATGAGGACTGAGAACGCCCAAACCGTCCGACGGATCATGTGCTAAGTGTTACGCGATCGACCCTTCTCCCTGCCGCAGAGGAGGCAGGTACCCCAGATCCTCACGTCCGTCAGCGTACGCCGATCGAGGATCGGGCCAGTAGGTATCTGGCCTGAAGATGAGACCGACTTGTCCTCCACCGTCCAAGGGCCCGCGTCCCTGAGCGTTCATCTCTCCTCCTCCTCGAGGTATCGGCGCCAAGCCTCGCGGAAGCGCGGGCGGAGCTCCTCCCGGGCCGGGCCGGCGTTCTGCTCGATCAAGATCTGGGAGCTCCAGAGCGCGCCGGCGTTGGGTAGCTCCTGAGCGTACGGCAGGTCGTAAACCTCGCCTGAGATCCCGCGCTCTTGGTTGTCGCAGATGGCGACGAACCGCTCGACCGGGAGCAGGTCCTGGAGCCAGTTCAGCACGGCGTTCCTAGCGTTCTCCGCTAGCCAGGCGCCCTCGAGCGCATTTCGGGTCGAGATCGTGACCGTGAGCCGCTCGGGCGTGACGTCCCGGATCCGGATCTGGATCTGTCCGTACATCCCGAAGTTCTTCCTGGTCCCGTGGGTCGCGTCCTGGAGCAGGGCCAGGAGCGCCTCGCGCGCTGTTCCCACCTCGCCTCCTCTCGCAGGACGGACGCCTGGCGCGGACGACGTGAGCCCACCGCGTCGGAGGCGGGTTCGCCTCGGACACTTGGTTGTCGCTCTCGCGACCGCATCCCGCCTTCTGGCGGAGGCACCTTGGGTGTCCGTCCCAGGTTGCCGGGCCCGGTTCCATCCGGGTCACTCTGGATGCGAGAGAGACTGTACAACCCCGCTCTGACACGAACCTGGGATGCCAGACCCCGAGCAGTGTCAGAGAACCGCGTGTGACCGAGAGCCTGCGCTCGCTCGCGTCGAGGATGCGGGCTGGGCGAGCCCAGATCCAGGAGCGCGGGGCTCGTGCGTCGTCAGCCCGCTTTGACCGTAATCGTTTCGACGCCGAGGTCTGGCTCGTCTGGCGGGCTTAGATGTAAAGGACCGCTTCCCCGCGTTCGGCGGCTTCGCGCATGAAGCGCACCATCGTGGATTCCCGCACGAACGTCCGGGCTCCGCAGCCGGGGCAGCGTGCCCACCAGCGGTTCGGACGGTAGTTGTCGTTGGATAGGTCCGACGGCTGGAAGTACCTCTCCTCGATCCCTCCCGGGTCCTCGTCTGGACGCCACACGCTGGGCCGGCGCCTTGACGAGGTCTCTTCGGCACGGTTACGAGCCCCAGCGACGGCCTCGCGTGGCCATCTCGCAGCAACCACGGCCCGAGCCGCCGACCGCAGCGGCGTCCGTCGATGTGGACCGTCCCGCACCAAGTCTCGATCTCGATCGGGCCGTTGCGTTCCACGCTGGACGCCTCTAGTTCTTGGTCGACGAACTCTACTTCGGCATGCTGACCTAGACGGCACCCGCCCATGAGATCGATAGTCGAAGCGCGATGACCATGGTCGGACCTCGCCGTTCGTCAGGCGGCCACCTTTGGCTGATCCGCTCGCGTACGTCTGGCTGGGGAACGAGCTCTTCAACGAGACGCTGATACGCGAGGGCTACGCGTTCGTCACGACCTACCCACCGAACGTCCGGTACGTCGACCGTTTCCGAGCCGCCCTGCGCGAGGCGCGATCGGCGGACCGAGGCGTATGGGGTCGATGCGTCCACGAGGGCGCCTGCGACCCCGCCTACCCGGACGGGTGCATCCCGCCGCCGCCTCCGGACCTGGACTGCTCCGACATCGACCGGCGCCGGTTCACGGTGCTGCCGCCGGATCCCCACAACTTCGACGGCGACCACAACGGCATCGGGTGCGAGGAACCGTGATCCGGAGCCCGGCGGTCGAGGATGGACGATCCGGTGATCCAGTGGAGGGTGCGGCCTCACCGAGTTCGCCGACGATCACGACGTCCGCCGGGTCTCGCTTGTTAGGATGCGATAACATACGTGCTATCATCGCTCTGTGGATGCCGCGCGGACGCTCCGAGACGCGCGACGGTGGGCGGGACTGACCCAGCGCGCGCTCGCGCTGAGGGCCGGGATCCCTCAGCCCACGATCGCGAGGATCGAGGCGCGGACCGTCGTGCCTCGGATCGACACGCTCGATCGTCTCCTGTCCGCCTGCGG
>JBAVEY010000054.1:0-18947 GCA_049587975.1 Actinomycetota bacterium | reverse complement strand
GATCCACCTCACTGAGATCTTGGCCTTCCCCGAGGGCGTCGGCGCTGCGGAGGCCGAGGAGGCGTATCAGGAGAAGCTCGCGCCCGGACCCACGCCCAAGGACTTCCCGCCGCTGGACGATACCGGGGTCTTCAGCGGCATCTTCAGCGCCGGGCTCGGCGCCAGGCTCGAGTTCGAGGAAGGCACGTTCGTGTCCGGGCGCACCTTCATCTTCGCGTGCTTCGTGGCGGATCGAGAGGGCGGCGAGAGTCACGAGATCGCCTACGGCCAGTACGAGATCGTCACGATCGAGTAGCGTCCGCGGCTCAGTCGATCACCATCTCGCCGTTCGACGTGGCGATCACGACTCGACGCATGCCCGGTTCGCCATCGCCCACACGGATCGGCAGCTCGTGGCCACCCAACCACTCGCCGAGTCGATCGGCGTCGCCGCCCACCTCCACCCACGCGATGCCCTCGACGCGGACACCGTGCCCGGCTCGCGTGCGACCGGGATGCAGCTCGTCGGGCACGTCCCAGGAGATGAAGAACGGCATCCACCGCTCGCGCCGCGGGTCGTCGATCCCGGCCGACCGCCAACGCACCGTCTCGCCGTCCGGCCTGGTCCGGGACCCGCCGGTGATATCGAGCCCCAGACGTGACGCGACCGCGTCCAGGTTGTCGGTCACCACCGCGATCGTGAACCATCCACCGCCCGCGGCGGCTCGCCCGAGCGCGCCGCGCCCGAACGCGGACTCCGCGGCCTGGGCCTCGTCCACCACGGCGACGAGCTCGAGGTACTGCTCGCCCAGCGGCACGATCCGGTTCGCCGTGCCCCCGGCGTCGTGCCGCCCTCCGACCACCGAGTCGAGCCCGTACCGCCGACGGAAGCGGACGTCCGCCTCGTCCAGATCGGGGACGGCGCATGCGACGTGGTCGATCCGGAGCACGGGGCAACCCTAGCCCACCGACCTCATACACTCGGAGCGTGCGCCGAGCGCTCGTGGTGACCGTCGCCTGGGTCCTCGCGCTCGCCCCGGCGCCCGCGCATGCCCAGACAGGGTTCGAGCGCGCGGTGGACGGGTTCGGGTTCGCCGTGAACATCGCGTTCGCGCCGGACGGCACGATGTTCGTCGCGGACAAGGACGCCGGCGAGATCCGGATCGTCCGTGACGGGGAGCTCCTCGACGACCCGTTCGCGACGCTACCGGTCCAGGTGACGGTCAACGAGACCGGGCTGCTCGGGGTGGCGGTCGACCCCGGGTTCCCGGCCGAGCCGTGGATCTACGCCTACTACACGGGCAACGACGTGCAGAACCACCTCGTCCGGATCCGGGCCGACGGCGATCGCGGGACCGAGGTCCAAGCGCTCCTCGACCTGCTCCCCGCCACGGCGGGCTGGCACAACGGGGGCGACATCACCTTCGGGCCCGACGGCAAGCTCTACGTCTCGGTGGGCGACGGGCACGACGGGTCGCGCTCGCAGGACCCGAACGGGATCGGCGGCCGGATCCTGCGCCTGGATCCCGACGGCTCGATCCCCGACGACAACCCGTTCGGACCCGACGACCCCACGTTCGCCCTGGGGATCCGGAACTCCTTCGGCCTGTGCTTCGACCCCGAGACGGCCCAGCTGTGGGAGACGGAGAACGGTCCGACGGAGTGGGACGAGATCAACCTGATCGAGCCCGGCGGCAACTACGGCTGGCCGGATCATATGGGGCCCGGCGGCGACCCGACGTTCGTCCCGCCGGTGCTCGCGTTCCAGGACCCGATCGTCGTCACCGGCTGCGCCGGCTCGGTCGCCGACGGCGGCCTGTTCTTCGGCGAGGGCTACTCGGGGAACCTGCACCGGATGCTGCTCCCCGGCACGGGTGCGGGCGACCGGACGCCGGTCGACGAGGTCCTCGGGACGTTCGACGGCGGCATCACCGACGTCGAGATGGACAACGAGGGCTCGCTCTGGGTGGTCACCCCGACCGCACTCTATCGGCAGGTGGGCGCCATGGGGGACGCGTCTCCGTCGCCGTCAGAGGGCTCCGGGAGCCGGAGCGGGCTCGTGACCATCGGGGGGTTGGTGATCGCAGGTCTGCTCGTCGGCGGCCTGCTCCTGATGCGCCGGCGCCTGCTGCGACCCTAGACCTTGGGTCGCTTCAGGTAGGCCACCGTCGACTGTCCGCCCATCGGGTTCGCGATCTGCGCGACCGACACGAGCTCCCATCCGTCGTCGCCGAACGTGTTCAAGATCTCGCCCGGGTTGTGTTCGAGCAACGGCGCCACGAAGTACTCCCACTTCTGCATCATGGATCCCCCAATCGTTGTCGCTGCTTCTTGATGCACACGCCCATGATCACCGTGAGGCCGGCGTCCTCGCCGATCCGGCGGGCGTCGTCATTGGCGATCCCCTCCTGGAGCCAGAGCACCTTGGCGCCGCGGGCCACCGCTTGCTCGGCGACCTCGGGCGTGTGCTCGGCACGACGGAACACGTCGACGACGTCGATCTCGATCTCTTCGGGCACGTCGAGCAGCGTCGCGTACGCACGCTCGCTTAGGACCTCGGTCTCGTTCGGGTTCACCGGAACGATGCGGTACCCCCGAGACTGGAGGAACCCGGCGACCTCGTTCGAGGGTCGATCCGGGTTCGAGGACAGCCCGACCACGGCGATCGTCTTCGCGTCGCCGAGGATCGAGCGGAGCTCCTGGTCGCTTGGGACGTACGAGGCACCTTCATGGGTCACGGCCGGCCCCCGAGCAGATCGACGAGCTGATGCAGGATCGTGGCCGTGGCGCCCCAGATCGTGTTCCCGTCGCGCATCGGGTACGCGAACCCCCGGTAGACGTGTCCGTCGCGGGGCCACTCCACCGTTGTCTCGGCCGCCGAGATCTCGTCGAGCGGGTAGGCGAGCACCTCCGCGATCTCGGCCTCGCTGGGCGCGAACACCCGGTTCCCCGACACGACCCCGACGAACGGCACGATCAGGATCGCCGAGACGAACGTGTGCACCGGCGCGAGCGCGCCGAGCACCTCGACCTCGTCGCGCGGGAGCCCGAGCTCCTCCTGCGTCTCGCGCAGCGCCGTCGCCGCCAGGTCCGCGTCCTCCTCGTGCGCGAGGCCACCCGGGAACGAGATCTCCCCGGGATGCCGCGAGAGGTGCTCCGTCCGCCGGGTGAGGACGAGTCGGTCACCCTCGACGAGCGGCAGCAGCACCGCGGCGAGCCGGTCGCCCGGAGCAGCCGTGGGCGAGGGTCGGAGATCGAGGCTGCCCTCCAAGCGCGCGCGGACGTCGCTCCGGTACATTCGCCGCCATGGTAGAGGAGGCGCTGGTATCGGCCGTCGTCGAACAGGTGGATCCCGACGAGGTGCTCCGGCTCGCGCGCCGGCTGGTCACCACGCCGAGCGAGAACCCGGGCGGCACGGAGGACGCCGTCGCGGGGGTCGCGGTGGGCGTCCTCGAGGAACTCGGTGGGGCGCCCGAGATCGTCCGGGGCGAGGAGGGCCGAGCGAGCGTGGTCGCGCGGTTCGGGAACGGCGACCGGCCGGCGCTCGCCTGGAACGGTCACCTGGACGTCGTCCCCGCGGGCGACCTCTCGACGTGGCGGCATCCGCCGTTCGGCGCCGAGGTCGTCGATGGCAGTCTGATCGGACGAGGGGCCGCCGATATGAAGGGCCCCATCGCGAGCGCACTGGGCGCGGTCTCGGCGATCCGCCGTTCCGGCGTCGAGCTCGGCGGCCGGCTGGATCTGCACCTCGCGGCCGACGAGGAGTTGGCGGGCCTGCACGGTACGAAGGTCCTCCTGGAACACGGCCTCCTCGACCAGGACGCGGCCATCGTGGGCGAGCCCACCGAACTGAACCTCGCCCTCGCCGAGCGCGGCGGCGCGTGGATCACCGCCACCGCCCGTGGCACGGCGGCGCACGGGTCCACCCCGCAGCTGGGGGTGAGCGCGATCACCTCGATGGCGCGCTTCCTGCTGAGGATCGAAGAGGTCCTGCCCGACCTCGAGCATCCGCTCGTTGGGCGACCGACGGTGAACGCGGCGATGATCCAGGGTGGGAGCGCACCCAACGTCGTCGCGGACCGTTGCGTCGTCGAGATCGACCGGCGGATCATCCCGGGCGAGATCGAGCCCGAGAAGGTGCTCGAGCCGTTCGACCGGCTCGCGGACGCGATCCGCGCCGAACACCCGGAGGTCGACCTGTCGTTCGCGATCCGCATGTGGACCGACGCGGCGGAGACCATCCCCGACTCCACGATCGCCGACCTCTGCCGCGCCGCCGTCCGAACGGAGACCGGGCGGCGCGCGAGGCTCGACACCGGGTTCACGGGCATCACCGACGCCCGGTTCTACCTGAACGACCGGAGCATCCCGACGATCATCCTTGGACCCGGCTCGCTGGGCGTCGCGCACATGGCGAACGAATCGGTCGAGGTCGCCGAGCTGGTCACCGCCGCCCGCGTCTACGCCCGCGTGTTCGTGGGGTTCCTCGGCGGTTCGTGATGGAACGCGTCGACGTCTTCGTGGTCGGCGGCGGCGGCACCGGGTCCGAGGTCGCGTACCAGCTCGCCCGGCGGTCGGACCTTCGCGTCGCGATCGCCGAGCGCGAGAAGCTGGGCGGCGAGTGCAACCACTTCGGATGCGTCCCCACCAAGGTGATGCTTCGGAGCGCCAAGATCGCGCGCCAGGCACGGGACGCCGCGCGGTTCGGGGTGGAGATCCCGTCGGTCGGGATCGACCTGCCCGCGATCCAGCGGCGCGCACACCAGGTCATCGATGCCCAGTCCGGCAACGGCGCCGAGCCGTTCGAGGAGGCGGGGATCGCCGTCTACCTCCAGGAGGCGCGTCTGACGGGCGTACATCGGATCGAGCTCGCTGACGGCACCGCGCTCGAGGCCGATCGCGTGGTGCTCACGACCGGGACCGAGCCGACGATGCCGCCGGTGCCCGGGCTCGCCGAGGGACCCTCCTGGACGAACCGAGAGGCGATCTGGGAACCGACCGAGCCTCCGCGCTCGCTGGCGGTGATCGGGACCGGGGCGATCGGCATCGAGTTCGCGCAGATCTACGCCCGGTTCGGCACCGCGGTCACCGCCGTCGAGGTCCTGCCGCAGATCCTGCCGAACGAGGATGAGGATGCCGCGGAGGCACTCGCACCCGCGTTCGAGGCGGAGGGCATCCGGTTGCTGCCGGGGACCAGGATCGAACGCGCGCACCACGACGGGGCGACCTGGTCGCTCGCGCTCGCGGGCGGCGAGGTGCTCGAGGTCGAGCAGGTCCTCGTGGCGACGGGGCGCCGGCCGGTGTTCGATGGTCACGACCTCGCGGCCGCGGGCGTCGAGCTCGACGAGCGGGGCCACCCGGTCGTGTCCGAGACCCTGCGCACCACCGCCCCGGACGTCTGGGCGGCCGGGGACGCGACCGGCGAGCTGCTGTTCACGCACGTCGGCACGTACGAGGCAGGGATCGTGGTCGACGACATCCTCGGCGTCCCCAAGGCCCGCGACTACCGGGTGGTCCCGCGGGTCACGTTCTGCGACCCGGAGGTCGCGAGCGTCGGGTCCACGGAACGGGAGGCGCGCGACGCCGGTCGCGACGTCCGGACCGCGCTCGTCAAGCTCGAGGGCAACGAGCGGTCGCACATCGAGGGGCGTCCGTTCGGGCTCGTGAAGCTCGTCGCCGATGCACGATCGGGCGAGCTCCTCGGCGGCCACATCGTGGGCGAGGAGGCCGGGGCGATGATCCACGAGGTCGTCGCGGCCATGTCGGGCAGGATCCCGGTCTCGAGCGTGGGCGACGCGATCCACGCCTACCCGACGCTGTCAGAGAGCGTGAAGAGCGCCTTCCACCGGCTCGCCGAGCGTCCGTGAGTCGGGCGCGGGTATCCTGGACGGGATGGAGCAGACGACGACCGTCATCACCGTGACCGACGATGCGGCTCGCAAGATCCGCCAGCTCGCCGCCAAGGAGGGCCGGACGGACCCGGTGCTCCGGGTGCGGGTCGTCGCCGGAGGGTGCTCCGGCTTCTCCTACGAGCTCACGTTCGCCGACGCCCCGGCCGAGGACGACCACGTCGTCGGGGCCGCGGACGGCGTTCGGGTCCTGGTGGACCGCAGGAGCGCGCCGATCGTCGAGGGGTCGACCCTCGCGTTCAACGACGCGCTCCTGGGCGGCGGCCTCAAGATGCTGAACCCCCGCGCGACCCACGAGTGCGCCTGCGGCGACTCGTTCTCCGTCTGATCCGTCCCGGTCCTAGCCGACCTCGATCGTCCCGGTCATCTGCGGATGGATGTTGCAGTGGAAACCCGTCGACGAAGCGACATCGATGGTCACGGTCGTGCTCGCGCCCGGATCGAGCTTCTCGTCGACGCTCCCATCGTCCAGCGTGAACGTATGGGTGGTGCTGTCGTCGTTCGTGACCGTGACCTCGGTGGGCCCCGACACGGTGATCGAGTCCGGGTGGAACGCGAAGCCCGAGATCGTGATGTCCGTGCCACCGCCCGACCCACCGGTCGCGCCGGTGGTCCCGGTCGTCCCGGTGGTCCCGGTGGTCCCGGTCGAGCCGCCACCGTCGTCGCTGCTGCAGGCGGCCAGCACCAGCGTCAGCACGAAGAGTCCGGCCACGAGCCGGACCCACCTCGCCTTCACCATCCTCCACCTCCGTCCTCGGACATCCGGCCAGCGTAGCCCAGGTGGCGCGGAAACGAGGGCCTTCGATGACCAGGGGCTCCCGGCCCCGGCTCCTATACTGCGCTCGATGCCGACCAGCGCCGACAAGACCCAGTGGCGCGACCTGTACGACGAGGTCGTCCTTACGGGACTGTGCACCGGGTGCACCGCGTGCATCGTGGCCTGCCCCTTCCACGTCCTCGGGTACGAGGACGACGTCCCGGTCCAGCTGCAGGAGGACGGCCCGGACGCGTGCGCCCACGGCGACCGGGGATGCTCGCTCTGCACACTCGCCTGCCCGAGGTTCCGCGAGTGGGAGTCCGAGATCGACGAGCTGCTGTTCGGCCAGACCCGCAAGCCCGAGGAGGTGATCGGGCAGTACCAGGACATCGTGCTCGCTCGTGCGACTCTCCCCGAGGCGCTGATGCACGGCCAGGACGGCGGCGTCGTCTCGGCGCTACTGATCTGGGGACTGCGCTCGGGCGAGATCGACGGCGCCCTCACCTCCAAGCTCTCCGACGAACGCGAGTGGGACGCCGAGCCCACGGTCGTCACCGACGAGGCGGGAGTCCTCGCGACGGCCGGCTCGAGATACACCTACTCGGCGAACCCGCTCGCGCTCGTCAAGGCTGCCGAGATGGGGCTGTCCAAGGTCGCGCTGGTTGGGATGTCGTGCCAGGCGAGCGTCACGGGCTCGATGACGGCACGCCGGGTCAACAAATGGGCGAAGAAGATCAATTGGACGTTCGGCCTCCTGTGCTCCAAGAGCTTCACCTACGACGGGCTCATGGTGGAGATCGCGCAGAACCGGCTCGGCCTCGAGCTCGACGACGTGGTGCGCGTGAACATCAAGGGCAAACTGCTCTTCTACACGAAGGACGGGGAGGAGATCACCTACTCCCTCAAGCAGGCCCACGAGTTCACCCGGCCCGGCTGCCTGCGGTGCCCGGACTTCGCGGCCGAGCACGCGGACATCTCCTTCGGCGGTCTCGGCCAGGGAGAGGGCTGGACCCTGACGATCATCCGCACCGACAAGGGTCGCGAGCTGTGGGATCGGGCGGTGGCCGACGGCGTGGTCGAATGGCGCCCGGGTTCGGACGATCCCGCCGCGATCTCGCTGATGTCCAAGCTCGCCGCCAAGTCGCGGTCTCGCTGGGGCGAAACGGCTTGGGGAGCCCCCGGCGAGGTTCCCGATCCCGAGCCGGCCTCCGAGAGCGCGTAGCGAACGCGAATGCCCCGCGACGATCGAGGCGGGCGGCTGGGTCCTCAGCCGACGGTCGGCCAGGCAGCCACCACCGGATGGTCCACGTTGCTCGGGCCGACCTGCGCCGCGCCTCCGGGCGAGCCGACGCCGCTCACGTTGTCGTTGAACCATTCGGCGTTGATCGGGGTGAACTGCTTCCACTCGGCCGGGACGTCGTCCTCGTAGAAGATCGCCGTCACCGGACAGACGGGTTCGCACGCGCCGCAGTCCACGCACTCATCGGGGTGGATGTAGAGCATCCGGGGGCCTTCGTAGATGCAGTCCACCGGGCACTCGTCGACGCAGGCCTTGTCCTTGATGTCGATGCAGGACTCGCAGATCGTGTAGGTCATCGCCTCTCCTCTTCCCCTCGTGCCGTTCGTAGGCCCCCGATCGGGCCCGTCATTTCGCCTGTTTCCACGGTGCCGACCTTGTAAACCCTAGTCTACGGAGAGCCGCCGCGTTCGCAACCGGTCGACGTCAGGCGGGCGCGAGCCCGAGCAGGGTGCCCTCGATCGACGCGGCCGGATCGGCGGTCGCCACCGGGTAGGCGATCGGGAGGTCGGCACCCGCCTCTCGGAACGCCTCCAGATGCGTCCGCGCATCGTCACCGACCGCGCAGACGGCTCGGACCAGCACCTCGGGGACGTCCTCTGGGCGCCCGGCCCGGTGCGCCTGACCCGCGACCGCCGCCTGCGGTCCGAGACCGACCTGTTCGAACTGACGCCGGTAGGCCCGGTACGACGCGTATTGCCCGGCCATGGCCTTCAGCGCCGAGATCGCCTCGGCCTCGTCCGCGCCGACCCAAGCCCGGATGTAGACGGCGACCGCGACCCCGGCCGGATCGCGCTCCGCAGCCTCGGCGCCCTCCTGGATCCGCGCCCGCGCGAACGGCACCCGCTCGGGTGGGCACCAGTTGAGGATGACCCCGTCCGCGATCTCTCCGGCCAGGCGCATCGCCTTGGGTCCGAGGGCCGACACCCAGATGGGCAGTGCCGTGCCGGTGGGCAGGGACAGGCCCCGCGGCCCACGCCCCGCGTCGAGGGTCTCGCCGGCGAGCAGCGTCCTGATCCCGAGGACCGTCTCGCGGAGCTCGTCGAGCGCACCCGCTCCCACATCGCCGGTCCCGATCCCCAGGATCAGGCGGCCGCCCGAGCGTTCGTGCACGGACGCGGCGCCCATCGCCGTCACCATGGGTGTGCGGGCTCGCATCGGGACCACGCCGGTTCCCAACAGCAGCTCCAGCGTCTCCCCCGCCAACATCCCGAGCGTCACGAGCGCGTCGCGCCCCGCGATCTCGGGCAGGAAGACGGCCGAATAGCCCGCGGGTTCGGCGGCCCGGACGATCCCGGCGAGGTCCTCCCACGGCAGGGCGTCGCGCAGCGCGAACCCGGTGCCGCTCGGTTGTCGCACCGTCGCCACGCTGGCATCGTCGCACGCATGGAACCCGTCCGTTTCCCGACGCAGGACGGGGTCTCGCTCGAGGGCGAGATCCGCCGGCCCGAGGGGGACGTCCTCGGCACCGCCGTGATCTGCCACGCGCACCCGCGCCGCGGCGGGAGCAAGGACCACCCGATCCTGTGGGCACTGCGCAACGAGCTCGCGTCACGAGGCTCGGTCGTGCTGGCGTTCAACTTCCGGGGCACGATGGGGAGCGCCGGGACCTACGCGGGGGGACACGCGGAGGTGAAGGACGTCGATGCCGCGGTGACCCGCGTGCGAGAGGAAGCGGACGGGCCGACGCTCGTGTGCGGGTGGTCGTTCGGTGCGAGCCTCGCCCTGCGCGAGGCGCTCACCGACGACCGCGTCGCGGCGCTCGCGCTCGTCGGGCTGCCGCTCGAGCCCGACGATCTCGACATCCCGCCGATCCCTGGGCGTACCGAGCTGCGCGCGTTTCGGCGCCCGGTCCTGCTCATCGCGGGAGAGGGCGATGTCTACTGCCCCCGGCCGAGGCTGGAGACGCTCGGCGCGACGATGCCGGGCGCCGAGGTGGTGATCGTGCCGGGCACCGATCACTTCCTGTGGCGCCGGGAGAAGGCGGTCGCCGAGACCGTTGGCGCGTTCGCGACCCGGCTGCTGGGTTAGCGCCTGCGATCCTCCCGCCCGCGACCCAGGCTGCGGAGCACGACGAACGGGAAGAACAGGAACGTGAACCCGAGCAGCCGCGGGAAGACGAACACGCCGAGGAGGACGAACACCATCGAGATGCCGATCCAGACGCCCGGCATGCCCCACCAGGGTCGGTCGGGCTCGAGCGAGCGACGGCTCCGCCACGCGAGCACGACGGCCACCGCCGCCACGAACGCGGCGGCCGGCACCAGGATCAACGCGAGCGTCCCCACGGACACCAAGCGTACGGCTCGGGCGCCTCAGCCGAGCAGGCCGCCGAGGAACCCGACGCCCTCGCGTTCCAGATCCGCGACGAACGCGTCCGGCTCGAACGCCGTCTCGGGCGGGTGCACCCCGGCCGGGACCCGACCGTCGGCGAGCCATCGCGCCGTCGTGGCGATCGGGATCGCCGTGCCGAACGCGCCCGCCGACAGCCCCTCCGGGGACGGCGTGAAGCTGGCGAGCGAGCGGTAGACGGCCTCCTCCCCTCCCGAGCGGCCGGTGACCCGGACCTCGATGACCTCGCGATCGGTGGGCTCGCCACCGTCGGCGGACAGACGATCGAGCACGGGGACCAGCACGTCGCGCGGCGCGACCGGCCCGCTCGAGGTCATGACCGGGTCGCGCGAGGCGAGCCCGGTGCCGACGAGGAACGCGAACCCTTCGTGGATCGGCCGCGGCAAGGCGAGCCGCCACCGGACGTCTCGGACACCCGGGATCGTCCGGGGCAACGTCGCCGGCTCCGAATGCAGGGTGTACATCGCCGGCTGGACGCCGATCGGCTCGGGGAACTCCCAATCGATCACACCCGAACCCGCGGCCACCTCGCGCAGCTCGCCGTCCTCGAACACGATCGCCGGCAAGGTGAACTCGTCGAGGATGGTCTCGGCCGAGTATGGGACGCCGAAGGCCCCGCCGCCCTCCGACAGATCGACGGCGCCGTTGACGAGGTCGATCGAACGCACCGATCCTTCGTCCAGCCGGTCGGCGCCGAGCCGGGCGAGGACGTTCGTGATCCCGGGCGCCGACCCGACGCCCATCACGGCGGACAGGCCCGCCTCACGGAACCGGCCGTCCAGCTCCCACTGCTTGAGGGTCACGTGGTACAGGCCCCCGAGGTCGGCATAGTGGCAGCCGGCCGACAGGGCGGCCGCCATGACCTCGAGGTTCAGCCGGTAGGGCAGGCACGCGGCGACGGCCGAGACCCCCTCCAGCACCTGCGCGAGCTCGCCCGCGTGAGCGTCGAACCCCCGCCCCCGCCCCCCGGCCCGCTCGGCGACGCGCGCCGCGCGACCCGCGTCGACGTCGAGGACGAGCAACTCGACGTCCTCGTGCCGCGCGAGGAGCACGGCGGCGGCGCTCCCCATCGCGCCGGCCCCGAGGACCGCGATGCGGCTCACGCGGTCACGCTCAGAGCGGGACGTGCGACAGGACCATGATCCGCGGCTCGGTCATCTCCTCCATCGCGAACCGCAGCCCCTCGCGGCCGAACCCGGAGTCCTTCGAGCCTCCGTACGGCATCTGGTCGGCGCGGAACGCGGACACGTCGTTCACGATCACGCCGCCGACCTCGATGTCGCGATGGGCCTGGAACGCGCGGTTGATGTCGTTGGTGAATACGCCGGCCTGCAGGCCGAAGCGGGAGTCGTTCACGGTCGCGATCGCGTCGTCGAACGTCTGGTAGGGGCTGATCGTGACGACCGGGCCGAAGATCTCCTCCCGGCAGACCTTCATGTCCGGTTGCACGTCGGCGATCAACGTCGGGTAGAAGAACGGTTCCTCCGCCCTGCCGCCGGTGAGCACGGTCGCGCCCTGGGAGACCGCCTCCTTGACCCAGGAGTCGATCCGCCCGACCTCGCTTTTCTGGATCACGGGGCCGACGTCGACCGTCGGGTCCATCGGGTCGCCGACCTTGAGGCTCTCCACCTGCTTCACCAGACGCGCCGCGAAGTCCTCATACACCTCGGACTGGACCAGGACGCGCTGCACGCTGATGCAGCTCTGCCCCGCCTGGTAGTAGCCGCCGAACGCCACCCGCTGCGCGGCCAGGTCGAGGTCGGCGTCGGAGTGGACGATCACGCCGGCGTTGCCGCCGAGCTCGAGCGTGACCCGCTTCTTCGGGTCGAGGCCCTTCAGGTACCAGCCGATGTCGCTCGAGCCCGTGAAGGAGATCTTGCGGAAGCGATCGTCCCGGGCCATCCCGTCGGCCACCTTCGAGGACACCGGCAGGACCTGGTACATGCCGCGGGGCAGGTCCGTCTCGGCGAACAGCTCGGCCAGCCGGAGCGAGCCGATCGGCGTCGCGGAGGCCGGCTTCACGACGATCGGCGCCCCGACGGCGAGCGACGGCGCCACCTTGTGCGCCACCAGGTTCAGCGGGAAGTTGAACGGGGTGATCCCGAGCACGGGGCCGAAGGCGAACCGCCGGATCAGGCCGATCCGCGACCCGAGTGAAGCCTCGGTGTCGAGGCGGATCAGCTCGTCGTCGCCATGGCGGATCACCTCGCTCGCCCAGCGGAACGTCGAGACCGCACGCGTCGCCTCCACCTTCGCCCACTTGAGCGGCTTGCCGCCCTCCTTGGCGATGAGCTCGGCGTTCTCGTCGATCGATTCGGCCAGGCGCCGGGAGATGTGATCGAGGGCGTCCGCGCGCGCGTGGATGGGGAGGTGCCGGGCCTGCTCGAACGTCTCGGCGGCCGTCGCGACGGCCTCCTCCACGTCGTCGGCGCTCGGCACGCCGATCTCGGCCACCACGGCGTCGTCGTAGGGGCTGTGGACCTCGAACGAGCGCTCGCCCGTCCGCCACTCCCCGTTCACCAGGAACGGACGTGCGGTCATGGTGCGATCACTTCCTTCCGTCACGCGGCGTGCCGGGGCTCGCGGTCAGTCGAGGGCCCACATCACGTGCTTGATCTGCGTGTAGTCCTCCAGCGAGTACATCGACATGTCCTTTCCGTACCCGCTCTCCTTGTACCCGCCGTGCGGCATCTCGGCCGTGATCATGAAGTGCGTGTTCACCCACACGGCGCCGTACTGGAGACGCCGGGCGACCCGCATCGCGCGGCTCGCGTCCCGCGTCCACACCGAGGACGCCAGCCCGTAGACGACGTCGTTGGCCCAGTTCACGGCCTCGTCCTCGTCGGCGAACCGCTGCACGGTGACGACGGGCCCGAACACCTCCTTCTGCACGATCTCGGAGTCCTGGGCCACGTCGGTCACGACCGTCGGCTTGTAGTAGAAGCCGGCGCGGTCCATCTTCTCGCCGCCGGTGAGGACCTTGCCGCCCGAGTTCTGCGCCCGGTCGACGAACCCGACCACGCTCTCGCGCTGGCCGCTGGACACGAGCGGGCCCATCTCGACGGATTCGTCGTCCAGGTCACCGACCTTGATCGATTCGACGGCCGGCACGAGCTCGGAGAGCAGGTCCTCGTAGATGCCGGGGCCCGCGACGACGCGGCAGGAGGCCGTGCAGTCCTGACCGGTGTTCGTGTACCCGGCGAACTTCAGTGACTCGACCAGCCCCTCCAGGTTCGCGTCGTCGAACACGACGACCGGTGCCTTCCCGCCGAGCTCGAGGTGGACGCGCTTCACGTTGGACGACCCCGCGTTCGACGCGATGATCTTGCCCGTCGCCGTGTCGCCCGTGACCGAGACCAGGCGCACGAGCGGGTGCTTCACGAGCTGGTCGCCGATCTCGGACCCGTGGCCCGTGACCACGTTGAACACGCCGGGCGGCAGGATGTCCTGCGACAGCTCGGCCAGGCGCAGCGTGGTCCGCGGCGTGAGCTCGGCGGGCTTGATGATCGAGGTGTTGCCCGCGGCAAGCGCGGGGCCGATCTTCCAGATCGCCATCATCAGCGGGTAGTTCCACGGGCAGATGCCCACGGTCACGCCGAGCGGCTCGCGGCGGATCATGCTCGTGAACCCCTTCTCGTACTCGCCCGTCGACTTGCCCTCGAGGTGTCGAGCGGCGCCGGCGAAGAAGCGGAGGTTGTCGCTGATGAAGGGGATGTCGGCGCTCGAGACCGAGATCGGCTTGCCGACGTCCTGCGCCTCGAGCAGCGCGAGGGTCTCGGCGTCGGCGTCGATCGCGTCGGCGAGCTTGAACATCATCGCCGAGCGCTCCTTCGGCGGGGTGTCGAACCAGACCTCGTCGTAGGCCTTCTGCGCGGCCTCGACGGCCCGGTCCGCGTCGTCCCGGGTGCCGATCTGCACCTCGTCGGCCACGCTCTCGGTCGAGGGGTCGATGTTGGGCTCGGACTCACCCCTCGAGGAGTCGACCCAGCCGCCGCCGATGTACATCTGCCACGTCTTCGTTGCGGTTGCCATATGGACCTCCCCTTCCGTTCCCGACCCGCACGGGTCCGAGACTCCAGGCCAAAGTATGCCGAAAAGCGCGCATCGGGGTCTCGCCGAGGCCGGTGGGTTCCCTTTCGGGAGCACCCGGTCGTGCCAGGGAGGTCTGGAGGCGGTGCCGGTGCGCCGCCACCTCGTCGTCGCTAGGCAGACGATCGCCGGCCAACCTCCAGCCTCGCGGATCCGCGAGCTCTCACGCGCCGCCCGTGCGCCATCTTCCTGATGGTGCCGGCAACACCGCCGCTAGACCACCCGTGGACGGGTTGGCGACGGCAACCCGATGCTCGCGATCGACGACGCGATCCGCGACCACGGGTCGTTCGCTGGGTGATCCTGTCGACCCTGCCGCCCGGCGCCTCGAAATGACTCCGGCTCGACCTCCTCCACCGCCTGGCCGCGAGATTCAGGCTGCCGACGACGCACGTCGTGGGCGACCCCGCGCACGAGGGCACGTAGAAGCGCTGACACGCGGCTGGTCCGAGTCATGTTGACTTAGTCCACTGGACTCATCTACTCTTGCCTCATGGCGAGCGCCGAGGAGACACCTATCCAGACGACGGTGAACGTCCACGAGGCCAAGACGCACTTGTCTCGGCTGCTCGAGCGCGTCGAGAACGGAGAGGAGATCGTCATCGCGCGAGCCGGCAAGCCCGTGGCCAGACTCGTCCCGATCGAGGCCGCCGCGGGCAAGAGGCCGCTGGGCCTGTACAAGGGCCAGATCTGGATGTCGGACGACTTCGACGAGCCACTTCCCTGGCAGTTGTTCCCCGGCTTCCCGCTCGAATGAGGGTCCTGCTCGATAGCCACGCGTTCCTGTGGGCAGCCACAGATGATGAGCGCCTCCCTCCGGCCGTGGCCGAGCTCATCGAAGACGCCGCCATCCGGGTGTTCATCAGCGTCGCCACGACGTGGGAACTGACCCTGAAGGTGATGAGCGGCAAGCTTCGGCTCCCCTCCCCCCCGGCCGAGCATTTCGCCGAGCATGTCGAGCGTTTCCGATCCGAGCTGCTGCCGATCCATCAGCGGCATGTGTCGGCGCTCCCGGAGCTCCCCGCGATCCACGGCGACCCGTTCGATCGCATGCTCGTCGCCCAGGCGCTCGTCGAGGACCTCGACCTCGTCACCGGAGACGAACGGATCCGGCGCTACCCGGTCCGAACCGTCTGGTAGGCCTCCCCCCAGAGCAGACCCCTCGCGCCGCGTGGGAAACTGACGCCATCCTCACGAGGAGGCGCCGAACGTGGACATCCCGCAGGAGCGCAAGCTCATCACCGAGGTCCCCGGACCCAGGTCCCGCGAGTGGTTCGAACGCCGGGCCAAGGCCGTCCCGCAGGGCGTGTTCAACACCCACCAGATCGTCACCGCCCGGGCCTCGGGCGCGATCATCGAGGACGTCGACGGCAACCGGCTGATCGACTTCGCCACCGGCATCTCCGTGCTGAACGTCGGGCACACGTCCCCGGAGGTCGTGGCGGCGGCCCAGCGCCAGCTGGAGCTCGACACGCACACCTGCTTCCACGTGACGGCGAACGAGCCGTACATCGAGCTCGCGGAGCGCATGAACGCGATCGCGCCGGGCGAGTTCGAGAAGAAGACGATGTTCGCGAACTCGGGCGCCGAGGCCGTCGAGAACGCGGTCAAGATCGCGCGCAAGGCCACGGGGCGCCAGGCGATCGTCACGTTCGACCACGCGTTCCACGGCCGGACGCTGCTCGCGATGTCGCTCACAGCCAAGGTGATGCCCTACAAGCAGGGCATGGGGCCGTTCGCGCCCGAGATCTACCGGCTCCCGTTCGCGTACCCCTACCGCTGGCCGGGCGGGGCCGAGCGCTGCGCCGAGGAGGCGCTCGACTACGCGCGCGAGGAGATCCACAAGCACATCGGCGAGGAGAACGTCGCCGCCGTTATCCTCGAGCCGATCCAGGGCGAGGGCGGGTTCATCGTCCCGGCGCCCGGGTTCGTCAAGGGCCTGGCCGAGTTCTGCTCGGAGCACGGGATCGTGTTCATCGCCGACGAGATCCAGAGCGGCATGGGCCGCGCCGGACGGTGGTTCGCGATCGAGGACGAGGGCGTCGTGCCCGACCTGATCACGAGCGCGAAGTCGCTCGGCGGCGGCCTGCCGATCAGCGCGGTCACCGGCCGGGCGGACGTGATGGACTCGGTGCACGTCGGCGGGCTCGGCGGCACGTACGGCGGCAACCCGGTCGCGGCCGCGGCCGCGCTCGCGGTCCTCGACCAGATCGAGAAGGAGGGCTTGCTCGAACGCTCGCGCACGCTCGGCGAGAAGGTGCTCGGGCGTCTGCGCGAGATGCAGGACCGTCACGACGTGATCGGGGACGTTCGGGGCCGCGGGATGATGAACGCGATCGAACTGGTGTCGGACCGCGAAACGAATGAACCGCTCGACGGGCCGAGCGGGAACGCGATCGTGAAGCGGTGCCTCGAGGAGGGCGTCGTGATCCTGAAGGCCGGGACCTACGACAACGTGATCCGACTGCTGCCGCCGCTCACGATCGACGAAGGCCTGCTGGACGAGGGTCTTGAGACGCTGGACGCGGCGATCGTGCCGTGACGCGTAGGGGGGGCGCGGCCACCGCCGGGGTCGGCAGTCATGTCCGGCACATCCGACCCGCGTGAGACTTCAACGGGGTCAAGGGGACGCCCGAGCGACTCCGCCCCCAGGCGGAGCTCTTCTCCCGATAGATGTTGGCCTTCCGTCATCGTCTCTAGGACTTCATACTCGCCGTCCACCAGGAGGCCGACCGACATGCGAGCAACTGTCTCCAACAGCCCTCGCGTCTGATCGTCGATACTCAACAGTTGCGTCGATTCCCGGGACTCAACCGCCGCCCCTCCCCCGCTTCCGCCCGGTGTCGTCGGAACCGTATGCAGCCGTCGAAGCTCGGGCCAGTACAGCGCCTGCCTTACAGCAGGATGCGCATCTCCTCCGCGGCGCCTGCTAGCGTCGACGCATGGCGGACGAGGAAGGACGCCGATCGCTCGTCCGGCGGATCGCGGTGGACGTCACGCCGCTGCGCGCGTCGCGCGACTTCCGGCGGCTGTGGCTCGGGCTGCTGGCATCGACCTTCGGGTCGCAGTTCACGATCGTCGCGACGTACCTGCAGGTGTACCGCCTCACCGGTTCGACGGTCGCCGTCGGACTGATCGGGCTCGTCGGGTTCCTCGCGCTCGTGGCGGGGACGCTTGCCGGCGGCACGTTCCTCGACGCCTTCGACCGCCGCAAGATCCTCATCACGGCCCAGGTCGGCTACTTCGCCTCGTCCGGACTGCTGTTCGCCGGAGCGGTGCACGGCGATCCCCCGCTCGGCCTGATCTACGTGGCCGTGGCCGGCATCGCCGCGACGAGCGCGATCGACGGCCCGACGCGGAGCGCGATGACCCCCCGGCTGCTCGACCGGGGCCTCCTCCCGGCCGCCGCAGCGCTGAACCAGGTCATCTGGAACGGCGCCGGGCTGATCGGGCCGGCGCTCGCGGGCGTCGTCGTCGCCGGGTTCGGCTTCTCCTGGGCGTACGCGATCGACCTGATCTCGATCGTCCTGCTGCTGCTCGCGTCGATCTCGATCCGCCCGATGCCGCCCGCCGAGGGCGAACGCGCGGCGGTGGGCTGGCGCGCCGTGCGGGAGGGGTTCGCCTTCCTCCGCGGTCGTCAGGTGTTGCAGTCGACCTTCGTGATCGACATCATCGCGATGGTGTTCGGTATGCCCCGAGCGCTGTTCCCGGTGCTGGCGCTCACCCAGTTCGATCGCGGCGCGACGGTGGTCGGGCTCCTGTTCGCGGCACCAGCGGTGGGCGCGTTCGTGGGCGCGACGACGAGCGGCTGGGTGGGGCGCATCCGGCACCAGGGGCTGGCCGTGATCTGGGCGGTCGTCGTGTGGGGCGCCGGCATCGCGGCGTTCGGGTTGGTCGGGTCCCACCTGTGGCTCGGCATGTTCTTCCTGGCGGTCGCGGGGGCGGCGGACGTGATCTCGGCCGTGTTCCGCAACACGATCCTGCAGGTCACCGTCCCGGAGCACCTTCGCGGCCGGCTATTCGGCATCCACATCCTGGTGGTGACCGGCGGGCCGAGGCTGGGGGACCTGGAGGCCGGACTCGTCGCGGCGGCCTTCTCGCCGATGGTGTCGGTGGTCTCCGGCGGGCTGCTGTGCATCGCCGGCGCCGCCGCCGTGGCATGGCGCGTCCCGGCGTTCCGCCGGTACCACGCCGGCGACCCCGGCTGACTAAGCTCGCGCCCGTGGCCGCATCGCGCGCCGACCTCGTCGAGCTCCGCGTCCTCGACGGTCCGAACCTGTACTTTCCTCGGCCCGCGGTGAAGCTCACGATCGCCGTGGGGGTCTGGCTCGAGGTCCCCGAGGAGCGCGTGGCCGCAGCGCTCGAACGGGTTGGCGTGCGCGGGAGCCCCGGCCGTCCCGGATCGGAACAGCGACGGCGGACCGTCGCGCGACTGACCGCCCGACTGACCTCGCGGCTCGCGACCGAGAGCCGCGTGCGGCTCGCGGTCCGGAGCCGCCCGGGTCCCGAACCCGACCAGGTCGTCGTGGCGTTCCCGTGGCGGCGGCGCGGCGCGGCCGAGGCG
>JBAVEY010000053.1:0-7131 GCA_049587975.1 Actinomycetota bacterium | reverse complement strand
GGCGACAACATCGAGATGACCGTGAGCCTCGGTGCCCCGATCGCCATGGAGGAGGGCCTGCGCTTCGCGATCCGCGAGGGCGGCCGGACCGTGGGCGCCGGACGCGTCACCAAGATCATCAAGTAGCGCATCGAGGAGAGGGAAGAGGGGGAAGCGAGGCAGTGGCCGGACCCAGGATCCGCATCAAGCTCCGGGCGTACGACCACCGGATGCTGGACGTCGCGGCTCGCGAGATCGTCGAGCACGTGACGCGGACCGGCGCCAAGGTGGTCGGGCCGGTGCCGCTGCCGACCGAGCGGTCCATCTACACCGTGATCCGCTCGCCGCACAAGTACAAGGACAGCCGCGAGCACTTCCAGATGCTCACGCACAAGCGGCTCATCGACATCGTCGACGCCACGTCGAAGACGGTCCAGGAGCTCCAGCGCCTGAACCTGTCTGCGGGCGTCGACATCGAGATCAAGTTGTAGGGGACATGGCAGAGATCAAAGGCATCCTCGGGACGAAGCTGGGCATGACCCAGATCTTCGACGACACCCGCGCGATCCCGGTCACGGTCATCAAGGCCGGGCCGTGCTTCGTCGCGCAGGTCAAGACCGAGGCGAAGGACGGGTACTCGGCCGTCCAGCTCGCGTTCGGGCCGACGCGTCCGAACGGCCTGACCAAGCCGGAGCAGGGGCACTTCGACAAGCACGGAGGGCAGACCGGCCGTCACGTCGTGGAGATCCGAACCGACGACGCCGGGTCCTACGAGCCGGGTCAGGAGCTGCGGGCCGACCTGTTCGAGGCCGGCGAGCGCGCCGACGTCGTCGGCGTCTCCAAGGGCAAGGGGTTCGCCGGCGTGATGAAGCGTCACGGGTTCGCCGGCCTGTCCAGCAGCCACGGCACCGAGCGCAAGCACCGCTCGCCGGGCGCGATCGGCGCCTGCGCGACCCCGTCGCGCGTCTTCAAGGGCATGCGGATGGCCGGCCAGATGGGCAACGAGCGCGTGACCGTGCTGAACCTGGAGGTCGTCCGCGCCGATCCGGAGCGCAACCTGTTGCTCCTGAAGGGCGCGATCCCGGGTCCCGAGGGCGGGCTGGTCATGGTCCGCTCGGCCGTGAAGGCCCCCGCCACCAAGGGCGGTCAGTGATGCCGAAGATCGACGTCGTCTCAGCTGCCGGCAAGAAGGTCGGCACCCGCGACCTGTCGGCCGAGGTGTTCGAGGCCAAGGTGAGCGTCCCGCTGATGCACCAGGTGGTGGTCGCCGGTCTCGCCTCGATCCGCCGGGGCACGCACTCGACCAAGACGCGCGGCGACGTGTCCGGCGGCGGCCGCAAGCCGTGGCGCCAGAAGGGCACCGGGCGCGCCCGGCAGGGTTCGAACCGCTCCCCGCAGTGGGCCGGCGGAGGGGTGGCGCACGGGCCGCAGCCGCGCGACCACGACCTGCGCGTGAACAAGAAGATGAAGCGGAGCGCCCTGCGCTCGGCGCTCACGGACGCGCTCGCGAGCGGGAAGCTCACCGTGATCCAGGACCTCGAGTTCGACGAGCCGAAGACCCGGTCTGCGGCCGACGTGCTGGACACGCTCGAGCTGGGTGGCAAGGTCCTGCTCGTCCTGCCACTGCCGAGCGACTCGGGCGCGGTCGAGAAGTCCTTCCGCAACATCCGAGGGGTGCGGGTCGCCTATGCGCGGAGCCTGGGCGTCTACGAGGTCATCGCGGCCGATCACCTGATCTTCACGGAGGGCGCCCTGGACGTCGTCGAGGGGGCGACCGCGAAGGCGACCGCGGACGCACCCATCACGGACGGTTCGGGCGACCCTCCCGCGGAAGCCGACCTGGCGCCCGCTGACCACACGCCGGCGGGTACCCACGAAAGGGGTGAGGGCGAGTGAAGACCCCCCGCGACGTGATCATCCGCCCCGTGGTGAGCGAGAAGTCCTACGCGGGGCTGGAGCAGAACACGTACACGTTCCTGGTCGACCCACGGGCCAACAAGACCCAGATCAAGGAGGCGGTCCAGGCGATCTGGAACGTCCAGGTGACCTCGGTCCGGACGCTGAATCGCCCGGGCAAGGTCAAGCGCCGCCGGTGGACGCTCGGCAAGCGCGCCGACCAGAAGCGGGCCATCGTCAAGCTCGCCGAGGGCGACAGCATCGAGATCTTCGAGGCGGGGAAGTAGCCGATGGCCGTTCGCAAGTACAAGCCGACGACACCGGGACGACGAGGCGCCAGCGTGTCCTCGTTCGAGGAGATCACGCGCGCCAAGCCGGAGCGCTCGCTCGTCGCCAAGGGCCGCAACCGTGCCGGGCGCAACGCGCACGGCCGGGTCACCACGCGGCACCAGGGTGGCGGGAACAAGCGCCGGTACCGGGTGGTCGATTTCCGGCGCGACAAGGACGGGGTTCCGGCCAAGGTGGCGCACATCGAGTACGACCCCAACCGCACGGCGCGCATCGCCTTGCTGCACTACGCCGACGGGGAGAAGCGGTACATCTTGTCGCCGAACGGCCTGCGGGTGGGCGACCGGCTGGTCTCGGGTGAGGAGGCCGACGTTCGGCCGGGCAACGCGCTCCCGCTACGCAACATCCCGGTCGGCACCACCGTGCACGCGGTGGAGCTGAAGCCCGGCGCCGGCGCCCGCATGGCGCGCTCTGCCGGGACCAGCATCCAGGTCATGGCGAAGGAAGGGAAGATGGCGACCCTTCGGTTGCCGTCGGGCGAGACGCGCCTGGTCGAAGCGTCCTGCAAGGCAACGATCGGGGAGGTCGGAAACGCCGAGCACGAGCTGATCCAGCTCGGCAAGGCGGGCCGGAGCCGTTGGAAGCGCAAGCGTCCGTCCGTCCGCGGGGTGGCGATGAACCCGGTCGATCACCCCCTCGGCGGCGGCGAGGGCAAGAGCTCTGGCGGGCGGCACCCCACGAGCCCGTGGGGGCAGAAGGAAGGCCGCACGAGGAAGAAGAACAAGGCGTCGAACCGCTACATCGTTCGGCGTCGCGGGAAGGGGCGGGGCTAGTGCCGCGGAGCATCAAGAAGGGGCCGTTCGTCGACGAGCACCTCATGGTCAAGATCGTCGAGATGAACCGGCGGAGCGACAAGAAGGTCGTCCGGACCTGGTCGCGCCGCTCCACCATCGTGCCGGAGATGGTCGGGCACACGATCGCGGTCCACGACGGGCGTAAGCACGTGCCCGTGTACATCTCGGAGTCGATGGTCGGGCACAAGCTCGGCGAGTTCGCGCCGACGCGGACGTTCCGTTCGCACGCGCGCGGTGAGCGTTCGACCACGGTGAGGTAGCACGACATGGAGGCGAAAGCGACGGTGAAGTACGTGCGGATCTCGCCGCCGAAGGCTCGGCGGGCGGTCGATCTCGTCCGTGGCCGGCAGGTCGAGGAGGCCCGCCGGATCCTGCGCTTCTCGCCGCTCGGTGCCGCCAAGACGATCGAGAAGGCGCTCAACTCGGCGATCGCCAACGCCGAGCAGCAACCCGGCGTCGTGGCGCAGAACCTCGTCATCGACCGCGCCTGGGTCGACGAGGGTCCGACGCTCAAGCGCTGGCGCCCGCGCGCATACGGTCGCGCGACCAAGGTCCTGAAGCGCACGTCGCACATCACGCTCGTGGTCCGTTCGTTGGGAGAGGATGCGTAGTGGGTCACAAGGTCAACCCGTACGGGTTCCGTCTCGGGGTCATCTACCCGTGGAAGTCCAACTGGTTCGCCGGACGCGACTACTCCGACCAGCTCCACGAGGACATCTGGATCCGCAAGCACATCCGCTCGCGCCTGTCCCGCGCGGGCATCTCGAGCATCGACATCGAGCGCAAGGGCGACCAGATCTGGATCTACATCCGGACCGCCAGGCCGGGCATCGTGATCGGCCGCAAGGGCGCCGAGGTGGACAAGATCCGCAAGGACGTCGAGCGCGTCACGAAGAAGCGGGTCGACGTGAAGGTCGAGGACATGAACTCGGCGGCCTCCGAGACGCGCCCCGAGACCGACGCCACGCTGTTGGCGCAGGGCGTCGCGGAGCAGCTGGCCGGCCGCGTCTCGTTCCGGCGCGCGATGCGCCGGGCGGTCCAAACCGCGATGCGCTCGGGAGCGCTGGGCGTCCGCGTGCAGTGCGGCGGCCGCCTGGGCGGCGCCGAGATGTCGCGGCGCGAGTGGTACCGCGAGGGCCGGGTGCCGCTGCACACGCTGCGCGCCAAGATCGACTTCGGCACCGCCGAGGGCAAGACGACCTTCGGGCAGATCGGCGTGAAGGTCTGGGTCTACCACGGCGACGAGATCCCCCAGGCCGAGCAGGAGACCGAGCGCCTGCGCGCCCGTGCGCTCGCGCAGGTCTCCAGTGGCGGCGCGTCGACGGGCGCGCTGATCACCGACGAGCGCGAGGCCGCGGAGGTCGCGGAGGTCGAGCCCGCCCCGGCGGTCACCGAAACGCCGGCCGACGTGTCCGCCGAAGCTCTCGAGGAGACCGCACCCGCCGTCGATGCCGTCCCGGAGGCGGCTCCCGCGACCGAGGCACGGCCACCCGATGGCGGAGACGCCGAGGTGCCGAGCGAGCCCCCCGCGGCTCCCGAGGGTGACGGGGAGGCGCAGGGCTGATGCTGGCGCCCAAGAAGGTCAAGCACCGCAAGGTCCATCGCGGCCGCCGGCGCGGGCGCGCCAAGGGCGGGACCGAGGTGCACTTCGGCGACTTCGGCCTGGTCGCGCTCGAGGCCGCGTGGATCACCAATCGCCAGATCGAGGCGGCCCGGGTCGCGATCACGCGTCACATCCGCCGCGGCGGCAAGGTGTGGATCAATATCTTCCCGGACAAGCCTTACACCAAGAAGCCGGCAGAGACCCGCATGGGATCGGGCAAGGGCAACCCCGAGGGGTGGGTGGCCGTCGTCAAGCCCGGGCGTGTGATGTTCGAGCTGTCCGGGGTCTCCGAGACCCTCGCGCGCGAGGCGATGTCGCGGGCCGCGCACAAGCTCCCGATCAAGAGCAAGTTCATCACCCGGGCGGGCGCGGGAGGGATCGACTGATGACGACGATCCAGGAGCTCCGCGACCTCGGCGACGAGGAGCTGTTCGAGCGGCTCGAGTCCGACAAGGAGGAGCTGTTCAACCTGCGGTTCCAGCTCGCGACGGGGCAGCTCGACAACCCGATGCGCATCAAGGATGTCCGGCACGAGATCGCACGGATCCTGACGATCGTCGGCGAACGCACGGCGGAGCACGAAGCGGAGCAAGCGATGGGCGCGGCGCAGGCCGCGGAGGCGGAGGCGTGATGGGCGACCAACCCACATCGGAGACGGATCAGCAGCCTGCGGTCGACGAGACCCTTGCGACCGAGACGGTCCAGGCGACGGCGCGCGCGAAGCCCACGCACGAGGAGGCGGCGGACGTCCGGGGTCGGCGCAAGGTCCGGGTGGGCGTCGTCGTGTCCGACAAGATGGACAAGACCGTGCTCGTCCGTATCGACCGGCGCGTGCGGCACCCCCTGTACAAGAAGACCGTCGCGCGCTCGGACAAGCTCGCGGCGCACGACGAGACGAACGACGCGCACGTCGGGGACACCGTCCGGGTGATGGAGACCCGGCCGGTCTCCAAGAGCAAGCGCTGGCGCGTGGTCGAGATCGTGGAGAGGGCGAAATAGGTGATCCAGCAGGAATCGCGCTGCAAGGTCGCGGACAACACCGGGGCGAAGGAGGTCCTCGTGATCCGCGTGCTCGGCGGGAGCGGCCGCCGGTACGCGCACGTGGGGGACGTCGTCGTCGGCTCGGTGAAGGACGCCCTGCCCGGCGGCGCGGTCAAGAAGGGCGAGGTCGTGAAGGCCGTGGTCGTCCGGACGGCCAAGGAGCGTCGACGGACCGATGGATCCTACATCCGGTTCGACGACAACGCGGTCGTGATCTTGACCGCGGACTCGAAGAACCCGCGCGGCACCCGCATCTTCGGTCCGGTCGCGCGCGAGCTCCGCGAGCGACGGTTCATGAAGATCATCTCGTTGGCCCCGGAGGTGTTGTGACATGCCCGGCGTGAACATCCACAAGGACGACACGGTGAAGGTCATGACCGGCAAGAGCGCCGGGCACACCGGGCGCGTGATCCGTGTGCTGCCGCGCGACGGGCGCGTGATGGTCGAGGGCGCGGCGATGGCCAAGAAGCACCAGCGGACCTCGGGCAAGCGCTCGGCGAGCGGCTCCCAGCTCCAGCAGGGCGGCATCATCGACACCGAGCTGTTCATCGACATCTCGAACGTGATGCTGGTCTGCAGCTCGTGCGGCAAACCGACGCGGGTCGGGTACCGCATCGAGGGTGACGGGACCAAGTTCCGGGTCTGCAGGAAGTGCGGGGCCGACCAGTGAGCGACCAGGCGACGCCGCGGCTGAAGGAGCGTTTCCAGCGGGAGGTCAGCGCCCGTCTGCAGCGGGAGCTCGGCTTCTCGAACCCGATGCAGGTGCCGCGCCTGGAGAAGGTCGTCGTGAACATGGGCGTTGGTGACGCCCTGAAGGATGGCCGTATGCTGGAAGCCGCGGTCGACGACCTCACGATCATCACGGGCCAGAAGCCGGTGATCACGAAGGCCCGGAAGTCCATCGCCGGGTTCAAGCTGCGTGAGGGCAGTCCGATCGGCGCGAAGGTCACCCTGCGGGGCGACCGGATGTGGGAGTTCATCGATCGGCTCGTCTCGATCGCGATCCCCAGGATCCGGGACTTCCGTGGGCTGAACCCGAACGCGTTCGACGGGCACGGCGACTACACGCTCGGGCTGACCGAGCAGCTGATCTTCCCGGAGATCGATTACGACAAGGTCCTGAAGATCCGGGGGATGGACATCACGGTCGTGACGACCGCGAGGAACGACGACGAAGGCAGGGCGCTGCTCGTCGCGCTCGGGTTCCCGTTCGAGGGGATCCCGATGGCGGCGGCGTCGATCTGAGCCGGTAGGCGCAGATCGCGGAGCATCGGGTCGATCTGAGCCGGTAGGCGCAGATCGCGGAGCATCGGGTAGGAGAGCGGAGATGGCGAAGAAGGCGTTGAGGAACAAGCAGGAGGCGCAGGCCAAGTTCAAGGTGCGCGAGTACACGCGCTGCCGGCGCTGCGGCCGCGCCCGAGCCGTCTACCGGCGGTTCCTGCTCTGCCGCATCTGCTTCCGCGAGCTCGC
>JBAVEY010000052.1:0-9312 GCA_049587975.1 Actinomycetota bacterium | reverse complement strand
CCCCTGGGTCGCGGCGTTGTAGCGCGTGAGCGTCTCGTAGATGTTGTGGAGGGCGATGACCTCGTTCGAGTAGCCGGTCGCCGGGTCCCACCCGATCATGACCTCCGAGTTCACCGAGTAGGTGAAGGTGTCCGGCTCGGCGTTCGTGCCCCCTCCGGTCGCACTCGAACCGCCTTCGTCGCTCGTGCAGGCGGCCGCCGCGACGGCGAACGCGGCCACCACCACGACCCAACGGAACCGGGCAGATGCCATGGTTCTCCCCTCCCTGTTCGGTGCCTCCGGTGCTTCCAGCGTCAACCCCAGGCGAGCGGTCCGCCGGCTTTGACCCTTATACGTACCGCAGGATCGGTCAGGTATGCCAGGGGCACCTCCTCGATCTCGACTACCTCCACGCTCTCGCGGGCGGCTCCTGCCGAGACCGCACGCTCGATCGCCTCCTGCGAGGCCTCGGCGATCGCGGCCTCGCGGCCCCCCGCGCCGAGATGGAAGACGCGGTCGACCTCCCCGCTCACCGAGGCGATCGCCGCCCCGATCGCGTTCGCCACGTCGGAGTGGTCCGGGCGAAGGACCTCGCTCGTCCCCGACAGGTCCTCGGGCACGAGCGGGGCGCCGCCGCCGACGGCGACGAGCGTCACCGGCTCGCGCGAGGTCTTCACGCGATCGATCGCGTCCGCCAGCATCGAGTCGGAGCGGGCGATCGCGGCTGCGAGGAGCAGGCCGTGGTCGGCAATGCGCGCGTTGTCGCCCAGCGTGAATCGTTGCGCAGCGACGCCCGCGTCCGTGAGCGTCGGCGTCGAGCCCCCGAAGACGAGTGCCTCCTCCCGGATCTGATAGCCCACGCTCTCGGGGCCGAGCCTGTCCTCGGTCACGATCGTCCCTCCGCCGAGCGCGATCGTGACGAGGTCCGGCATCCGGAAGTTCGTCCGGATCCCGCCGATCTCGACGCCGAACGACGACTCGCGCGGGAAGCCCCGAACGAGCACGCCCACGTCCGTCGAGGTCCCGCCGACGTCGACCACGATCGCGTCCGTCCGGCCCGTGAGGTAGGCGGCGCCGCGGATGCTGTTCGCCGGGCCGCTGCCGATCGTCAGCACCGGGAAGCGGATCGCGAATTTCAGGTCCATGAGCGTGCCGTCGTTCTGGGCGAAGTAGGTCACGGGCCTCAGACCATGGCGTTCGAGGGCGTCGCCGATCGCGCTCGTCACACCCCGGGCGACGTCGGTGAGCGAGGCGTTCAGCACGGTCGCGTTCTCGCGTTCGAGCAGGCCGAGGGAGCCGATCTGGGAGCTGAGCGAGATCGAGACGTCGCCGAGCTCTTTGCGGACGATCTCCTCGGCCGTGCGCTCGTGCTCGTCGGATACGGGGGCGAAGACGCTCGTGATCGCGATCGCCTCCGCTCGGCCGGCCACCTCGCCGGCGAACCGCGCGATCGCGTCCAGGTTGAGCGGCGAGAGCTCGCGCCCGTCGAACTCGATCCCGCCCTCGACGATCAGCTCGCCCGCCGAGATCACCGAGCGCAGATCCTCGGGCCAGCCGAACAGCGGCCGGATCGCCTGCGTGGCCGGGCCGCCGACGCGCAGCACGCCGACGCGCCGAAGACCTCGTCGTTGGAGGACGGCGTTCGTCGCGTGCGTCGTCCCGAACATCGCGTGCGTGATCCGGCTCCGGTCGACGCTCTGGACGACGCGGGCGATCGCGCCCTCGATGCCGGACGTCACGTCGGGGGTCGTCGGCACCTTCGCCTTCGCGAGGAGGCGGTCGTCGGCGTCGAGCACGACGGCGTCCGTGTTCGTCCCGCCCACGTCCACGCCGAGGCGAAGGTCAAGCGAGGGCATGCAAGTCCTCCACCGGCGCATAGTCGAGGTCGTAGCCGAAGTGCCGCGGCCCCGCGAGCTCGAGGCCGCGCGCCGTCCGCCAGATCGGATCGCACGGGAACGCGATCACGGTCACCCGCTGCCCGTACCGGATGCGCTCGGTCGAGATCGCATTCGCGGACTGCGAGTCGAGCACCGTGATGATGTCGGGGACCATCGCGAGTGCCCGGTCGGCTTCGAGCGCGACGAGGTTCTCGTTCTGGATCTCCAGCCGGAGCGTCCGGCCGGCGTCGGCGTCCAGGCCCTCGATCGTCGCCGACCCGCGGACGAACCCCGCCGTCGTGCGCCGTTCGACGTCGACGACCTTGCCCACGATGAGGCGGGCCGCGTGGATCTCGCGCGCGAGCGCCTCGACCGGGTCGTGTTCGGCCTCCGCCACGACCGTGCCGAGCCGGACGGCGAGCGATACGGCGTGGTTCACGACCGCGCCGGCCTTCGCCTGCTCGACGGTCAGCTGGTACTCGCTCGACCACGACATGCCGCCGAACTCGACCGCGGCAGCGCGCTCCATCCGCTCCATCCAGTCGCCGTCGGTGGCGCGGAAGACGATGACGTTGCCGCGCTCGTCGGTCATGACGGCCGGGTTCGGCGAGATGCCGGCGATCTCCATCGTGACCTGCGGGATCTCGGGGAAGGCGCGGCCCATGCCGTCGGCGTCCACGACCGGCAGGCCGAGCCTGGCGGCCCAGACCATCGGGATGACGCCGTTCGAGCCGCCGATCTCGGCCGACATGAGCGCGACGACCGGGCGGTTCCACAGGGTCTCGACCATCTCGCGGAGGCGCCCGCCCTCGTCGCCGCTCTCGATCTTCTCGATCGAGACGGTCGGAGCGCCCACGCCGCCGCACGGCATGAGGAGGGCTTCGTCCGGGAGCTCGTCGAGGTCGACGAGCGGCACCGGGCCGTGGTCCTCGACCGCCTGGAGCGACGCGAGGAGCCCGATCTCCGTATCCCCACCCCCGCCCGCGCCGAGGATCGCGCACCCACGCGCGAGCGCCGGCAGCGTCGAGGCATCGAGCTGCATGGCGCGGATGCTACTCAGGAGGCGTCGAGGCCGTACACCTCGCGGGCCTCGCGTTCGGTCACGATGCCGTCCTCAAGGTCCTCGCGCACGAGCTCGCGTTCGCGCTTGAGCGGGTCGCCGGCGCCGCCGCCGGTCCCGGTGACCAGCCGGACGAGGTCTCCCTCGCGGAGCGGGAAGCGCGCGACCTTGCCGAACCGCTCCCGCGTTCCATCTGCGCGGACGACCTCGACGTAGTTCGGCGAACCGTCGTAGCCGCCGTCGACCCCCCAGGGCGGGTACCGGTGACGCCCGAAGCCGACGGTCAGACTCCCGTCGGTGAGCATCCGGTACTCGCGGAGGAGGCCGCGCCCGCCGCGGCGCCGGCCGGCCCCCGCCTCCACCACGTCGAACGCGAACCGCTCGACCCGGATCCCGTACCGCTGTTCGCACACCTCGGCCGGGATGACGTAGGTCTCTCCGTCGCCGACCGAGACCAGGCCGTGCTCGCCGTCCTTCAGGACGCTCGCGCCCCAGCCGCCGGCCTGAGGCTCGACGAGCAGCGTGGGCTCGCCCGTGTCCGGGTGCGTGCACGAGATCGCCGTCGCGCACACGGAGACGAAGCTTCCCGCCGTGAGGACCTCGGGGATCGCGGGCGCGAGCGCCTTCCAGAGAAGGTCGGTCGCGGCCTCGGTCGCCTCGAAGTAGAGCGCGACGGGCGCCGGCCGTTCGGCCGTGAAGATGGTCCCCGAAGGGCAGGTCACCTCGAACGGCCGGAACCAAGCGTCCGAGCCGGGTTCGTTCGGATCCGTGATCGCCTTGAACACGGTTCGCACGCCGGAGACCAGACCGCTGCGCGTGCAGTTCACGGGCCCGGGCACCTGCTGATGGGTGCCCGTGAAGTCGGCGACGACGCGCTCGCCGTCGATCTCGACGCGGACGCGGATCCGGAACGGCCCGTTGCCCAGGCCGTCCTCGTCGATGAAGTCCTCGGCCTCGAACACGCCGCGCGGGAGGCGCGCGACAGCGACCCTCGCGAGCGCCTCGCTCCGCTCGTGCGCGGCGGCCATCGCGGCCGTGATGTCGTCCACGCCGTATCGGCGGCAGAGCCCGAGCACCCGGCGTTCGGCGACCTCGAGGCAGGCCGCGAACGCGGTCAGGTCGCCGATCGTCATGTCGGGCAGGCGGCTGTTCGCGCCGATCAGCGCGACGAGGTCGCGGTCGAGCTCGCCGCCCCGGGCCACGCGGACGAACGGCAGCTGCAGCCCCTCCTGGAAGATCTCGACCGAGTCGGCCGTCCACGACCCCGGGTCTTTGCCGCCGACTTCCGTCCAGTGGCCCTTGGCCGCCGCGAACGCGACGAGTTCGCCGTCCACGAAGATCGGCCGGACCGTCGCGACATCGGAGAGGTGGCCGCCGCCGCCTGCGTAGGGATCGTTCGTCGCGACGACGTCTCCCGGTGCGAGATCCGGAACCCGAACGAGCGTGTCGCGAGTGGCCTCGCCGAGGGGGCCGAGGAACCCCGCGATGCCGTTACCCTGCGAGACGAGCTCGCCGCGCGCGTCGGTGAGGCCGACGGCGAAGTCGAGAACCTCGTAGATGACCGGACTTTGTGACGTTCGCTTGAGGGACTCGAACATCTCGTCGGTCACCGCGAAGAACGCCTCGCGCAGGACGTCCGTCGTGAACCGGTCGCTCACGCGTCCTCCTCGATCACCAGGTTCGAGAGCTCGTCCAGGGTCACGGACTGCCCCGGCAGGACGAGCACGGTGGTCGCCGGCTCCTCGACGATGCAGGGGCCGGCGAGCCGATCGCCGGCGTCGAGCGTTCGTCGTTCGACGACCGTCGCTCGCTGCACCCCGCCGTGCTGGTCCAGGTCGACGTCGCGCGGCCGGAGCTCGGGAGCGGGCGCGGGTGCCGCGGCCCACTCGACCGGTTCGCCACGCGCGACCGAGACGCTCACGCGCGCCTCGACGATCTCAATCGCGGTTGGGAGGCGGAAAGCATATGCCTCCTCGGAGGCATCGTCGAAGTCCTTTCGCAGGCGCTCGAGGAGGTCGTAGTCGATCGGGTCGTCGCCGAGGGGCACCTCGAGCGTGTGCTCCTGGCCGACGTACCGCAGGCGGGCGAACCGCTCGGTGCGATGCTCGCCGGCCTCGCCTTCGAGCTCGGCGGCCGCCTCGACCTCGAGCGCGTCGAACAGCGACCTGAGGACCGACGGCTCGAGCGACCCGACGTGCGTTCGGACGGCGTCCGCCCGGAGGTCGCCGAGCAGCATCCCGAGCGCGGAGAAGTGACCGGGTGCAGGCGGGATCACCGTTCGGGCGACGCCGAGCTCTCGCGCGAGCAGAGCCGCGTGCAGCGGTCCCGCGCCGCCGAACGCCACGAACGTGAAGTCGCGCGGGTCGTGCCCGCGCCGCAGCGTGACGAGCCGGAGCGCGTGGGACATCTGCGCGACCACGTATCGAAGGACGCCTCGGGCTGCCGTCGCGGCGTCCACGCCCATCCTCCCGCCGAGCCCCGCCAGGCTTCGATGCGCCGCGTCGACGTCGAGCGGCATCGAGCCGCCGAGGAAGTACGCGGGGTCGAGCCGTCCCGCGACTAGGTTCGCGTCGGTGAGTGTGGGTTCCTCGCCGCCTCGGCTATAGCACGCCGGGCCGGGTTCGGCGCCCGCACTGCGGGGCCCGACGTGGAGGCCACCGGCATCGTCCACCCACGCGATCGAGCCGCCGCCGGCTCCAATCTCGACGATCTCGACGACCGGGGCCTGGATCGGATAGCCGGCACTCGCCGGGGTCCGCTCGACGTGATGCAGGGTCTCGATCGTCACGCGTCCGCCGCGGACCGCCGACGTCTTGGCCGTCGTGCCGCCGATGTCCAGGGTCAACACATCGTGTACGCCGAGCCGCCGGCCGAGCTCGGCCGCGGCGGTCACCCCGGCCACGGGGCCTGACTCGAGGAGCGTGATGGGCGCCTCGGCCGCGCGTTCGAACGACGACACGCCGCCGCTCGACCGCATCGCGTACAGGGGTCCAGCGACGCCCTTGTCCCCGAGGCCGGATCGAAGATCGTCCAGATAGGAGGCGACAGTCGGCTTCACGTACGCGGACAGGACGGTGGTGCTCGTCCGCTCGTACTCGCGCCATTGGGCGCTGAGCTGATGCGAGGCGACGATCTCGACATCGCGCAGGTGCTTTGCCAGGAGCTCTGCGGCCCGGCGTTCGTGCTCGGGGTTCGTCCACGCGTGCAGGAAGCAGATCGCGACGGCCTCGACGTCGAGGGCGCGTAGCTCTTCGGCCACGGACTCGACCGCGGCCTCGTCGAGTGGAACGAGCACCGCCCCGGTGTGCGAGATCCGCTCGGGCACCTCGAACCGCAGCCGGCGTGGGACGAACGGTTCGGGCTTGCGGTACGAGAGGTTGTACAGATCGGGCCGGTTCGCACGCCCGATCTCGACCACGTCGCGGAAGCCCTCCGTCGTGACGAGCGCGGTTCGTGCGCCGCGGCGTTCGGTCACCGCATTGATTACGACGGTGCTGCCGTGGACGAACGCGCCCACATCCGCCGGCAGAACTCCGGAGCCATCGAGGGCAGACAGCACGCCCCGCTGGAGGCGTGACGGCGTCGAGGCGACCTTCGACAGGATCAGCGAGCCGTCCCGCCGGTCGACCGCGGCCAGATCCGTGAACGTACCGCCGATGTCAATCGCGAGCGCAAGAGGCGCGCGGTGGTCGCTCATAATGTTCTTTCTACCGCGTGGAGCGTTCCGCGTTCGCCTCAGATACGTTCAGAAATCGTCGGGTGTCGGCGGAAGGCTGTGGCCGTGGTTGGCCGTGGACGCGCGGCCTACTGAACCGGGAGTTGTTCAATCCCATGTTCCAGGTGATGACCCGCACATCACCGATTGTGGTGCATGGGCTGGAATCCATCAGATTCGGCCACCAGATTCGTTGCGCAACCTCGGTGGATCGTGTCAAAATGCGCTCGACCGTTGAGCGCCGTGAGCGCCAGTAGAGCAGTTGTTGCTGGAGCGAAAGGCGGGCTCGATGGGTCGAGGTTCCAAGGAACAGGGACAGGCCGAGGCGGGGAAGGTCTCCTCCCCGAGCGAAGCGACCTCCGGTCAGCCTGGTGGCCCGGCGATTGCGAGACCCGGCCGCGGGCGGCCCCCCAGCAGCGAGCTCGACGCCCGGAAGCTGCAGGCGATCGCCTTCTACCTCCTGGATCCCAACAAGGCGAAGGTCGCCGAGAGGGTCGGCGTCGCGCCGAAGACACTCTCGCGCTGGTTCCAAGATCCCATGTTCATCGCGGAATACCGCCGCCAGCTCAGCGACGTACAGGTGGAGCTATGGACCCGGCTGATTGCGACCAAAGATCTGGCTTGGGAACGGTTGATCTTGCTGATGACCAGGTCGGAACCTGCCGTCTCCCTTCGAGCGACCACCTGGCTCCTGAACCATGTGCTCTCCTCCCCCAGGTTTCTCGACAGGTCGGCGGCCCAGCAGACGGGGATCACAGCAGATCTCGAGGGCCGCGAACTCGAACTCCTCGAACTCGCAGGCGTGGTCCTGCGGGGCGGTGCCGCTCCGGTCGATGGTTCGAGCGATGGACAGGGCGACGGCGCCACAGATGACCCGACAGGCCCCGATCGCGATGGCGCGGACGACAGTGGCCGATGAGCGGGCCCGTGTCTCCAGGCGATCAGGACCCCGTGCGGTTGAGCGCTTACATCGATCTCTTCGCGAACGCCCTCTTGCGGAGCCGGCTGCGGGGGGATCCGGGGAACTGGTTCGAACTTCATCGGGCACTCCGTCGGATCGCGACCAAGGTGAGAGATGTAACGACGGTCAAAGTGCCCGATTGGGCCTACCAGCTGGAGATAGAAAAATGGGTCGGGTTCCTACGCAGCAACGTGCTCCCCGATGTCCTGGTGAGGCTCGTCGATGAGATCGACGGGGTGAGGCTACGAGCTCGTGGTCCGGAGGCGCCTGATCCGGGGATCTGGTCACCCCTGGCTCCCCGAGGGGGCACACGATCGAGCCGTCTCCTAGACGGCGCGTCCACCGAGGCAGCGATGCTCGGCGCCTTTCGCAAGTACCTCGAAACGGCGAGCGCTCCACGGATGCGGGACGCGATCTTGGCTCTCAGGGATCTCCTTGAGCGATCGTTCGCTTCGACCCGCACGATTGGGATCGGCGTCCTAGCAGCCGAGGGTGACTACCTGGCCAACGCGCTTGGTGAGGTGTTGCCCGCCACCGCCAGGATCATCGTGGCCGTGGCCGTGTCTGTGGAATTCGAGGAAGCGGTCAAGGAGATGTCGGTCCGACAACTCCCCGGGTCGACAGCCACGGATTGGTACCGCCGGTATCCCGGTCTGGACCGGTGGCGGCCGGTCTGGGAGACGGTCGAGGCGCAGGCCAGGAGGGAGGAGCCCGAAGGCGAGGTGTCGATGGTGTTCGTCCCCGAGCTCCAGCACGTCTACGTCGCGTTCCGCGACGACCGAGAACGGGACAAGAAGGGACAGGAACGGACATGAGGGCAACGCGGGATGCGGAGGAGAGACCAAAGGAGGGTGATGTGGAGCTTCCTGAGCACTGGGCCGCCCAACGGAAGGCCGTCAGGGAGTGGCTCGACGAGGTTGAGGACGCCGAGCTGAAAGCCGCTTCGGACGTGCTCGACGCGATGATCGCCGACCTCGTGGCGGGTAGGGAGGTGGAACCGTTCCAGTTCACCGCCGAGACCGAGCGGGAGGAGGTGGCCTTTCGAGCACTGGTGGAGATGGATCGGTGGCTCGGCGACCAGTGATGAGATCGGTGATGTGAAGGTCGGTTCAGCGGCTACCGAGCTTTCGGGAATGGGGCTTGTGGAACGAGATACCGACCGCTCACTTGCGATCCTGATGACGGGCATCGGGCCACCCAGCGGGTCGCGGTTCTCGCTCGAACGACACACGGGTAGGCAGGCCGTGGGTCAGCGCGGACGCGGTGGCAACTCGCCGAGCAGCCGTCGCGCGAGACGCGAGGGCTACGCGTTCGTAACGACCTACCCACCGAACGTCCGGTACGTCGACCGTTTCCGAGCCGCCCAGCGCGAGGCGCGATCGGCGGACCGAGGAGTATGGGGTCGATGCGAGGAACCGTGATCCGGAGCCCGTCGGTCGACGATGGACGATCCAGTGATCAGCGCAGGGTGCGGCCTCACCGAGTTCGCCGACGATAGCGACATCGGCGAGTCTCGTTGTCAAGATAGCGATAACATAAGTGCTATCATCGTGCTCGTGGATGCCGCACGGACGCTCCGAGAGGCGCGACGGGGGGCGGGACTGACCCAGCGCGCGCTCGCGCTGAGGGCCGGGATCCCTCAGCCCACGATCGCGAGGATCGAGGCGCGGACCGTCGTGCCTCGGATCGACACGCTCGATCGTCTCCTGTCCGCCTGCGG
>JBAVEY010000051.1:0-33037 GCA_049587975.1 Actinomycetota bacterium | reverse complement strand
GGAGCCAGGTCATCCCCTGACCGCTCGGGCGAAGTCATGCCCCCACCTCGCCCGCCACATTAGCGACTACCGTCCCCGCTGGGAAGTCGGCGGATGGCGATGGCTCTTCGCTGCCCTGCGGCTCGGGCGGCCCGTCGATCAGGAACCCAGGCCCGTAGCATCGGCCGGCCGGCCGACCGGAGCTCCAGAGAGCCGCCCGGAGAGCCTGATGCGTTCGGCCGCCTCGGGAGATCCGGAGCCGGAACAGGGATGAACCGGAGAGCCTGGAACCCGGCATCTGTACGACTCCATACGGACCGACTCTCCATCGTGGATGTGCGTCAGGACTGGTGGGGATGAAGCAATTCGCGTCGTAGTAGATTGCTTCGGTGGGACCTCCGCTCCCCACCGATGGGGATCCTGTCGAGATCGGGGATCCGAAGCCCGACATCTCCGGCCGGCGGTTGGCAGCAGCTCTCTTGGTGGCGGTCGTTGTCATCATCGTCCTCGCGATCGGGTGGGCGGCGGCACGGGGTGGCAGTTCCCGCGGCGTCCTCGGCACGGCTGAGGGGCCAGCGGTGGCGGTCGCCGTCCACGAGCCCGCTCCAGACTTCGAGCTCCCGGTCATAGGTCACCAGGGTTCCACCATCGCGCTCTCCTCCCTCAAGGGGCAGGTCATCGTCCTCAACTTCTGGGCGAGCTGGTGCCTTCCTTGTCGGGACGAGGCGCCCGGCCTTCGATCGGCATGGGAGCGGTCCCGGGGCCAACAAGGCGTGCGGTTCCTGGGAGTGAACGAGCTGGACGACGAAGCGGGCGCGCAGGCGTTTCAACGGGAGTTTCAGATGACCTATCCGAGCGTGTTCGATCCGTCGGCGTCGCTGGCCGCCGACTACGGTTTCCTTGGGCTGCCCGCGACCTACGTGATCGATGCACACGGGGTGATGCGTTACCGGTTCGCCGGTTCCGTGACCGAGTCCGCCCTGGTCGATGCAGTGCGCTCGGTTCTCCGAGGAGTCGGCGAAGAAACGTGACGAGCTGTTGACGAGGTGGATCTTCGGCGTGGCGACCGTGGGGTTTCGTGAGAGGGGGTATGCTCGGCGACTTCAGGGGTCGATGCGGGGCACCTCGGGGGCGCGAAGAGGGCATGCGCGTCGGCTTCACCGTCGAGTGGGGATCCCCGACGGCGTCGGTTCGTTCGAGGTCGCTCCGGACGCGTCTACAGGACGCGACGCCGGCGTGCGCGCAGACCCGACCGTCGTCCCGACGCGCTCGCCGAGAACACGACCTGGGGAGGCGCGACCTTCATGCCGTCCTCCTCGAAGGCCTCGTTCAGCTCGAGCCGTGCGGCCATCCGCCCCACATCGCCCTGCTGATCCGCGGTCACGAGCGTGATCCCGGTGCCGGTGCGCCCAGCGCGTGCCGTTCGTCCGACCCGATGCACGTACCCCTTGTCGTCCTGCGGCGGGTCGTAGTTCACGACGTGGCTGATGCGCTCGAGGTCCAGACCGCGGGCCGCGACGTCGGTCGCGACCAGGACCCGGGCCTTGCCGGTCTCGAAGCGCTCGAGCGAACGCTGACGGGCGCGTTGCGGCATGTCGCCGTGCAGGGCCTCGGCCAACACGCCCTTCTGCTTGAGCTTGTGCACCAGGCGGTCGGCGCCCCGCTTGGTCCGCACGAAGACGAGGGTGAGCTCGCCGTCGTGCTCGAGGAGTTCGGCGAGCGCCTCCACCTTGCCCCGCGACTCCACCTGGACGAACCGGTGATCGAGCCCGTCGACGGTCTCGTGGGCGGACTCGACCTCGTGCAGGACCGGGCCGTTCGTATACGCGCGCGCGAGGTGGCCGACCGCGCCGTCGAGCGTGGCGGAGAAGAACATCGTCTGTCGGTCCTTGGGGATGCGACGGACCAGACGGTCGACCTGCGGCTGGAAACCCATGTCGAGCATCCGGTCGGCCTCGTCGAGCACGAGGATCCGAACGCGGTCCAGCCTGACGCTCCCGCGCTCGGCGAGATCGTGCAGGCGTCCAGGGGTGGCGATCAGCACGTGGGCCCTGGCGTTGCCACGTGCCTGCTGCTGCATGCTGACCCCGCCGTAAGCGACGCCGACGCGGAGGCCCACGGCCTTGGCGATGTCGCCGAACTCGTCGGCGACCTGCTGCGCGAGTTCGCGCGTCGGGACCAGGACGAGTGCGGTCGGTGTCGGGTCCTGCGGCCGGACGCGTTCGACGATCGGCAACGCGAAGGCGAGGGTCTTGCCCGAGCCGGTCGCGGAGCGAGCGAGGACGTCGCGTCCGGCGATCGCGTCCCGCAGCACGAGCGACTGGATCGCGAACGGTTCGGATACGCCCCGGCTGCGCAGGACCTCGATCACGGGCGCGGACACGCCCAGATCGGTGAACGTGGCGGTCATGTTCTCTCCTTCTTCCGACGCGTCGGACGCGCCGCATCTCGGGCCGGCTACGCCTTCGCTCGCGAACCGAGCGTGGGCGCGGCCGGTTGGATCACGGGGAGGTTTGGCCTTGCCCCGAGACCCCGGCCAGATGATCCGGAAGGAGGAACGAGGAGCGAAACCTCACGGACGGCGATGCCGTCCTCGACGACCACGATACCAGCAACGGGTCAAGAGGAAAGCAGGAGCAGCAGGATCATGGCGTAGTGGCAGGCGGCCGCGGCCACCATGAACGAATGCCAGACCTCGTGGTAGCCGAAGATCGAGGGCGAGGGATCGGGCCGACGGCTCGCGAAGATGATCGCCCCCACCGTATACAGGAGCCCGCCGGTGACGAGCAGGATCAGCTCGGCGGGGGTCATCTCACGCACGAGTTGGGGGAACGCCACCACCGCCAGCCACCCGAGGACCATGTAGAGCACCGCGCTCGGGATCGAGAACCCGTCGGGACGAGCCATCTTCATCGTGATCCCGACGACCGCCCCCGCCCAGATCACCGAGAGCAGCACGACCTCCCAGGTCCCTCCGAGCACGAGCGCCGCCACCGGTGTGTAGCTCGCCGCGATCAGCACGAAGATCATCGAGTGGTCCAGGCGCTTCATCCACCGGCGGGCGCGTTCGCTCCAGCTGCCCCGGTGGTAGGCGGCGCTCGAGCCGAACACGGCGGCCAGGCTGAGCGCGTAGACGGTCGCGACCGCCGTGGCCGCGGTGCCGGTCGCCAGGTAGACGAGCACCGCTCCGGCCGGGATCGAGACGAAGAAGGCGACCTGGTGGATCCGACCTCGCAGACGCGGCTTGAGCGACGCAGCGGTGACCACCATCCGGTCATCGTACCTGGCCGGCATGGGCTACCCTTCGTCGATGCCGAACGATCTCGCCCGCCGGCTGGCCGTGGCCCGAGGGGACGAGCCCGCGGACCTCGTCCTTTCCGGCGGCCGCGTGTTGTCCGTGTTCACTGGCGAGCTCCTGGAGGCCGACGTCGCGATCGCCGACCGGCACGTGGCCGGTATGGGACCCGGATATCAGGGCCTCGAACGGGTCGACGTCTCCGATCTGATCCTGCTGCCCGGCTTCGTCGAAGGGCATATGCATCTCGAATCGACCAAGCTCACGATCGACGAGTTCGCCCGCGCCGCGCTCCCGTGGGGGACGACGACGGTCGTGCTCGACCCGCACGAGATCGCGAACGTCTTCGGCGTCGACGGCGTGCGGGCCATGTTGCGCGCGGCCGATCAGATCCCTCTGGACGTGTACGTGATGATCTCGTCCTGCGTGCCGGCCTCACCGTTCGAGTCCAACGGCGCGACCGTGACCCCGGACGACATCGCGAGGTTCCTGGCGGACGAGCCGAACGCGCTAGGCCTGGCGGAGATGATGGATTTCCCAGCCGTGGTCGCGGGGCAGAGCGATGCGCTGGCCAAGCTCGAGGCGGCCCGGGGTCGCCACGTCGACGGTCACGCGCCCGGGCTCACCGGTCGGTCCCTGAACGCCTACCTGGCCGCGGGAGTGCGGAGCGACCACGAGTGCACGACGTACGAGGAGGCACTCGAGAAGCGGCGGCTGGGCATGTGGATCATGATCCGCGAGGGGTCGGCTGCTCGGAACCTCGAGGCCGTCCTGCCGATCGTCCTCGAGCACGGCCCGCGCAACTGCCTCCTGTGCACCGACGACCTCGAGCCCGATCACCTGCTCGAGGAAGGACACGTGAACGACGTGATCCGCAAGGCGGTCGCTCAGGGGTGCAGCCCGGCCGACGCGGTCCTGATGGGGACGCTGAACGCCGCCCGGTACCACCATCTGCCCGAGCACGGCGCGATCGCTCCCGGCTACCTCGCCGACATCGTGGCTGTTCCCGACCTCGTCTCGTTCCGCCCCGCGAAGGTGTGGAAGCACGGACGCCTCGTCGCCGACGACCTCCACCCGATCGACATCCCGAAAGCCGCCCTCCCCGACTGGATGCGCGGGAGCATCCACGTCGCCGAGCTCGGGGCCGCCGACTTCGCCATCGCCGCCAACGGCCGGGTCCGCGTCATCGGGGTGGAGCCTCGGCAGATCGTCACACAGGCACTCGTCGAGGATCCCCTTGTCCGCGAAGGGCGGGCGGTCGCCGATCCGGAGAGAGATCTCGCCAAGGTCGCGGTGATCGAGCGGCACCGGAACACCGGCAGGATCGGCCTCGGCTTCGTCCGCGGCTTCGGCATGCGCCGAGGCGCGCTCGCAACCAGCCTCGCGCATGATGCTCACAACCTCGTGATCGTCGGGGTCGACGACGCGGAGATGGCCGCTGCGGCCAACCGTCTGCGGGAGATCGGCGGGGGCCAGGTGGCGATGGCCAGCGGCGAGGTTCTCGGCGAGGTGCCCTGTCCGATCGGCGGGTTGCTGTCCGACCTGCCGGTCGAGGAGGTCGCCGCGCGCACGCACGACATCGAGCGAGCGGCCGCTGATCTCGGCACCACCCTGCCGTCCCCGTTCTCGGCGATGTCGTTCCTCGCGCTCTCCGTGATCCCCGAGCTGAAGATCACGGACCGAGGGCTGGTCGACGTGGACCGCTTCGAACTGGTGCCGCTCGAGGTCTAGCGGGCGGCGTCGCTCAGCGCAGCAGCGAACGCACCCGGTCGGCGATCTTGCCGGCGGAGATGCCGGCCCAGTCGCGGAGCTCCTGCGGGGTGCCGGAGCCGGGCATCTGGGTGACCGCGATCTTCATGACCCTTCCGGACGGGCGGCCCTCCTCGGCAAGCGCCGCGAGCACCGCGTCGCCGAGCCCGCCTTCGATCCAGTGGTCCTCGATCGTGACGAGCAGATCGGTCTCGGACGAGGCGGCGCGGAGCGCCGCCGCATCGATCGGCTTGATCGAGTAGCAATCCAGCACCCGAGCGGCGATGCCGGAGGTCGAGAGCGCCTCGGCCGCTTGCAGCGCCTCGTGCACCGTGACCCCGGCGGCGACGAGCGCCACCCGGTCGGCGTCGGAGGAACGCAGGGTCTTGGAGCCACCCACGGGGAACGTCTCGTCGGCGTCGTACACGGCGGGGGTCTTCTCCCGCGTGGTGCGCAGGTAGGAGATCCCCGGCAGGTCCGCCATAGTCGCGACGAGCCGCGCCGTCGAGTTCCCGTCACACGGATACAGCACCGTGGACCCGTGGACGGCGCGCATCATCGCGAGGTCCTCGAGGGCCATCTGCGACGGTCCGTCCTCCCCGATCGAGACGCCGGCGTGCGAGCCCGACAGCCGCAGATCAGCCCGGCTGATCGCGGCCATCCGGATGAAGTCGTAGGCCCTCGTGAGGAAGGCGGCGAAGGTGGCGGGGAACACGACCTTACCGAGCACCTGCATGCCGACCGCCATCCCAAGCATGTTCTGCTCGGCGATGTAGCTCTCGACGAACCGATCGGGCGCGACAGCCTGCAGGTCCTCCGTGTGCGTGGAGTTCGCGACCTCGCCGTCGATCGCGACCACCTCGGGCCGAACGGACAGGGCCGCGAGCGTCTCGCCGAACGCCTTCCGCGTCGCGATCGCCTCGGTGTACGTCGGGAGCGTGACCCGCCCGACGTCCGCCAGCGGCGCGACGCCCGCCTCCGGCTTGGGCGGGGTCACCGACAGATCGCGCGGCCCGCCGAGCTCGGCGATCGCTCGCTCGGCTTCCTCCTGCGAGAGCGCCTTCCCGTGCCACCCCTCCCGGTTCGCCAGGAACGAGACGCCGTGTCCCTTCTCGGTCTTCGCGATCACGATCGCCGGCCGTTCGGCCCGTTCGGCGCCCGAGAACGCGGCGTCGATCGCCGCCACGTCGTGGCCGTCGACGGGGATGGCATCCCAGCCGAAGGATCGGGCGCGGGCCGCGTAGGTCTCCAGGTCCCACTCGAGCATCGTGGGGCCGCGCTGACCCAGGCGGTTCACATCGAGGATCGCGATCAGGTTCTGGGCTCCGTGGAACGAGGCGTTGGCCATCGCCTCCCACACGGAGCCCTCGGCCATCTCGGAGTCCCCGAGCAGGCACCACACGCGCGCGGGGATGGCATCCATCTTCATCGCGAGCGCCATGCCCAGGGAGATAGGCAGCCCCTGGCCGAGGGAACCGGTCGCGACGTCGATCCACGGCATGTCGTCGAGCGGGACCGGATGCCCCTGTAGAGGCGAGCCGAACCTTCGGAACGACAGCAGCTGCTCGTCCCCGATCGCGCCCACGGCCTTCAGGACCGAGAAGATCAGCGGCGACGCGTGGCCCTTCGACAGGACGAAGCGGTCGTTCCCAAGGCTCTTCGGGTCGGCGACGTCGTACCGCAGGTGATCGGACCACAGCACCGCGAGCAGGTGCGCCGCGGACAGGGACGACGTGGGATGTCCCGACCCCGCCGCCGTCGAGCTCCGGATCGAGTCGACCGCGAGCTGCGCGGCGAGCTCGTTCCACCCGGTGACCGTGCCCATCCGACCCCTTTCGCTCCGTCCGCCCCACGGCCCGACCGAGCGCTCGGCCGACCGCGCCTCGCGGAGTCTACGTTCCCCCGAGGGGGCCGAGACACACAGAGCCGGAGGACGCCCTGCTACCCTTGCCCCCTATGGCCGATCACAAAGAGGTCCGTGTCGAGCGCCTGTACCTGAAGGTCCCGAACACGGAGAAGCTGCGGAAGGGCGCCGCCGGACGACACAAGCATCTGCTCGCCGAGGGCTGGCGCGAGATGGAGCGCCGGCGCGAGATCGATCACATCTGGGTCCGGTACGAGCGGACCGGTCCGACCCCGCTCAGGCTCCGCCTTCCCAGGCCCGAGAAGGACCAGGGTCGGTTCGAGCGCCGCCCACGGATGGGCGGCCGCGACGGTGGCCGGGGCGGGCCGCGCGGCCGGCGCTGAGTCCCGAACGGAACCGTAATCTCAGGCTCGATTACCGAACATCCTTCGGTTTCTGGTGCGTTATGCCGCATGAACACCGGGTATGATGGGTGCGAGAGCCGGTTCATCCGGCTTCGGAGAGAGCGTCGGGTCGCGGGGCCCGTCGCGGATACGGAGTCCACGGATGAGCGAGCGCAACGACCGGACCGGCGCCCGACCCCGGCGAGAGGCAGGCCACGCCCATGCGGCCGACCAGCCGTTCGTGTACCCGCTGAAGCGCGAGTACGTCGAACCCGACTGGACCCGCCTGCCCGGGTTCAGGGACGTGACCGCGGAGCAGTGGGAGTCTGCCCAATGGCAGCGGGCCCACACGATCAAGAACCTCGTCGAGCTCAAACGCGCGTTCGGTGACCTGCTCCCCGACAGCCTGTACGCGGACATCGAACGCGACCAGCAGGAGCGGGCGACGATGTCGATGCTGATCCCGCCACAGATGGTCAATACGATGGATGAGACCGACCTGCGCGCCGACCCCGTCCGGCGTTACATGGCCCCCGCGCTGTCCGACCGCGCCGAGGAGTTCCCGTCGCATCCGATGGCCGCCCGGGACTCCTTGCACGAGGCCGACATGTGGGCGGTCGAGGGCCTCACGCACCGTTACCCGACCAAGGTGCTGGCGGAGCTCATCCCCACCTGCCCCCAGTACTGCGGCCACTGCACGCGGATGGACCTGGTCGGCAACGACACGCTCCAGGTCCTGAAGTACAAGTTCGAGATGAAGCAGAACGACCGCTGGGACGCGATGCTCGACTACCTGCGTCGCACGCCGAGCGTACGCGACGTGGTCGTCTCGGGCGGCGACATGGCGAACGTGCCGATCAAGCGGCTCCAGGACTGGCTCTTCAAGCTGTTCGACATCGAGCACATCCGTGACGTCCGGATCGCGACGAAGGGCCTGATGGGCATCCCGCAGCACTTCCTGCAGGACGAGGTGCTCGAGGGGTACGAGGCCATCGCTCGCAGGGCATACGAGCGCGAGGTCGAGGTCGCCATCCACACGCACGTGAACGCGGCCCAGCAGGTGACGCCGCTCGTCGGTTCGGCCGTCCGCAAGCTCCTGGACATGGGCTACCGCGACGTCCGGAACCAGGGGGTACTGCTCCGAGGCGTGAACACCACCCCGAACCAGATCCTGGAGCTCTGCTTCATGCTCCTGGATCACGCGAAGGTCATGCCCTACTACTTCTACCTGTGCGACATGATCCCCAACAGCGAGCACTGGCGACTCGCCGTGTGGGAGGCGCAGGACCTGCAGTTCGCGATCATGGGATACCTGCCGGGGTTCGCGACCCCCAGGTTCGTCTGCGACGTCCCGTTCGTCGGCAAGCGCTGGGTGCACATGGTCAACAGCTACGACCGGGTGAAGGGGATCTCGTACTGGCGGAAGAACTACCGGACGGGGATCGAGTACGACGACCCCGACGCCCTGTCCCGCGAGTACCCCTACTACGACCCGATCACCACCCTGCCCGAGGAGGGCAAGCGGTACTGGCGCGAGTTCACGGCCGAGCAGCAGGGCAAGCACCTCCAGCCGGCCTGAGTCCCAGATCGCCATCGATTCGGTAGGGTCCACAGCCGTGCACCGCCTCGGTCTGGCCCTCGCCGCGCTCCTCGGGCTCGCGCTCGTAGCGGCCGCGTGCGGACAGGACGTGCCGGAGTGGACACCGCTCCCGCCCCTCGACTACGGGACGGCTCCCGAGGCCGTCGACGCGAACGCGTTCGGGACGGCGACGCCGATCAAGCACGTCGTGTTCGTGATCAAGGAGAACCGGACCTTCGACAACCTGTTCGGCCTGTTCCCGGGCGCGAACGGCGTCTCGGTCGGGATGGATCAGGGCGAGCCGAGGACGCTGACGCCGGCGATCGACCGCCTCGAGCAGGACATCCGTCACTGCTACGACTGCGCGCTCCAAGCCTGGAACGGTGGCAAGATGGACGGGTTCGCGACGATCAGCGAGTGGGCCGACCGATACGCCTACACGCAGTTCCAGCCGGGGGACCTACCGAACTACTGGCACTGGGCCTCGTCGTACGTGCTCGGCGACAACTTCTTCGCGAGCGCGCAGGGACCGTCGTTCCCGAACCACCTCTACACGATCGCGGCGCAATCGGGCGGGACGCACGAGAACGTCTACCAGGACATCGACAAGCTGCGTGCGCGTCACCAGGCCACCGGCCTGTTCAAGGCGTGGGGATGCGATTCGATGGCCGACGGCTACGCCGTCGTCGTCGACAGCGAGGGCGTGAAGAAGAAGGTGCCCCCGTGCTTCGACTTCCTCACCGAGGGCGACCTCCTGAGCGAGGCCCAGATCCCGTGGGCGTACTACGCGGCGACGCAGTACCAGAACGGGTACCTGTGGTCCGCGTACGACGCCGTTCGCCATGTCCGCGAGAACGAAGCGTACTGGCAGCAGCACATGTTCCCGGTCGATTCGTTCGCCGATCAGGCGCGCGCCGGCCTGCTCCCGCCCGTCACCTGGGTGACCCCCCGGTTCGAGCTCTCCGACCACCCCGAGTACAGCCTCTGCCACGGCGAGAACTGGGCGACCGAGATCGTGAACGCGGTGATGGAGGGTCCGGAGTGGCGGTCCACCGCGATCTTCATCACGTGGGACGACTACGGCGGCTTCTACGACCACGTCCCGCCGCCGCAGGTGGACGATTTCGGCTTCGGGATCCGGGTGCCCCTCCTGGTGATCAGCCCCTACGCGAAGAGGGGGTTCGTGACCCACGAGCTCGGCGAGTTCTCGAGCGTGCTGCGGTTCGTCGAGGACAACTGGGGACTCTCGCAGCTCACGCACCGCGATCGCAACGCGACCCCGCTGATCTCGGCGTTCGACTTCGCCCAGGACCCGAGGCCGCCCGAGCCGCTCCCGCTGCGGACCGACTGCGTCGGGCCGGAGTTCCCGGACGACTAGTCCAACGGGCTCCCGATCGTGCGCAGGAATGGCCAGGCCGCGGCGAACTGGGACGTGGAGGTCCCGTAGGGGCAGTCCTCGCGCAGCGGCAGCACGAGCTTGTCGAACCGCGGGTGCTCGAAGTCGAACGCGCCGGACAGCGGATCGGCGTTCGCGTCCCGATCGGTCATCGGGTCGAGCCCGAACAGTTGCTCGATGAAGGCGAGCACCGAGGAGAACTCGTACGTCGTGTGGTCCACCGAGCCGCCGTCGGGGTTCGAGCCCTCGCGCGTGAACGGGCTGATGATCAGGGCCGGCGTCCGGGGACCGAGCCCCATCACGTCGTACCGCGGGGGCGCGACCGGGTCGTAGAATCCCCCGAAGTCGTCCCAGACCACGACGATCGCCGTCGAGCGCCAGTACTCGCTCCGCATGACCGTGTTGACCTGGTGCACGGTCCAGTTCTCGCCGGCGCACGTGCTCTTGCCTCCGCCCGGGTGCTCGTTGTACGACTCGGGCGGGATGATCCAGGACACGGCGGGCATCTGCCCCTGCTTCACGTCCTTGACGAAGTTCTCGGGCGACCGGACCTTGTTCCACATCGGCCCGTACCGAACGTGCCGGATCATCTGCATGACGTTCATCCAGGCGTTCTCGGTCGCGTAGTACTTCCAGGAGATCCCGTCGTCCTCGAGCTGGTCCGGCAGGACCGGGATGTCGAAGCACAACCGGATGCTTCCCCAGAAGTCTGCGATGTCGTACACGTTGGAACCGTTCTCGGTGATCCCGCGCTCGAGCTGGAGGATCTCGTCCTCGTACTGGCGGACGTCCCGAGGGATGAAGCGCGTCGCCCTCTCGGTGGGATCGTCGCAGTAGTTCCCCTCGTGGTCGGTGGTCGACTTGTTGTCGACGATGAAGTTGGACTGCGCGGCCACCGCATACAGGTGTTCGGGCAAGGTGGGGCCGTACATCGGCGTGAAGAAGTGATCGGCGAGGACGAAGCGATCGGCATAGGCCCAGTAGTTCGGCACACCGCTGCGATCGAGATAGGAGTAGTTGCTCCTGTCCGCGCCGTACAGATCCGCGTTCTCCGACTGCGGGATCGGGCCGTTCATGTGGTTGAACCCGTTCATCTTCCCGTCGTTGATCGCGGTGAGACCACAGCGGAAGCAGTGCGTGAGATCGTGCGGGTAGATGTCCGGTCCCTTCGTGAGCTCGACGACCGGGCCGTCCCGGCACCCGTCCTGCGTGCACCGGATCGTGCCGCCCTGCGTCGCGCCCTCGGCCCCCGGGTAGGTCGCGAAGTAGTTGTTGAACGTCCGGTTCTCCTTGACGATGAACACGACGTGCTCGATCGGCGTCTCGCCGGGGACGATCGTCCCGCCGCCGGGACTCGGAGACGAACCGTTGCCGGTTCCACCGTCGGAGCCGGTGGAGGGCGACGTGACGCCCGAGGGCCCCGTCGCGGCCCGTTCGTCGCCGCCCCTGGTCGCGGCCCATCCGAGCGCCGCGATCACGATCACGATCGCACCGAGGAACGCCGCGAACCCTCGGCGCCGCGTGACCCGCCGGCGCGCGAACCGCAGCCGTTTGCGCGGGATCGGCACCCTCGAACCTGGTCCGGAGGGCGAGCTCATGACCGGCTAGCCTACCGGCCCCCCCTCCTTGCGCCGGACGCCCGCCGTGAGGCGACCACCTCGATCGCCACCAGGAGCCCGAGCACGGCCACGGCGATCGGGACGCGGGTCGAGGAACGATCCTCGAAGCCCGGGGGGACCGGAGAGCACAGCGTCCGCAGCCGCGCGCGCCGGTCCTCCAAGATCGAAGCCCGAGCGGGATCGCCGGCCAGGTTCTGGAGTTCGAACGGGTCCGACGCGAGGTCGTACAGCTCCTCTTCACCCGTCGTGTACCGCACGTAGACCCATCGCTCCGAACGGACCGCGCAGTAGGTCGGGATCGGGTTCGTTCCCTCCAGGTGCTCGATGAGGAAGTCCGAGCGCACCGTCGAGCGCTCGCCACCCAGCACAGGGAGGAGGCTCACCCCGTCGGTCGGCGGGTGGGCGACGCCGGTCGCATCGGCGATCGTCGGCGCGAGATCGATGTTGAGCGCGAGCACGTCCGGCAGCTCGGTTCCCGGCGTCCATCCGGCGGCGTCCCATCGCATCACCAGCGGCACCCGGATCGCCTCCTCGTACGGCGCCTCCTTCTTCGTCCAGCGGTGCTCACCGTGCAAGATCCCGTTGTCGGAGGTGAACACGAGCAGGGTGTTCTCGAGCCGTCCGGTCCGTTCGAGCGCGTCCAAGATCTCGCCGAGCGCGCGGTCGACGCCGAGGAGCGACCGGTACTGATCCATCCTGAAGCGGTCGATCGCGGACACCTGCTCCGGCGTGAAGCGTGGGAGGTCGCGGACCCAGGCGGGCTTGTCCGACACATCGGTCTCGTCGAAGGACGGGGGTCGCGCGGATGGGAGGTTCGCGAACGCCCCCTCGTCGCCCGGCGAAGGGGTCGCGGGGGCGTGGGGGGCCGACGTCGCGAGCTCGAGGAACAACGGGCCGGTGGTGTTGCGGATGAATGCGACCGCCTCCTCGCTCAGCACCTCCGTCGCGTGGTCGCCCAGACCGTGCCCGAACGCGTGCAACCGCCCGTCGATCGTCAGCGTGTAGTCGACGGGGGCCGAGTGCACGAACGCCACCCACCGGTCCCAGCCGGGCGGGACGTAGCCGGTCACCGCCGCGTGTTGGTAGCCGTCGATGTACTTGCCGAAGAGGCCGGTTCGGTAGCCGGCGTCGTGCAACCACGTCGCGAGCGTCGAAGCGTCCTGGAACCACTCGAACCGGCCGAAGGGCGGTGACTGCCGGTAGACCAGATGCGTGTGCGAGTAGTTGCCAGTGAGGATGCTGGCGCGGCTGGGACAGCAGAGCGGATTGGTGACGAACGCGTCCGGGAAGGTTACGCCTCGGCCGGCGATGCGCTCGGACAGGACGGGCATCGCCCACAGCGTGTCCCACCGCTGGTCGTCGGTCACGATCAGGACGATGTTCGGGCGACGGTCCGGTTCGGTCGCAGGCTGCAACCGCGCGCTCGCGCGAGAGGGCACAAGGAGCAGCAGCGCCCCAAGGGCGAACGCGGTGGCGCGCCTCACGCGCTCCGGTAGGCCTCGAGGGTCGCCGCGAGCCGCGTCACGTCGTCCGCGAAGGCCGGATCGTCCACGACGTTCACGAGCTCGTAGGGGTCGTCGCGCAGCGCGTAGAGCTCGCGCTCGTCGGTCGCGAGTTCGATGTAGGCGAAGCGCCGCGTTCGGACCTCCCACCATGCGGGGATCCTCTCGTCGCCCACCCACTCGGCGAAGACCTCGCCGGGCAGACCCGTCCGGCTCCCGGTCGAGAGCACCGGCACGAGGCTGACCCCGTCCACCGGCGTCGGCGGCGTTGCCTCCGCAAGGTCTGCGATCGTCGGCGCGATGTCCGCGGCCGACACGATCGCCCGCTCGGTCCGGTGCGGGACGCTCGGCATGCGGATCATGAACGGGACCCGCATGCAGGCCTCGTAGGGACAGGTCTTCTTGGTCCAGCGGTGCTCGCCGAACGCCAGGCCGTTATCGGACGTGAACACCACCACCGTGTTCGCGAGCTCGCCGCGCGCGCGCACCGCCAACATGATCTCGCGGACCGCATCGTCGACCGCGAGCAGCGTCCGGAACGAGCGCCGGCGGCTGGCACGGAGCGCCGAGATCTCCGCTGCGTCGAGCGGGGGGAGGTCGCGGACCCAGGCCGGCTTGTCCGAGACATCTGCCTCCCCGACCGACGACGGCGTCGGTACCGGCAGCCCGGCGAGCGCACCCGAATCCCGGGGCGCCGGGATCCAGGGCGGGTGGGGAGCGGTCGGGGCGAACCACAGGAAGAAGGGCCGAACCGCCGGGGCCTCGCGGATGAACTCGGTCGCCTTGCCGGCGAGGACGTCCGTCGCGTAGTCCGGCCCCGCATGCCCATAGCGGACGACGTGGTCCTGCTCGAACAGCGCGTAATCGTAGTAGAGGCTCGTCGCCGGTCCGTGCTGCCGACCCCACCACCGATCCCATCCGGCGGGCACGTAGGCCGGGCGTTCGAACGGGTAGAGGTTCAGGTACTTGCCGACCAGCCCGGTGTAGTAGCCGGCGCCGTGCAACCACGTCGCGACCGTCGAGGTCTCGTCGAACCGCTCCGCGTCCTCGTTGTCCTGCACCCCGGTGTGGTGGGCGAACCGCCCGCTCAGCATCGTGGCCCGTGACGGGCAGCAGAGCGGCGTGTTCACGTAGCCGTTCTCGAACACCACCCAGTGGTCGTTCGGGTCGAGGGCGTGATGCTGCAGGAACGGCATCAGCGCGTACGGGTTCGGGATCGAGTCCGCCGACTGATCGTCGGTGACGATGACGATCACGTTCGGCCGCTGATCCCGCTGCCCGCCGCCCTCCGGCAAGGCGGCGACGCTCCACGCGAGCGCGGCGAACGCCAGACCAACGGCCAGCCCCGGCCGCAGGCCCGGGCGCGCCCACCCGCGGCCCCTCGACCGGGCGTCGACGCTCATCGGAGCTTCCGGAGCTTCCAGATGTTCTCGCCCGGCCACCGGCGAGCCCAGCCGACGGGCGCGAAGTCCGGGTAGCTGGTGCGCGGACGCGCCGGCGGCCGGAGCTCCACGAGGTCGAGCACCTCGAACCCGTTCGAGCGGAACAGCCGGATCCACTCCCCGTACGGCAGTTGGAACTCCACCGTGTCCCAGGTCTCCCGGCGCAGACCGAAGTAGCTCCGCACGAGCTCCGGACCCGGGGCCTCGTCCCCGTCGCCCCAGCAGAGCCAGATGAGCGGGCTCGCGATGTTGAACGCGAACAGGCCGCCGGGACGGAGGATGCGAGCGACCTCCGGGACGGTCACGTAGGGGTCCGCGAACGTCATGGCGCCGTGATCGCAGAACACGATGTCGAACCGCCGGTCCGGGAACGGCGTCCGCTCGGCGTTGGCGTTCACGAGCGGGAACCGTTCGGCCGCCCCCTCCATCAGCCGGGCTGCATGGGACAACTGGCGGATCGACAGATCCAGGCCGACGGGGCGCGCGCCCATGCGAGCCAGCGAGATCGACCACTGCCCGCCCCCGCAGCCGAACTCGAGCACATCCTTGCCGGCGACGTCGCCGAGCACGCCGAGCTCGGCCTCGGGGACCTGCCACACCCCCCATGCCAGGCGGTCGAAGCGGTTCAGCTGGGCGGCGTGCTCGCGCTGGTAGTCATCCGCCTCGCGGTTCCAGCTCGCGCGGTTCCGGCGGACGTAGGGGGGCTGCGCCGTCGTCCCCGTTCGGTGGGTTCCGCTCACCGATCGAGCCACCCGGCGTCGCGATCGTTGGCATCCGCGACCAGTCCGGCGGCGATCGACAGCGCGATCTCCTGCGGCCGCCGGCCGCCGAGGTCCACGCCGAGCGGCGACCGGATGCGGGCGAGGTCCTCGTCCCCGAACCCCATCGCCCGCAGCTCCTCGACGTACGGCCCGACGTGGCGCCGGCTCCCCATGACCCCCACGAACCTCGCGGGCGACCGGAGCACGTAGGCGAGCCCCTCGGCGATCCCGGGGGCGTCGTGATCGGTGAACACCACGCGGGTCTCCGTATCGATCCGGAGCTCGGCCAGCGTGCTGGCGACGGCCCCCGAGCCTGCGTCGGCGGCGGTCACGCGTTCGGCCCGCGCCTCGACCATGACCGGCGAGAAGCCCAACCCGGGCGCGAGCCGCGCGAGCTCACGCGCGACGTCCGTCGCCGAGACCAACGCCAGTGTCGGGGCCGGACGATGCGGCTCGAGGTAGACCTCGACGTCTCCCTGCTCGTGGTGGTACATGCGGATCGTGGGTTCGCCCGACGCCTCGATCTCGGCGGCGTCGCGCACGGCTGCCTCGTCGAACTCGGCGCACCCGAGCGTGCCGTGCACGCTTCCCCCGGGGACGATGCGCATCTCGTTGCCCACCCGGCACGGGGGTGCGCCGTGCACCCGGACGGCCTTGGCCTGGACCCACGCGCGTTGGTGGTCGTTCGTCGCCGGCGCGGAGACCCTTTCGACCAGGGCGTGCCGGGTCAGGTGCTCGCCGGTGGAACCGCCAAGCAGTTCGACCGCGTGCGACAGCACGGGCAACACCGCCTGCAGGCTCTCCCGGACGCCCCTCGGGCTCCCGGGGAGGTTGACGATCAGGGTGCGTCCGCGCGCCCCGGTGATCCCTCGCGAAAGCGCGGCCAGCGGCGTCTGCCGGAAGCCCTCGCGCCGCATCAGCTCTGCCAGTCCGGGTGCCTCCCGCTCGAGCACCGCGCGGGTGGCCTCCGGCGTCACGTCCCGGGGCCCGAACCCCGTTCCACCCGTCGTGACCACGAGCGCGAGCCCCTGCCGGTCGGACAGGTCGCGCAGGAGGATCTCGATGGCCGGGCGGTCGTCGGGCACAACGGCGCGCACCTCCACCTCGAACCCGGCCCCGCGCAGCAACGCCTCCGCGGCGTCGCCGGAGCCGTCGGCTCGCGTTCCCTGGGTGACGCCGTCGGAGACGGTCACGACGGCGGCGCGGATGCCGCTCACGGACCCATCCTGCCAGACGGCGCTCGTCCCTACTACGGTGCCGAGGCGGGCCCGGAGGGAGGATCGATGCAGGAGTGGATCGATCCGATCGGATCGAGCGGCTCCTGCCGGCCGCCGCCCGAGAGCGGAACCTCGGGACCGGAGTAGGCTGGAGCTTCGCATGGATGCCTGGCAGCCGCCCTCGTCATCGCCCCCAAGGCAGGGGCCCTTGGTCGACACCTTCGGCCGGGTCGCCGACGACCTGCGCATCTCGGTCACCGACCGGTGCAACTTCCGATGCACCTACTGCATGCCGGCGGAGGGCCTGGTCTGGCTCCCGAAGCACGAGATCCTGACGTTCGAGGAGCTCACCCGACTGTTGGCGCTGTTCGTCCAGCGGCTGGGGATCCGCTCCGTCAAGGTCACGGGCGGCGAGCCGACGGTCCGGGCCGACCTCCCCCGGCTGATCGGGATGTTCCGCGAGGTCGCGCCCGGGGTCGACCTGTCCATGACGACGAACGGCGTGCTCCTCGATCGGCTGGCCGCACCCCTCGCCGAGGCCGGGCTGGACCGGGTGACCGTCTCGCTCGATTCGCTCCTGCGACATCGGTTCGAACAGATGACCCGCAGGGACGCGCTCGACCGGGTGCTCGCCGGCATCGCGGCGGCCGAACGCGCGGGCCTGGTCCCCATCAAGATCAACTGCGTGGTGATCGGGGGCACCAACGACGACGAGGTCGTCGACCTGGCCCGCTGGTCGAGGGAGCGGGGCCACGCCGTACGTTTCATCGAGTACATGCCGCTGGACGCGCAACACGCCTGGGAACGGGCGAAGGTCTTCTCCTCCGCCCAGATCGTCGAGGCGATCGACGCGGTCTTCCCGCTCGTCGCGGAGGGGCCCGACGCGGAGCCGGCGACCAGCTACCGGTTCGCCGACGGCGCGCCCGGTGGGATCGGGGTGATCGGCAGCGTCACCGAGCCCTTCTGCGACACCTGCAACCGACTGCGGATCACGGCCGAGGGGCAGGTCCGTGCCTGCCTGTTCGCGCTCGAGGAGACGGACCTGCGGGGCCCGCTCCGGGCAGGCGCATCCGATGAGGACCTCATCGGGCTGATCCGTCGCGACGTCTGGCGGAAGTGGTCCGGACACCGGATCAACCATCCGGACTTCCGGCAGCCGGAACGCTCGATGTCCGCGATCGGGGGTTGATCGGCCTTCAGCCACGCGTCCGCGCGCGTGCGAACCATCCCTTGATCGAGTCGCCCGCAAGGAACCAGCCGACCCCGAACGCCACGAACCCGAAGATGGAGAACAGCACGATCGCGAACCCCCGCGTCAGTTCGAGGAACCCGACCGTCGCCCCCGGACCGGGCGGAGCGTCGGCATCGCCGATGTTCGCGATGCTGGTCGCCAGCCCCCACAGGCACACGAACGCGAGCAGCAGGAACGCGATCCCGAGGACGAAGGTGACCCCTCCGAGCCAGTCGTGGGCGGCCGTCGCCTCGCTCAGCCTGCGCCGGAACGTGCGGTAGCGCATCGGTCGCTAGAGGCCCGCGAGCTTGGCCAGACCGGAGATCTTCTTCAGGACGAACCGTTTGCCGTCCCGCTCGACGAAGCCCCGGCGCTGGAAGTCGGACAGGATCCTCGTGACGTTCTCCCGGCTGCCCCCGCACAGGCTGGCCAGGTCCGCGTGCGTCACGATCGACGGGACGACGGCGTCATCGGGGGGGAGCTCGTCCAGGGACGGCGATACGAGCTGCAGCAGCCGCTTGGCGACTCGTCCCTTCAGATCCAGGTACAGCAGATCCTCGACGAAGGCCTCCTGGGACAGGACCTGCCGGGCGAGCGCTCGGAGCAGAGCCCTGGCGGCCGTGGGCTCCTCGATCAGGAACTCCAGCAGGACGGGGCCGCTCGTCCGCCACACCTCCGAGTCCTCGAGCGCGAGGGCGGCAGCCGATCTCGGCTGATCCCCCAGCACGCCGAGCTCGCCGAAGAACTGCGGGACGTCGAGCGTGGTGTGGAGCTGACGGTGGCCGTTCGAGGAGAGCGAGCTGATCTCGACACGGCCGCCGACGAGGAAGTAGACGTCGGGCGCATCGTCACCTTGATGGAAGAGGTAGGTCCCCCTTCGGAACCGACGCAGGACCCCCTGGGCCGCCAGGCGGGAGATCGTCTCCTGGGACGCCCCTTCGAACAGGGGGGTCCGACCCATCCCGTCGAGCAACGCCTCGTTGAGCTCCGTGGTCGGCACGGATGCAAGCGTAGTCACATCTGCGCTCCAGGTCGCGCCGATCCCGCACGCGATGAGGCCGGGTCCCCGCGAGGGTGGCCCGGCCTCATGTAACGATCTCGTTAGTGCCTCTTCATCCGCCTGACCCGTCTGACGCGCCGCACCCGGGAAACTCGGGTGGCGGCCTCCGTCTTGCCCGACTCCTTGGTGTCCTTGGCAGCCGGCGCCTTCGGGGAGATCTTCTTCTCCGCCACGATCGTCACCTCCCCCCCGTTCCTCTGGCCCTATGGGCGTGAACCATGGCGACATCATGGCGACCCGCGTCACCGATCGGATGTGTCGCCCGTCACCGCTCGGCACGTGACCTGCGTCACACCGAACGGAGTGACGCACGTCACATGGAGTCGAGCTCGGGCAGGTCGAGTGGATCGGGTCGAGGCGTGCAGGCGCCGCAGAACAGAGCGTCCTCGACGATCAGCACGCGGGGGACGTCCGCGCTCCGGAAGAGCTCGAGGATGTAGGGGTGAGTCTCGACGTGGTCCTCACAGATCCCACGGCCGCAGAACCGGCAGACCCCGACCGCGCTCCGCTTGCAGTGCCAGCAGTCCATCGCGGCTAGTGGTTCAACTCTTCAGTGACGACGTGCGAGATCAGGCTCCCACGACGGAAGGCGTCCGCCACCATCTGGTCGAACCCCTCGCTGTCGAGGCGGAAGGCTCGGACCGGCGTCCGCGCCGTCACCGTTGCCGTCCGGGGCACCTCCATCAGGAGCGCGACCTCGCCGAAATACGACCCACGGCCGATCGTGTTCACCAGCCTCTCGCCCCTGACGATGTCGACCTGGCCGGACGATATCGCATAGAACGAATCTCCGACGTCTCCCTCGCGCATGATCTGTTCACCTGGCGCGAAACCCACCCACGACCCTTGATCCAGCAGCTCCCACAACTGCGTCGTGGAGAGGTTCGAGAAGCAGGTCAGGCCCCGCAGCTCAGCCACCTGCTGCAGCGTCGGCTCGAACTCCGGGAGGTGGATCATGTCCGCGAGCAGGTGTTCGAAGGTCCCCTTGTCCACCTCGAAGACCTCGGCCGAACCGACCGCGCGAACCGTGGCCGCCCGAGGTGCCACCTTCACCAACCCCAGCTCGCCGAAGGACTCCCCGCGCCCCAGGTCTCGGATCCGTCGCTCGACGCCGGTTTCGGGATCGTCCTCGACCACCTCGAGCACCCCCTTGCGCACCACGTAGAAGGCGTCGGGCTGCTCGCCCTGTCGGAAGACCGCCTGTCCGGGACCCAGCCCCCGCAACCGGACGCGTCCGGCGATCTCGTTCAGCGTGTCGACCGGGATGTCCTCGAACATCGGGAGCGCGTCGATCAGCTCGGACGCCTCGACCCGCCATCCGGTCTCCAGGCGGAACCGGATGCGGCGCCAGACCGCCCGGATCTCGCGGCCCACAGCTCGCAGGAGCTTGATCAGACCTCGCAGGAGCGGACCGGCGATGAAGGCCGCGAGGACGAGCAGGAGAACCCTCGTAGCAGGGCCCTCGTTCCACAGTCGGCTCACGAGGTCCCCGAACACGGTCTGCCAGTAGTAGTAGGCGGTGTACAAGGAGAAGATCGTGAAGGCGATGCCCAACACGCCATAGAGGGCGAGTCCGACATCACGCCTGGAGAAGTGCTCCCGGGTGCGCACTTTGTGGAAGAGATCGCGTCGCATGAACATGAGCGATCGTTCGCGAAGATCGGGCATCTCGATCAGGTCCGCGAGGATGTAGTACCCGTCGAGCTCGAGCAGCGGGATGAGGTTCATGATCACGACCAGGTAGTTGAGGACCGCGAACTTGTACATCGTTTCCGACAGGATCCAATCTGGGAACGAGTGGGCGATCATCGATGCGATGCCGGCCAGGACCAGCTGCGCGAACGGGCCGGCGAAGGACGCGATGATCTGCTGGTTCCGGTCGGTCATCAGACTGTCCGAGCTCTCGACGAAGAACGCGGGCGAGCCGAAGTAGATCTGGAACCCCGCGCTCCGGATCCGGCGGCCGTTGTGCACGATGACGAGCGCGTGCCCGAGCTCGTGGCAGAAGACCATCACGTAGTCGAGGACGATCAGCACGATGAACCCGATCGCGAGCGACCGACCGGCGATCGCGAACCGCTGATGCCGCAGCAGGTCGACGAAGAACCCGAGGCCGATCACGCTGATGGCGATCAACAGGGCGAGGACCACCGGGGTGAAGGCCCACTTCAACCCATGGTCGTACAGCCACTGCACGAGCCGATGGGCTCCCTCCCACTCGATCGAGAGCGTCCTGCCGAACTGGCGGGCCTTGCGGCGGCGGTCGGTCACCGGGTCCATCGCGCGGGCCACCATGCTCGGGACGTCGACGAAACGCTGCTCGAGGAAGTTCCCCTGGTACAGGGAGCGAACGAGATCGATCACGGTGGACAGCTCCATCTCACCGGACTCCTCGAAGCGCTCGATCACGATCTCCTTGACCGTGCGCGTGCCGTCCATCATGTGGAGCAGCGGCAGATCCGAGGCCGCGAGCCGGAAGTGGAGGAGATCACGGGGGTTCGCGATCATCACGTACCCCTCCCCCCACCGCTGCTCGAACGCACGGATCTCGATGTCGTCCGCGAGCTTCGGTCGCAGCTCGGTCGGATCGACCAGATGCGCGATCTGCTCCCAGACGTCGGCGCCGTGCCTCGAACCGTTCGCCTCGAGGTCGGTGGTGACCAGACGGTAGAGGTCCAGCGGGCTCACGTGGAAGGGGCCTTACCGGCGCGATCGGCCTCGAGTTTGCGCTGGACCGCATCGTAGACCGACGCGCGCGGGGGTGGACGACGCTTGGACGCGAACAGGTTCCCCACGAAGCCGCCCGCGAACAGGGCGGCGGCGATCAACGCCACCACGGTCCCCCACGTGATCCCGGCACCCCTGGGCTCGGCCAGCGTGCGGGTGACCTCGTCGGATCCACCGAGGTCGTCGACCACCCCCAGTCGGAACGTCGCCCCCTGGGGGATCGTCTGGATCACCTTGGCGTTCACCTCGAACGAGAGGTTGGCTCCGCCGGTGGTCAGGACGACGCCAGCACCGCTTACCTCGAGGTAATCTCCCCTGGCCAGCGATCCCGTCCCGACGATGACGCTGTTCGCCTCGCCGATCGTCAGCTTGTTGTCTTCGATGTCGAAGCGCAAAGCCTCGAGGACCCGGCCGGTCGACATGACGGAAACCTCCACCAGATGGAGCGCCTGCCAGCCGCCCGGCATCGTGGCGTCGACGCGGATCACGAGCCGTGAGCCGGTCGAGAGACCGCCGGTCACCTGGCCAGACACGGTCGGGCCGCGCGCAGGGCTCGGAGACGACGACTGCGCCCCGGCGATCCCCCCGCTCACCACCAGCACGATGAGGGCGCCCAGGAGGGAGAGGGCACCGCGCCTGCATCGACGGATCACCGGCGCATCTTCGACCCCGGCGGGCCGACGTGCAACGTGACGGAGGTCACCCGCGCCTCGTGCGCCGCGTCACCGCTCGGAACGGGGGCCGGACGTACGGTGCACGCAGTTCCTCAAGGCCGGGGTCGAACAGGAGGTGCGGAGATGCTGAGCGGAGAGATGGCCCGGTACCAGATCGCCGATCGCGTTCGCGACGCCGAGGCCGATCGTCTGGCGCGCTCGACGCGCAGGAGCAGGGCCGTGCAGTCACGAGGCCTCACGCGCCGGATCGGACGCGCGGCGCTCGCGGCTGCGACCTGGCCCGTCAAGCACTAGTTCACGCCGCCGACACCCCAGCGTCCCGGGGCCGTCACAGACCTCGGATACGGTCCCATCCGCCACGAGAGGAACGCGCCCCCTCTCGAGCGGGGGGTCGGTCAGGGGACCTGGCCCCCCGCCCCCGTCGTTCGGCCTCAGGAGAGCTTCGAAACGGCCTCGCGCAACGCCGCCTCGTCGACCTCCCCCGACGCCTGGAACACGACCGTCCCGTCGGACGAGACGAAGTAGAGCATCGGGAAGCCCGGCACCCCGAGCGCGTCGGCGATCGTCCCGCTGTCGTCGTCCACGGCGACGGGGAACGTCAGGCCGTGGTCACGCATGTATCCATCCGGCGTGGGGCCCGGCCGAGCCCCGATCGCCGTCACGACCGTCACGAAGCCGACGCGCGGGTGATCGCGCATGACCCGATCCAGAACCGGGAGCTCGACCTGGCAGTGGGGGCACCAGGGCGCCCACACAGCGAGCACCGCCGGTCGGTTCGCGTAGGCCTCCCACGAGACCGTGCCACCGGCGAGGCCGGGTGCAGAGAAGTTGGGTACAGCGTCGCCACGGGCGAGCGGTTCCGAACGTGCGGGGCCGGCCGCGATCACCGATGCTCGATCGGATGGCCCTGCGCCCGGATCGCCGCTCCCCCCCAGGAACGCCACGGTGGCCACGGCGATGGCGCCCGCGAGGGCAAAGCCGCCGAGCACCCATCCGAGCCGTCGCCGGCGCTCCTTGCGCCTGCGGGCCTCGGCCTTGGCCTCAGCCCGAGCGAGCCGGCGTTCGCGTTTGGTCCGATCCGCGGTCTTCACCATCGTGGTCCTCCGTCACGTCGAGAAGGTTGTCGAGTTGGAGTGGTCCCCGCGGCCGCATGGCCAGGTAGACCCCGGCGAGCGCGATCGGGATGTCACGGGCGATGTCCCACCAGCTCACGCCCTCGCCGGCGCCACCGCCTCCGAAACATCCGCAGTCGATCGCGAGACCGCGGGCCTTTGCCTGCGCCAGCGCCGCGATGAACACGCACGCGAGCACCGCGGTCGCGATCCCAGCGAACCGAACGAACAGGCCGAGGACGAGCAGGATGCCGACGCCGATCTCGATCCACGGCAGGAGCGCCGCGACGATGCGCACGAGCGTATCGGGCAGGACCCCGTAGGCGTCGACGGCGAGGATCGACCCCTGCCGGTCGAAGGCCTTGCTGAACCCGGCCCAGAGCAAGAGGAACGCGGGGATCAGCCGGACGGTGAGCCGCCACGCAACGAAGAGGGGTCGCGAGCTCATGACGCCCCCATGGTCCCGGAGGGTCGCACCGCGGCCCGGGGTCTATCGGCCCCTCGCCACCGGCCCGAACGTCCCGGCACTACCCCGGGCCGGGCGGGAGGTTCCGGATCTCCAGGGGCGGCAACCGGTCGGCGGGCTCGAAGCCCAGGATCCTGCCGTAGAACGTCAGCTCGGCCTCGAGGGATCGCGAGATGCTCTCGACCTTGCGGAACCCGTGCTGCTCGCCCTCGAAGAGCAGGTACGCGTAGGGGAGGCCCCGTCGTTCGAGGGCCTCGACGATCACCTCGGCTTGGGCCGGGGGGACGACCTCGTCCTCGTCGCCCTGGAGGATCAGGAGGGGACGCGAGAGGAGATCGGCGTGGCGGACCGGAGAGCGCTCGGCCCACAGGTCGGCCGCGTCCCGCCATGGCCCGACCAGGACATCCAGGTACTTCGACTCGAACTTGTGCGTGGTCTCGGCGAACGGCTCTAGATCCGAGACGCCGAAGTAGCTGGTGCCGGTCGCGAACGCGTCCCGGAACGTGAGGGCGCAGAGCGTCGTCCACCCGCCCGCGCTGCCACCGGAGATGAGCAGGCGGTCGGGGTCGGCGAGCCCTCGACCGACCAGGTGCTCCGCGACCGCCACCGCATCGTCGACGTCGACGACGCCCCATCGACCGTACAGGCTCTCACGGAAGCCCCGCCCGTGGCCGGTGCTCCCACGGTAGTTCACCTCGGCGTACGCGAACCCACGGCTGGTGAAGAACTGCACCTCGAGGTGCAGTTCCGGGTCCGCCTCCGACGTAGGTCCGCCGTGGACGTTGACGAGCAACGGCGGGCGTTCCCCGTCGGGAGCGACCACCGCCGGGTTCGTCGGCGGGTAGTAGTACGCATACGCGGTCTGCCCATCGGTGGTCGGGAACTCCAGAGGCTCAGGCACGGACACGAACGCGGGATCGAAGTCCACGACGTCGCTCTCACGCAGGACCTCGACCGCTCGCGTCGAGAAGTCGAGCGTGACCACCTGCGTCGGCATAGTCGGGCCTCCGGCGATGGACGCGAGCCGTTGTCCCGAGACGCTGAGCGCCGGCTCAAACGTCTCGTAGGGCAGATCCAGATCGAGGAGTTCCCGTGTCGATGGATCGAGAAGCGCGAGGTGGTGGACCCCTCGCTGGCGATACGCGCACACGATCCTCCCGTCGGAGAGGAAGCCGTACGATGCGTAGCCGAGGAGCCACATCGGGACGGCGAACTCGGCGGCCATCGGCGTGAGGTTCGTCTGCTCGCCGCCGGCCTCCTCTCGATACAGGTTCCACCAGCCCGTTCGATCCGAAACGAAGGCCAACGAGCCGTCGGGTCCCCACGCCGGTTGGTAGATCGACTCGTGCTCGCCCCCCGCGACCGAGCGCGACGATCCGGCGGATCCGTCGGACGCGACCTCGACCACGAGGAGCTCGGTCCCATCCCAGGGCATCCGCGGGAAGTCCCACGCGACGAACGCCACGCGCGCGCCGTCGGGCGCCCATCGCGGGAACGCGTAGAAGTCACGTCCCGAGGCGAGCATGGACGTCGAGGACCCGTCGGCCGCGATCACCACGAGCTCGTTCACCGGCATCCCATCGTCCCCGTGACGCTCGCGGACGCAGGCGATCCGCCGGCCGTCGGGCGACACGTCCAGGTCGGCGTAGCGCAGGCCGCGCGGCGTCGCCGGCTCGGGCGTGATCGGGGTGGGTGCCCCGCCGGCGTCTTGGCGATAGAGCCGTTGGTCATCGAGGTTCGCGAAATGGACGGTCGAGCCGGAGACCGCGTAGGAGCCACCGCCGTACTCGTGGACGAGGGTCCGGACCGACACACCGGCAGGCGTGACGTCCACCGGCTCGGCCCCTGGTTCCGATCGCACGACGACGGACCGCCCCTGCTCCTCGGGTCGGCGCTCGAGCCAGGTCGTCGACTCACCGACCGCGCGCGTCTCGCTCAGCCTGATCGAGCCCTTCGCGGCCCGCTCCGCCGTGATCGGCGAGGGCCACGCGCCGTACGGGATGGGTTCGGGGTCGGTCATCCGCGGGCGATCATCCGCGCCAGCGACCCACGAGGACGCGGGTCACCTTGAAGCCCCGATCCATCGTGCTCCGCACGTCCGCGAACCCCTCGTGCCGAAGGACGGTAGCCACAGCCCGCGCACGGTCGGGGCTCACCTCGATCAGCAGCCACCCGCCGGGCTTGAGCCAGCGCGGGCCCTCCGACGCGGCACGCCCCACCAGCCCGAGACCGTCCAGGCTCCGGTCGGTCAGGGTGTGGGGGGGCTCGAACCGACGGATCTCCTCGGGGAGCTCGTGCAGCTCGTCCCGGGCGACGTACGGCGGATGGAGCGTGAGCACGTCGACACGGCCCTGGAGATCGCTTGGCAGCCCACCGAACAGATCGCCGCGGCGGAAGGTGGCACGCAGTCGCAGTCGTTCAGCGTTCCCTCGGGCGACCCGGACCGCGGTCGCCGAGATGTCGGTGCCGAACACGCGCACCCCGCGGACCTCGTTCGCGATCGCCAGTGCCACCGTCCCACCTCCTGTCGCGAGGTCCACGGCGATCGGGCGTCGTCGCCGGCGGAGCCTGCGGATCGCCTGCTCCGCGAGGTACTCGGTCGAATCACGAGGGACGAACACGCCGGGGCGTGCCGCGATCTGGAGGCCTCGGAACACGGCCCGCCCGGTGATGAGTTGGACCGGCTCGCCCGCCGCCCGACGGGCGACCATCCGATCGAAACGCCGGCGGGCGGCAGCGGGGACCTCGTCAAGCGGGTGGACCCGGTCGGCGCCGAGCGCGAAGGACAGCAGCTCGTCGGCTTCGATCTCTTCGCGATCGCGTTGCCAATGGTCGATAGCGGTCGACGCCTTGAGCGTCGCGACCGCGTCGGTGAGGACCTCGCTCGCGTTCATCGGGCGAGCATCGTACCCGTCGAGAGCACAGGGTCACCCGCCGCCGGACGGTCCGAGACGCGCGACTACAATCGCTGGCATGGCCGAGCCCACGAAGCGGTCCAAGCCTCGCGCGTCGAAGGTACGGAAGAAGCGCGCGCTCCCCGCCACGACCGAGGACATCCGACTCACCGGCGACCGGATCGTCGTCGAGAACCCCGACAGCGGCGAACGCACCTCGCGGAGCGGACTGCTGATCCCGGCCACCGCCGCGCCGGCCCCCAAGCGATGCGTCTGGGGCGACGTGCTCCTCGTCGGCCCCGACGTGCGGAGCGCGAAGGCCGGCGACCGGATCCTGTACCTGCCCCAGGCGGGTCTCGAGGTCGAGCTCGACGGCCGGGATTGTCTCCTGCTCCGCGAGCGTGACGTCCAGGCCGTCTCCTCGTCGCCGGACGGCAAGGAACCACAACCGGGTCTGTACCTGTAAGGGCTCGAGCGCCACGGGAGCCCGCCGGGGCTCGGATCTGGACCAACATCGGCCCGAGCTCAGGCGGGCACGAACGTCAGGCGGAGCCGGCGCACGTCGTTCTCGCGGTTCGGATCCACGAGCACGACGCGCTGCCAGGTCCCGAGCGCAGGCCGGCCGGCGTCGACCGGGATCGACACGGAGGGCGAGACGAGGACCGGCAGGAGGTGATCGCCGCCGTGGCCGACCGGGCCGTGCCGGTGCCGGTACCGGTCGTCGCGCGGCAGGAGACGCTCGAGCAACTCCTCGAGATCGACCTCGGAGCCCGACCCCGTCTCCATGAGTGCCACACCGGCCGTCGCATGGGGCACGAAGATGTGGACGAGACCGTCTCGACCGTCCGACGAGCAGAAGGCGTGGACCAGTTCGGTCACGTCGACGACCCGCCGATCACGCGTGTCGAGCCGATGCTCCTCGGTCCTCATCCGGACACCCCACCGTCGCCCGGAGGGTGTCCCGGTGCTGGCGGGAGCGTCTCGGGCCCCGGGAGCTCCGGCGGCGCCGGCGGTCCGGATGTGACACCTCCGTCGATGGCGGACCACCCGCGCAGGCCCACACCGGAAGCCGCGGGCGCTCGATCTCGGACCCCCAACGCCACCGCCGCGGCGAGGATCCCCTGGACCCCACCAGCGAGCACCAAGTACAGGCCTACGGCGATCGAGAGCTGGAGGAGACCGGTGTCCAGGGCGTGCTCCGCCTCGGCGCGGGGCAGCTCGTTCGAGACCGCATCCAGCAGTTGCTCACGAACGGTGAGCGCCGTGTAGAGACCGACACCCGCAGCGACCAGGCCACCGATCGTCGCACCTAGCCGCAGGCGGGCGACCGCTCGATCCGAACCGACGAACACACGGACTCCGGCCGCGAACATGATGACGCCACCCACGATCGTCGCCTTGCCCTCCCAGCCGTCGATGCCGATCGCCCGCTCCGACAAGGGCCCCGCCGAGATCTCCGCCCACGCGAGGAAGGAACCCAGGACCGCGACCACGCCCCCGGCCAGGGCCAGCGAGCCCGCCGCGATGGCACGACCCTGCATCCCTCAGGCGCCGCCGTCGTCCGGTGGTGTGGACGCGGGGGGAGCCGTGGGAGCCGCAGGGAGGTCGCCGACGTCGGTCGTGGTCAGCGGTGGTGGCGGAGCCGACGAGTCGGCCGCGCTGGCCGGCTCGGACACCGAACCGCGCAGCCCCGCGATCCCTCCGACGACGGCAACGACGCCGCCGGCGATCACGACGTACAGCCCGATGCTGACCGAGACGCTGAGCTGCCCGGCGTCGATCGCCTGGTCGAGCGCCGCCCGCACCTGCTCCGTCGAGGCCCCGAAGCTCGGAGCGAGCTCCTCCGCGGCGGCATCGAGGACGCTGTCCTTGGCCGTCACCGCGTCGTACAGCCCGATCCCCCCGCCGACGACCCCGGCGAGGATGGCCAGGATGGCCAGCGCCCGTCTGCTTCCTCGCATCATCACGATCCCCACGAGGATGGCGACGAGACCGGCCGCGAGCGTGATGTAGCCGTCCGAGCCGTCGATGCCCTTGGCCGTGACGCTCGTGCCACCCCCGGACACTTCGGCCCAGGCGAGGAACGAGCCGATGGCGAGTAGGCCGCCACCGACGATCGCCAGGATCCCCCCGAGGGGCGCGCGCGCTGAACTCTCCATGTGGTCCATAGGGCCTCCCATCTCGGCGAGCGCCGGTCGCGGCCATCCTTCCATCTGGCCACGGTGCCGTCGAGCGCATCCAGCGGCGCTTCCGACCCCTTTACAATTACCTGTAATTGTGTAATCATCACGCATGCACGCGAGCGGGGTCGCCTCGGATGAACAGGTCGGCGGGTGGTTCGCCGGCCGGATACCCGCGGAGTGGTTCGTAGGGACGCCGAACGTCGCCTCCGACCGCGACGAGATCCTCGTGGTCGGCACGCTCTCCGATCCCGAGCTTCCGGCCGATGCCACGGCCGAGGCGGCGGCCGCCGCACGGGTGGCTCGTATCGACGGGTTCCGGGAGGACACCCGCGAGCACCGGATGCGGATCGCCCAGGAGGCCCAGCACCGGTTCGGTCGCAGGGTCTCATGGGGCGCGGAGTGCGGGGACGTTCGGAAGCTGTTCACCACGGTGAGCGTGCCGGCCATGACCCGACTGCGCCTGGAGGAGCGCCGGGTGCTCGACACGCTGGTCGAGGGCGGCGTGGCGCGTTCCCGCAGCCACGCGCTCGCCTGGTGCGTACGGCTGGTCGCGCAGAAGCAGGACGAGTGGCTGAAGGACCTGCGTGAGGCGTTGGCCGGCGTCGAGAAGGTTCGAGGGGAAGGCCCGGCCTCCCTGGGAACCTCGCCGAAAAGCGGCTAGTCCGACCCCAGCCCCATCCGATAGACCTTCCTGCCCGCGCCGTGGTCGTACAGCACGACGGCCTCCACCCCGTGCTCGAGCAGGTCGGGCCACGAGGAGCCGATCCAGTCCTCGGCCTGATCGGCGTCGGCGAACCGCGGCGAGCGCCCCATCTCCTCGCCGGACCCGTCGAGATACGTCCAATCGAACATCAACGACGACGGATCCCCACGATCATGTTGACCGCCTTGTTCACCACGACGTGCTCCCCCGCCTGGAGGTCCTCCGGGATACTTTCCGGCCCTAGTCGAGCGGTCTCAAGTACCCGGTCCGGATAGACGACCGTGACGTCGACGTACCCGACCCCGTGGACGTCCCACGGCTTCACCTCGACCACGACGGCCTCGAGCTCCCCCAGCACGCCAGGCAGGCTAGCGGAACCGGGATGCGGCCGGACCGAGTTCCCCCGTTCGGCCGACTTGAGGCGACAGGCCCGCTCGCCGAGGGTAGACGGGACATGCCCGCACGGCCCCTGCGGCGCCTCGTCGCCGTCCTCGCGTGTTCCGCGTGCCTGCTGATGCCGCAGGTCGCCTCGTCGACACCTGCCGTCGGTGGCCCGCGGGGCGGGGAGCCAGGCTCCGGTCCTGCCTCATGGAACCCGGACGAGACCCTCGCGGCCGGCACGAGCGACGGTGTGCGCTGGTCGGACGTGCCGAACAAGTACTGGGGCCACACGGCGATCGACTTCGTCGGCGCCATCAACGACTGGATGCGTGATCGCAAACCGGCGGCCGACGGCACCTACGCGTTCGAGCCGGACCGGCTCGAGAGCCGCAAGCTGTTCGCGCGGGCGCTGTTCCGCGCCTTCGGATCCGGGCTCGAGCCGGACGCTGCGCTCGAGTTCACCGACCTGCCCTCGACCGATCGCTTCTCTCGCTATGCGAACGTCGGCGTGACAGCCGGGTGGATGCAGACCGACGATGCGGGCGCATTCCGCCCCGACGATCCGGTCACGACACGCGAGGTGCACCGGGCGTTGGTCCTCGCGATCGGCATGGGCGACCTGGCGGCGGGGGCCGACGCCCTGCACCTTCGAGACGGGACCGTGGTTCCGACGCCCAAGGACTTCGGGACGCTCCTGATCGGCATGCGGATCGGGCTACGCTACAACCACGGCGACGAGTCGCTCGATGTCGGACCCGACGCTCCCCTGCCTCGCGCGGAGGTGGCGTGGTCGCTTTTCCGAGCCGCGACCGAGCCGTCATGGATGCATGATTCCCTGTCGCGGTACGCGACGATCACGCTCCCCAACCTGACGAAGAAGATGCAGCAGGTCGTCGGCTTCGCCGTCCGGTACGTCGGCTACCCCTACGTCGAGGACGGCGATTGGTACGAGACGACCCCGACCGGCTACTGCTGCGGGTACCAGCCCGTCGGCGGGTTCGACTGCTCGGGCGTCACCTGGTGGGTGATGAAGCAGGCCGTCGAGGGGTGGGACAACACCCCCCCGCGTGACTACGCGGGCTGGGGTCTGCCCCAACGGACGTCCGCCTCGATGGCCTCGGTCGGCAAGAGGGTGCGGTGGAACGACATCCGCCCGGGAGATCTCCTGTTCTACGACGGTGACGACGACGGAAGCGTCAACCACGTCGACACCTACATCGGCAACGGGTGGGCGATCGACTCGGGGGGGAGCAACGGGGGCGTCACGATCACCTACGTCCGGGACAACTGGTACGAGGACCACTTCGCACACGGCCGCCACATCGTCGGCTGACCGCCCTCATCCCGTCGCGAGCTCGGCCTCCAGGGCCGCGCGCTCGCGATCGGTGAGCGGGCGCGACCGCCCCGTCATCGCATCACGCGGAACCACCACGCTCCGCGCCTCGGCCGAGATCGTCCCGTCGTCCTTACGGACCTCCTCTCGCGTCCCCACGCTCGAGCGCCCGATCGTCTCGAGCGCGCACCGCACGCTCACCCAACCATCGTCCTGCGTGAGCTCCACCCGGAAGTCGATCTCCACGCGAGCGAGCACGAAGTCCCAGGTGTTGCCCGACACCCGCCCGAGGACGTCCTGCACCCAGGCGTCACGCGCTTCCTCAAGGTAGTTCAGGTACACGGCGTTGTTCACGTGGCCGTAGGCGTCGACGTCTCGCCACCTGATCTCGATGCGCTTCTCGAGCATCAGGGCCGGCCGGGGTCACTCATCGATCCGGTCCACCTGGAGCCCTTGCTCGGCGAGCCACGAGACGGCCTCCGCGATCCGCCCATCCTCGCCCTCGACCTCCACGATGACCCAGCCACCTCGGTCTTCGATGTTCGCCCGCCGGATGTTCGTCACGAGTCCGAACTCCGTCGCGACCCGGTGAAGGACCGGCTCCGAGGAGAGGTGCCCCGGGAGCGTCAGATGGAGTCGCGCCTTGCCCACGGCCGATTCTGGCACGGTGGCGGTGGCGGAGGACCCCGGATACGCGGAGGCCCCGGATGGCTCCGGGGCCTCGGCGTGAGAGAGGGGGCTCCTGGTGGTCGTTCGCCTCGACCGGCCGTCCGGTTCACTCGCCCCGGGCACCGGGGCGCAGCGAAGCGGCCCTCCGAGGAGGGCCGCTTCGACGTGCTTCGGACCGACCGGACCTAGAAGTCCATGTCGCCGCCGCCGCCCGGCATAGGCGGGGCCTTCTCCTTCTCGGGCTTCTCGGCCACGACCGCCTCGGTGGTGAGGAACAGGGCTGCGATCGACGCCGCGTTCTGCAGCGCGGAGCGCGTCACCTTGGTCGGGTCGATGATGCCGGCCTTGAACATGTCCTCATACTCGCCCGTCGCGGCGTTCAGACCGAACCCGACGTCGAGGGCACGGACCTTCTCGATCACGACGCCGCCCTCGAGACCGGCGTTCGCCGCGATCTGCTTGATCGGCTCCTCGAGCGCTCGCCGAACGATCATCGAGCCGGTCAGCTCGTCACCCTCGAGATCCACCTTGTCGAGCGCCGCCTGGGCGTTGAGCAACGCCACGCCTCCGCCGGGAACGACGCCCTCTTCGACGGCCGCCTTCGTGGACTGCACGGCGTCCTCGATACGGTGCTTCTTCTCCTTGAGCTCGACCTCGGTCGCGGCGCCGACCTTGATGACCGCGACGCCGCCGGCGAGGCGCGCCAGGCGCTCCTGCAGCTTCTCGCGGTCGTAGTCGGAGTCGGTCTTCTCGATCTCGGCCTTGATCTGGTTGATCCGGCCCTTGATCTCCTCGTCCTTGCCGCCGCCCTCGACGAC
>JBAVEY010000050.1:0-1646 GCA_049587975.1 Actinomycetota bacterium | reverse complement strand
GGGGCCGCCCCGCCGGCATCGAAGGGATCAGCGGAGCGCAGCTCGAGGTCGTCCAAGCCCTCGCTTCCGTGTCCTCCTCCCGATCGACGGCACGCGGGTTCCCGCCGGTGCTCGCGGGCGCCGTGCTCGCTCGGCCCGTGGAGTCGAGGTCAACATCGCGTGCGCGGTGATGGGACGCGGCGAGATCGCGGTCTTGCCGATGATCAACATGCGCCCGCCGATCGTCCCCGAGAAGCCGGTCCCGATCATCTCCGACGAACAGCTCGCCGCGCTGATCCGAGCGTGCTCGGGTACGGCGTTCGCCGACCGTCGCGACCTCGCGATCGTCCGGCTCTTCGTCGATACCGGCTGCCGGCGGGCGGAGCTCGCGAACCTCTCTACGGAAGACGTCGACCTCCGGGCGCGACAGGCGACCATGACCGGGGATTGTCGGCGCGTCCGGGACCGTCGCGTTCGGCCACAAGGCCGCGCAGGCGCTCGACCGGTACCTCCGCGCCCGCGCGGGCATCGGGACGCGGGACTGCCGAACCTCTGGCTCGGCCTCGTCGGACCGCTGACCGATAACGGCATCGCGCAGATCGTCGGGAAGCGCGCTAGGGACGCCGGGATCGACGAGCGGATCAACCTCCACCGGTTCCGGCACACCTACGCGCACCGGCGGATGGCCGACGGCGTCGAGGTCGAGAACCTGATGGCGCTCGCCGGCTGGCGCTCCCGCTCGATGCTCTCGCGCTACGGGTCGAGCGTCGCCGCCGAAGCGCGCGCTCGAGGAGGCGCACCGAAGGACCACGCCAGGGGACCGCCTCTGATGGAGATCGATGACCTCCGGCGGGTGATGTATCAGGCGATGATGTTCGCGGCGGCGGCATCCGCGGCCGCGATCGCCGTCGGCTACGCCAGCGCGTCGGGATTCCCCGACACCGACACGTACCGGTACGCGCGCGAGATCGTCTCCTAGATCTTCAATGTGTACGCCCTCCGGATGGCCGCAGTGTTCCTCGTCTCCCAGGCGACGCTGTTGCTACGGACCGGCGTGATCCACCGGTGGCTGGCGTTCCTGACCTATCCGGTGGCGCTCGTCCTGCTGTTCATCGTGACCCGGAACGCAGGGGTCCTCCTGGTGTTCCCCGCGTGGGTGCTCTTGGAAGCATCTACATCCTCGTCACCCATCTCGCAGGCCACGGGCTCGACGATGGGCCAAGGAACGCGTAGGCCGACGAACCCCACGCGCTAGGATTTCCTACGCCATCTGCATGTTCACCCCGATGCTCCGCGCTGTTACAGATGCAGGGTTGGCTTTAGCGATCTGAGTGATCCAAAGGGAAGTGGACGAGAGGTCTCGCTCCAAGACGTCCGGTCTTGGGGCGATCGGTCACATCCGGCAAGCGTTGCTCGAGGCGGCATCCCGCCGCGGGATGAGCTGCCGCATGACGGATCGGTCATAGGAGGGTCACACATGCGGCGTGTAACTCGACAACTGGTCTCACTGAGCGTGGTTCTCACCGTAGCGATGGTCGGGATGGGGACCGCGCAGGCCCTGATCAGCACGACGCAGCCTCAGCTCACCCTCAACCGTTTCATCCGAACCTCCCCGTTCGTGGGGACGTCGACGAAGGTCTCGGACAACGAGGGCAGCGCGTACGTCG
>JBAVEY010000049.1:0-3443 GCA_049587975.1 Actinomycetota bacterium | reverse complement strand
TGGCATCGACCACACCCTTCGACCCGAAGTGGACGAACACGACCGTCCTCTCCGGTGATGTCGCGGCTGCCATCCGCGAGCTGAAGGCCAAGGCGGGAGGCGAGCTGCAGGTGCACGGCAGCGGCGTTCTGGTCCGGTGGCTGCTCGACAACGACCTCGTCGACGAGATGACCCTGCTCACCTACCCGGTGGTCGTCGGCCAGGGGACGCGGCTGTTCCCTGACACCGGCCCGGACATAGCGCTCGACCTGGTCGGATCGCAGGTCACCCCCAGCGGGGTGACGATCCAGGTCTACCGGCCCACCGGACGCCCGCAGTACGGAACTGCCACGGTCGATTGACCCGCGGCTACCTGTACGGGTTCGGCGCGGGGAGCGGGGCCGACGTCGACTGGCTGAATGGCGAGCAGGCCGGGGAGGAGCGAGCCCTCCGCGAGGCCCTCCGCCGGTACGAGGCGAAGGGGATGCCCGTTCAGCTGGAAATAGCTCGGGATCGGCTCTCATCCATCCATCCACACCGTCCTTGAACTCGGGCCTCGTAACCCAATCGCCGACCTCTGCGATCTGATGGAAGCGCGGAACGCCGCGATGAGGCGAGTTAGGTGGTGTGGATGACGATGATCAGGAGCTCCCGAAGGTCTGCGTTTCCGGGTTCTCCCAGGACTCGCCGATCCGGTCGGCGCGCTCGAAGTCGGGGAGCATGAGGACGTGGGGGGCTCGGCGCGAGGAGCGGGGCCGAGTGCGTCGAGTCGCTCACGGAGTTGACGCTCGACATGCTCCAGGTCCACGGCGCCGGATGCTAGCGTCGGGGGCGCCAACGTCCAGTCAGGGCTCGCGGCGGCGGCCTCCTCGGTGATGGTGTGGACGGCGTGCTCGAGGATCTCCCGTTCACGGCGCGCGATTCCTCGGCCCGCTCAGAGCTGCTCGATAGTCGACACCCCGGATGCGTCTGACTTTGTCACCGTTGGAGAACCGGCGTAGCGGAGGGCCGAGGCTCCTGATGCGCTGGCCGAAAGCGAATCCGTTACCGTGATCTCGGCGTGCGAGGCCCCAGAGACCTCGATCATCAGCGCCCGGATCGTGAGTTCAAGGGCCTCGAGGTTGCTCGCACCGCTCTCCGTGACCTCGAGCGCATCCCCCGACCCGGAAAGACTCGCCTTGGACGCGCCCGACACCTCTAGGTTGCCTTCGTCGATCTCGATGGCCCCCGTCAGCTGGCTCGCGCCCGAGACCGTAAGTGTCAGTGTGTGGGCTCGAATCGGGTCGACGAGCGTGACCTTCGATGCCCCCGAGACCTCTAGCGCAGTGAGCGCGCTCACGGTGACGTCCGCCTCCAGGGTCGCGTCGGTCACAATCGTGTCCGGCTCCAGGCGGATGTGGAGGGTGTGGCCGGAAGCACCGACATCCAGGGAGTCGAGCAGGTTGTCATCGACCCGAACGATCACGCGCTCCGGACTTCCGATGGTGACCCTTACCCCGAAGGCGTACGAGACCTCGAGGCGAGAGAACGACGTCGCCTCGATCTGTCGGGTTACGACGTTGCCCGAGCCACTCACCGTGTTGCAAGCCGCACCGAGAAGCGTTAGGCCGGCGGTACTGACGGCGGCGAGCCTAAGTCTCATCACCGAAGCCATTGGATCGTGACTCGCAGCGGCGATCTCCCCTCCGCGGACGATACTACGGGGCCTGATGCGCCTACCAGCGTGGAGGGAGGTTCGCATGCCGGCCGAGGAATGGGCACTCGCAGCGTCTGTCGCGTTCTCGGGGCTCGCGTCTGGCCTCTTGTGGATGGTCACCCTGATCAACGACCGGATGCTCGGTCCGGTGACCCTCGACATCCCGACTCCGTTCGTGACGCAGGGGGCGAATCCGGTCCACGTCTACAGCGGTGTCACGGTGACGACCTATGACGGGAAGACGTGCTACACGCCTGGCACCGAGGTGACCGGTGTCACCGTGACCGGAGCGCCAACGGCGCTCGGCGGAGACATCACGGTGTCCGGCCTCGGGACCGGGTTCAGTTACATCGCGATCCACTTGGACTACGGGTGGAAGGGCGAGACGGGTTACGCACCGTTCTCGAAGCTCGACCCGACCGCCATCCACTCGGGCGTCCCAGGTGCACCGCCGGTCCCCGCAACCATCAACAACCCCTACACCTACACGTTCACAGCCGACGGGCTGAGCGCCACGGTTCACAGCGTGAACGTGTTCAAGAACGACCCGGGCATCGGTGGGCTCGTACTGACGAGCGCCTCCGGTGACCCGGTGGCCGGAACGCCGGTCGAGATCTGGCTGGGCGCGAAGAAGATGGCCACGGTCCAGACCGACGCGGATGGCTGGTTCATGTGGACCTACAAGTACACGGGCAAGGCCGCGACCTTCACGGTCAATCTGCCCACGTACGGCGTCTCGAAGTCGGTGACCCTGAAGGCCAACGGCTACCTCGTCGTTTCCTTCACCGTCTGACCTGGCTAGGGGCGTAATCGCCGACGGGACCCGGGTGACCGGGTCCCGTCGTGCGTGTCCCTGGAGCGCCGCCGGTAAGAGGGGCATCGGCCCGCCGTGCTGCGCGACCGGTCCAATCTCCTGGTCCAGAGCCGCTCGAGTCCCTCGGCTGATCGCATGCGCACGCCCGCGCGTTTTGGCCGCGTTCGTTAGAAGTCGCCTCTGACCAGCGGGAACGCTGTGGCCCGCGAACGCTCCTGCCCGTCGACGCGCGTGGTCAGGTGTACGAATAAGGGCCGTTGTAGGCGGATCGAAAGGGTGGGGGACCGTCTGTTTGGGGAGGAGGCGGTCCTCCACGTGACCGAGCGCATCGTTGCCCCACTTGGTCTCCGGGTCGATGCAACATCACCTTGGTGGACATACCCCTCCGAGCCCGCCGCGGCGACGCGGTCCGGGGGCCGATATCGCCTACGGCGATGCTGGCCCAAGCAACACGCTCGACGTCTACGTCCACCGAGCTCGTCCAGCCGGCGGCCTGGCGCTTGTGCATCTGCACGGAGGTGCCCTCCGCACCGGGAGGAAGAACCGCGATGGGCTTTCCTTGATCTACCGGCTCGCGAGTCAGGGTTGGATGTGCGTCAGCGCGAACTATCGGCTCGCTCCGGCCGCGAGGTTCCCGGACCACCTTATTGCGGTTCCGAACCCGTCTGGCAGCAGCGTCCGGCGTTTTCGAACTTCGACCTTGGCGGGCAGTCCTTTGGGATACCCCCACTGGGTTGGTCCACTGGTTTGTCAGGAGCCGTCACCTTTCGTGGCGGGTCTACCCTCCCACTTCGGCCAGCGTCTCCACCAGAAGATAGAACGTGGCTTTCGTACCGTGTTCGACGTGGAGCCTCGCCGCTTCCTCTATCTTGCGGAGTCGGGCGACCTCGGCCTGCGCCGCGAACCACTTCGCCGTCGCGAACGCTAACCGCTCCTGCATCTCCTCCTGTTCGG
>JBAVEY010000048.1:0-3975 GCA_049587975.1 Actinomycetota bacterium | reverse complement strand
CATCCTCGTCGGTCGCATCCAGAAGCTGCTCCGCGGCGAGGTCGTAGGTCTTCTTGGTCATCGGTCTACCTCCTCTCGCTAGCCGAGGGGACCCGGCAAGGGCTCACGTGGCTTCCAGTCGCGCCGTCGCGCGAGTCCCTGCCCGAGCCACGCGGCCACGTCCAACGCGAGGAGAAGCGCAAGCACGGATCAGAAACTCCACGCCCGCCTCCCGCGATCACGCGTGCTACAGCGGCAAGCTCGACGGCATATCTGCGAGCGTTCACGCGCACTGCTCGCTTCTCCCTTGTACTTCCTCCTCGCGCTCGCCAGGCTGCGTCCCTTCCGGTCGGGCGTCCGGCTCAGACCTCGCACCCACCCCTCGCAGCAGGACGGCGGCCAGCACCGCGACAACGGTTCCGACAGCGGCGCTGATCCCGAAGGCGACGTGCAGGCCACGCGTGAACGCGTCGGACGCTGCCACGAGCACACCCTGTCCGAGCTGGTCGGGCAATCGGCCGGCCGCGGCCACCGCGCCGCCGAGCGTGTCGCGGGCAACCTGCGCGATATGAGGCGGAACTCCAGTCGGGAGGGCGTCGGCGACCCGACTGCGGTACACGGCCAGGCCGATCATGCCCAGGATGGCGATGCCGAGCGCCCCGCCGACCTCGGCGCCGCTCTCGGCGATCGCCGCCGCCGGACCGGCCCTCTCGGGTGGAGCCGCCCCCACCGTCAGCTCGGTAGCCAGGGTGTCCACGGGCGCGAGCCCGAGCGAGAAGACGACGGACCCGATCACCAGGACCACCAGTCCGCTCGTACGGCCGACGTCGAGCTGGGTGAACAGTCCGAATCCGACCGCAGCCAGCGCGAGCCCTGAAGCCATCACCGATACCGGCCGGGCCCGGCGCACCAGCAGCGGGGTCAGCATCGATCCCACGATGAAGCCGAGAGAGGAGGGCAGCATCCAAAGCCCCGCCACAAGCGGCGTCAGGCCCAACACCAGTTGCAGGTACTGCGCGATGAACAGCAGGGTCCCGAACCCGACGAAGAAGCTCACAACGTTGGTGACAACCGCCGCGCTGAAGGCCGGGGCGCGAAACAGCCGCAGGTCCAGCAGCGGGTCGCGCAAGGTCCATTGGCGGCGAGCGAAACCAACGCCGACGACGAGACCGATCAGAATGGCAGAAGCTGAGAGCCAGTCCGGGCCGTCCTGTGCGAAGTGCTTGAGTCCGTAGACCACTGCGAGCACCGCTATCAGGGACAGCGCCGCGCTCGCGAGGTCCAACCGTCCCGGCTCCGGATCGCGGAACTCCGGCAAGAGCAGCGGCCCAAGCATCAGCAAGATTCCCATGAGAGGCAACGAAAGCAAGAACACCGATCCCCACCAGAACCACTCGAGCAGCACCCCACCAAGCAGCGGCCCGATGGCCCCGCCGGCCGAGAAGCTCGCGATCCACACTCCGACCGCGACCGTTCGCTGCCTCGGATCGAGAAACATGCTGCGGATGAGCGACAGGGTCGACGGCGCAATGGTAGCCCCCGCCACTCCTTGCACCGCGCGGGCCGCGATCAACATCGTGGGACTGGTCGCGTAGGCGGCGAGAACGGAGGCGGCTCCGAACGCACCGGCACCTGTCAGCAAGAGCCGCCGACGACCGATACGGTCCCCGAGAGCACCCATCGTGATGAGGCACCCGGCCAGGACGAAGCCGTAGATGTCCACGATCCAAAGCAGCTGGATGCTGCTGGGCTGCAGGTCCTGGCTCAGGGACGGCACCGCCAGGTTCAGCACCGTCAGATCCATGGCGTACAAGACACACGGCAGCGCGAGAACGCCCAGCGCGATCCACTCCCGCCGCCCCGCCCGGGGCGTCACGGCCGTGGGCACGCAGACCTCGGGCCAACGAGACGCCCAAGTTCGTTAGGAATGTGGGTGGGGGGTGTACGGTCGTGCATCGGTGCCTCTCGCTTTCGGGTTGCTCGGTGTCGGGATACCTGGCTCAAACATTGGACACTCGCGTGACGCGGAGATTCATCGCTTTGCCCGAGAGGAATTCCGTCCGAGCATCGACTCATCAGTGCCCGCCGCTGGATCGCCGCTGGCTCGTCGATTGGGGCAACCACACCTGACCAACGACACTCCCGTCTGGGTGTTTCGACTCGATAGCTATGTCGTGAGCTCGGCCGGGAGTCCGAACCGGCCGAAGAGCTCCGGCGTTCGGAAGGCCGTGACCTGGCTGATGGATGCTCCGCGCAGGCTGAGCACGTCGAGGGCGATGGGCAGGTATCGATCGCCGTCCGGGCTCAGCGCGTACACAGCCACCGCCGGCTGACCGTTTGCTCGCGTAGGGAGGAAGCGCAAGCGCGGGGGCGGCCTCCCAGGCATGAGCCAGGAGTCCGCAATCGCCTCGCGGCCACGACACCGGCTCATGTACGGCGGCATCGAGAACGTTGCGTCTTCGGTGAGCAGGGCGAGGATCGCGCCCGTGTCTCCGCGTTCGAAGGCGTCGCCGAGGCGCTGCACGATCTCTTGGACCCGCTCGTCGCCGAGCGCTCGCGCGATCGCCAACTGGCTGCGATCAGGGACCCGTTCGTCGACGGCCTTACGGGCGCGCTGAAGGGCGCTGTTCACCGAGGCAGGCGTTGAACCGACCGCATCCGCCACCTCCCTGGCAGAGAACCCCAGCACCTCCCGGAGAATCAACACCGCACGCTGACGCGGCGGCAGGTACTGGAGCGCAGCGACGAACGCGAGCTCCACAGCTTCGCGCTGCTCGTAACGTGCCTCGGGGACAGCGTATCCGTCCTCGATCTGAAGCACCTCATCCGGGTAGGGCTCCATCCAAGGGACGTCAGCGGGTGACTCGCCAGCCTCGTCGGCGCCGGGGGCGGCTGACGGTCCGTAGTCGATCGGCGGCACACGTCTCGGTCGCCGCGCGATCGCGTCGAGGCATGCGTTTGTCGTGATCCGGTACAGCCATGTGCGAAAAGCGCTCCGCCCGTCAAACCCACGCAGCCCTCGCCAGGTTCGGATGAGGGCGTCCTGGAGGACGTCCTCGGCGTCCTGCAGCGAGCCGAGCATCCGGTAGCAATGGGCATGCAGATGCGAGCGATGCGGTTCGACCAGGCGGCGAAACGCATCCTCGTCGCCTCCCCGGGCCGCGACCAGCAAGTCGTTGTCTTGAGCACCCAAACCGATGAAGAGGCGCGTTCGACCGGCGCTCATGCCGCCTTCCTCGCCTTCCGAGCAACCTGCCGTCGCCGGAGCGGCCTCGGTTCGACGGGTTCGACCGAGGCGACGGGATGATCCTTGCCCCTGCGATCCCGCGCCTTCGCCTGGTGAGCCAGGCGCTCGCGGTGCGCCTGTCGGCACAGCTCGTCGATGTACGCCTTGGCAAGATCAGGGGTGAGGAAGGGCATCATCTCCCCGCCACCTCCTCCTTCCGCCAACGAGCGGAGGCTCTGATCGACCTCGCAGCGAGGAGCCGTTCCAGACGCGCGAGCGTTCGCCGTTGATCCGCGAGGTGTTCCTCCAATCGCTCCCGGTGGAGCTCGAGGTACCTGCGGATCAGCTCGGGATTGTCGGCCCCGAGGATCGCGAAGATCTCCTCGGATGGCATCCCCTGATCCCTAAGCGTGGAGATCGCCCATGCGATGGACCCTGATGGGCCAGGGCCCGGCCCGCCCCCCCTCGCGAGAGATCCGGTGTCGTGGCGCCGTGGCGACATACCGACGCCATCCAGCGACCTGAGCGTCTCGCCCTTCGTGGTGAGGTTCTCCTTCCTGATCGCTGAACGCATCGCTCATCCCTCAGGTGTTCCGAACCAGAGCAGCGTTCAAGTGCGATGCACTGCCGTTCACTCCTCGTATGGAGCCGGCGGCGCCGCGGGACCGAGTCGGAACTCCCGCCGAACGCCGGTGGGGCGCGGCGCCCAATCGAGATGAGAGACTTCTTCCCAGAGGAGTGGAAGCGACGCAGCGATCTTCAGCCATCAC
>JBAVEY010000047.1:0-2555 GCA_049587975.1 Actinomycetota bacterium | reverse complement strand
CCCGAGCCTTCCTTCGAGGCGTTTCTCCGCCGCCGCGACCGCAAGCGCCGGAACCAGCGCATCGCGGCGGGTGTGGTTGGGATCGCGGTCTTCGTAGCAGCGGTCTGGATCGTGACGTCCGTTGGGTCGTTCGATCGCACCCAGACGCCGGCCGTTCCGGGAGGGGCAGAGACCGGACCGGAGGTGAGCGGGCCAACATCGACCGATCCATCGGTGGCTCCCGATGCCGGTTGGGTGTTCAGCGGCATCCCCCCAGAGGGAACGCCGCTGAGCACCCCAGAGGAAGGAGAGCTCGTCGCCCACTACGACGCGATCCAAGGCGCAGGGTTCGTCTTCGTGTACGCCGATGGACGCGTCATCTCGCATGGGGGGGTGGGGAATTCCGGCCGGGACGGCATCTACGAGCGACGCCTCACGCCCGAGGGAGTCGAGCTGGTTCGGTCCGGAGCCGTAAAGGCGGAGCGTTTCCAGTTGAGCTCCGACCCAGTCCCGGCGGATGCGTGGGAGGACCCTGAGGCAAGGCCTTACGTGCCAGCCCGGTATGCGATCTGCGGGCTCGACCCCGCTCGCTTGGGCACGCTCCCCCCACGAGCAGAGGCTCTGCTCCGTGGTAAGGCACGGCACGACACATGTTTCGAGGTGACAACAGAGGAAGCTCGCGCCCTCGACGACATCCTCAGCGATTCAACCGAGATCACGTTCTGGCAGCTCCTCCCGCACGGTAAGCCGTTCCCCCCTACGTTGGCGTGAGCCGCTGCCCCGGCGCTGAAGGAGTTGCGAGACACGCAAGATAGAGCCAGGCGTGAACCGGCTGACTGAGGCTGTGGCCGCGAACCCGAGCAGTCCATCCCGCCCGCCATACCGGGAGCCCGCGTCGCACACCGAGCCGGTCGTCTAGGTATCCGTCATTCGGTTGACAGCAGCGACGGTATGGAACCGCGCCATGCAGTTACTCATACTCGATTCGTCGAACGTGGAGAGGGGATCATGGCGACGTCACTCACGAGGCATGAGCAACTGGTTCTGCAGCATCTTCTCTCGGGCGAAGACAGCAAGGAAATCGCTGACACGCTCGGCTTGCCGCTTCAGGTGGTGCGGACCTGCACGCACACGCTCATCACAAGGGTGCTGGACGAACTCGGAGAGAGTGGACGAACTCCAAGCGAGTACCTCCCGGCCCCTCCTCCAGTCGGACGCGAGGCAGAAAGCCGGTTGTGGGATCGGCGCGAGGTTGCGGCGTGGGTGGGGCGTTGGCGCCGCGAGAAGCCCCGGCGTTAGCCGAGGAGTTCGAAGCCGCTCCCGGCTTACCTGTGCGGAGGAACGACTCGCTCATGGCGTCACCGCCTGGTCGGCCTGGAGCGCCTGCGCGAGTTCGTCGTAGCGGAACCCCGCCGCGACGAGTTGGTCGAGCAGCTTCTTGTTCCCCTCCCGCAGCTCCGCTACCTCAGCCGTGAGCGCGGTGATGGTCTCGCGCGCCTTCGCGTCCCGGTCCTTGAGAAGGTGCTTCAGCTGAATCGGCACCAAGCCTGGGAAATCCCGCTCCGCATCGGGCTTGAGGTCGGGATCGGGCCAAGGGATGCGACCGCCTGCCTTCTCGCCGAAGAACACCTCGATGGTGCAACCTCGATGGATCTGACAGCAGGCGAGGATCATCTTCATGGGTTCCACTCGTCCCGACCCGGCATCCAACGTGACCTACCTTGTGGGTATCGGTCCGAATGACTACGGGAAGATAGGTCCTTTGACTGGGAAGATGACGCCCCAAAGAGCCGGTGTTCTTGTGGCACGCAACCTCAAGGATCAGGGGACCTCCGTTGGGAGGTCGGAGACCCCCGCCCTGCCGCGTCCGCAACCTTTGCCGCTGCATGAGTGCCGAACGACGAGCGGAGGTTGCGGCTGCGGGGCGCGACTCCCCTTGCTGTTCGGTCAGATGGTCGAGACGATCGGCCCTGGCGAGGTCCGACTGCACGACTTAGACACGCCTTCGCGACCAGGTTGCTCGAGGCGAACATCCACCCGAAGCTCGTCTCCGAGGCGCTCGGCCACGCGAGCGTCGGGATCACGCTGGACGTCTACAGCCACGTCCTTCCCACCATGAGCAGGACGGCCGCCGACGCGATCGACGCCGTCTTCGAGGGCGGATCTGCCCCCAAACTGCCGCCAATGCCGCTGGAAGATGGGGTCAGCCGGGTGAGCCGAGGACAGTCGCACCCGTCCTGACCTGCGCCCTTGTCGGTCGGTCGTCATGCACCGCTGGTCAGCGACGGTCTTCAAGACCGCCGCCTTCGTCCGCTCGGCCACCCTCCCGGCGAAAGGGTAGCCGAGGCTCCGGGCACGGGCCGATTTCTGGCACCATGGGGCGACCGACATGACCGAGGGCGGCGGACACGAGGGGGCCGGGCCGGGTACCGACCGGCTCGAGCAGGGCACCGACGAGGCCCGCTACCGCGCGCTCGTTGAGAACCTCCCGGCGGTGATCTACCAAGTGGCGCCCGACGACGACCGCCGGACGATGTACGTCAGTCCGCACGTCGAGACCGCCCTCGGCTACTCAC
>JBAVEY010000046.1:0-2658 GCA_049587975.1 Actinomycetota bacterium | reverse complement strand
GTGGACGGTTCCCAAGCGAACTCCACCCCTCTACCCGGACGCGGTCACGCTAGATCCGGCGGCGAGTGTCGATGCCATCCTCGCGGCAATTGACACGTCCCCGGGCTGTTCCCTGAAGGACAGTTTCCCGTGCCTGAATTTGGCGTCCGAGGGATTCCACGTGCTCTTCGAAGCGCAGTGGATATGTCGTGAGGCGGACGCACCGTTACCCGAGGCGCCCGCGGGGATGCGTTGGGAACGGGTGCGCGACCCGGCGGTCTTGCGTCAGTGGGAGCGCGCCTGGAACCAGTACGACATACCTCCGGGGCTGTTCCACCCGTCGCTGTTGGACGAGGACGCCGTGATGGTGATGGCGTGCTACCGGGACGAGGCGATTGTCGCCGGTGCCCGTCGCACAGAGCAAAGGGGCCGACGGCCGACCAACAGCAAGGCCGTAGGTTCATGAATTGGACTGTGTGGCCCACCCTGAGGGAGTCGGACGGCCCAAGAACCAATCACCGCGTGGACTTAGCCTGACGCGATGGCCAGGATGGCGGATGGAATCGTTCCAGGGGGAAGAAGCCCTGCTTCCGATCCACTCTCGGCGCCCCGGCAGGATTCGGCCGTTAGCGGCGCGATCCGACGGGTTCCGCTTCGCAAGGCCACAGCTAACCTGTCATCTGAAGACCTCTTCGACCGATACCACGACAGGATTCGCCGTTACATCCTGAGCATGGTGCACGATCCGGCGGAGGCGGAAGACCTGACCCAGGAGACGTTCCTCCGCGCCCACCGTCAGTTGAAGACCCTGCAGGACCCAGGTGCCCTTACCGTCTGGCTCTACCGCATTGCCACTCGCGTCTGCTACGACCATTTCCGCCAGTCCTCCCGCCGCACCGCGCCGGAGTCATTTGACGCCCAGGTGTCACCCAACGCGAACCCGCCATGGTCCGTCATGGACGCACCGAGGCTCGACCAGGTGATCGAGCAGGCCGAGATGAGCGCGTGCGTGCAGAGCTTCCTCGAGGACTTGCCCGACGCATACCGAACGGTCATCCTCCTGCACGACCTCGAAGGCCTGACCAACCCGGAGATCGCCCAGATGCTGGGCACATCCCTGGAGGCCGTCAAGATCCGCCTGCATCGTGCAAGGCGGAAGCTTCAAGCCGCGCTGGCGGGGGCGTGCGACTTCACTCACGACGAACGCGGCGTGTTCGTCTGCGAGCGAAGCCCCTCCGAACCGCGCCCCTGACGGGTCCTCTGAGGCGTCCGCGGCACCAGGAAGCCTCCCTTTCTGGTGTATCCCTTCGGCCCGTCACTTCGTCCTGCAGGGTAGGACGCATTGGTTGAAGGGAGGTGACTGAAATGTTCCGCCGCAACGTGGGTGGGTTGGATCGTGCGGTCAGGCTGGCGGTCGGAATCGTCCTCCTGCCGGCTGGTCTGTTCCTGCTGGATGGCGCGGGAGGCGGCATCGCGGGTCTCGTGCTCGCCACCGTTGGCTTGGTTGGGCTGGCGAGCGGGGCCAGCGGCTTCTGTCTCTTGTACGTGCCTCTGGGCTTCTCGACGGCAAGGCACAGAGAGGCTGCAGCGTCGCTCTGACAAGGAGGTGTTTGAAATGTCCGACCGCGAAAACCGCGAACAGCAGCAAAGCCCCGGGCCCGACGGGGAGCCCGGGTCAACCGCACCGACTCCATCCCTTTCCCCCGAAGACATGATGAAGCACATGGCCATGGCGTGCGGTTGCAGTCCGGCCATGAACGAAATGGCGGCGGCGTGCTGCGGCAAGCCCGAAGGATCAAAGGCCTCGGCGTCCCAAGAGTGAGCGGCCGTGGGGCCATGACTGAGGAGGTGGTTGGAGATGTGGTGGTGGAGTCATGGATGGTGGTGGCCCGGCTTGGCGCTCATGGCCGCATTCATGCTGATCTGCGCCGTGTTCATGGCGCGGATGATGGCGCGGATGATGGGCGGCATGGGCGGCATGTGTGGACTCGGCCGGGGGCGCTCAGGACACCACGAGACCGATGCCGCCAACCGGATCCTCGATGAGCGGCTTGCTCGGGGGGAGATCGATATTGGGGAGTACCGTCGGCTCCGAGACGCGATCGCCGGCACGAGCAGTCGAGCCGGCGGCGAAGGGGGCGATCAGCATTGAGCGGGTCTGGACCCGGGCGTCGTGGCGTCATCTCCCTGGTGGAAATGAGCAACGGGCGTAGGTTCCTTCCAGACCAGCGAAGCCTGGAAGAAGGCCTACACCCGTGGCACGGCGAGGATCGCCCACCGGGCGCATCCGCTACTTCTTGATGAAGAAGAAGTAGACGAAATACCCGAGCAGCACCACGGCCATGACGACGAGGCCGACCGCGATGAGCGTTCCTGGGACATACCCCCCAGCATCGACACGGACATCCTGGTCCCCTCTTGGAGATGTCGGATGAGCATGCCACATGCGGGTCATAGTGGGCCTAGCGGTGCGGCTCTAGACCGCCGGCTCGCCGTGCGGCGCGGACTCCCGGTGCGCACAATGACCGGGTGGAGATGCTCTCGGCCAGGGGGTTGACCCTCTAGCCGACAATCTGCCAGGCATCGGACTCGACATTTCGCCCACAGCTGAATTCGTCGTAGAGGACGGTGCTGCCATGCGGTCTCATTTGGAGATGGGTCCTTCCGATATCGTCGCCG
>JBAVEY010000045.1:0-9576 GCA_049587975.1 Actinomycetota bacterium | reverse complement strand
GCGAAGAAGCGGATGTCTCCAACGGGCTGCTCCAGACGAAGCCGAGCTTCGATCAGACGCGACCATCTTCGTCCTCAATCGTCTTCCTGCCAAGACAAGACGTCGGCTTAACGATGGCTCGCCGCGCGGCGCCGGCTCTCGGTGCGCCCTATGTCCGAGGGAAGACGCCGGGGCCAGCCAGTTCTTCGAGACGGTCCGACATAAGGCGCTCGAGCGCCGCGGGATATTCGGTTCCGTAGGATCCCGCTACCCGGGGAGCGTGTTTCTGGAAGAAGCTCACGATATCGAGGGCGGCTCGGAGCATCGCGTCTCGCTCCATGGGGCAGAAAGTCGGCTGCAGCGCCGCCAGCCCTGATACCGGTACCGCCTTCTCAAGCTTCTCGTACGCCTCTTCTTGCGCCTCGACGCCGTGCTCGATCCGCACGAGGTTCACGCAGTACCGGCGCAGCGCTTCGAGCTGGCCGCATGCCCACCAGAGGTGGCCACGTCCGAGCGCCGCGATGAAGTGCGAGAGGTCGTGCCAGAACCAGTTCAGGACCCGGCGGAGCTGTTCGCGCTGCTCATCGGGATCCGGCTGGGCGAACGGGAACTCCGCGCCGTCTAGGATGCCGCGCTTGTCGATGAGCGCGCTGAACGGCCCCACATCGACCTCCTCGAGCGCGCCCTCGCGCCCGAAGGCGAGCTCGCACTCGGTTCCGTCCGCCAGGATGAAGAATGCGATCCGGTCGAGCCCAAAATCCTCGATGAACACAGGCTCGCCGAGTTGACGGACGAACGCTTCCCGCTCGGCCATGACGTTCTCGAAGGCCTCGTCCCTCGTGATCACGCAGAGGTCGAGATCCGAGTATTCGTCGGCTTCGCCCCTTGCGCGGGACCCGCAAAGGAGCGCGGCGACGATTCGATCGTCGGCCGAACAGACATCGACGAAACGAGAGATCAGGACGCTGTCGTCACGTGGCGGTCCTTCCCGGTCGCGCTCACGCTCGCAGCTTCGCAGGACCGGTCAGGGAGCGCCAGACCGTCGCCTTCTGCGGTAAGCCAAGGAGGGCGCCGCGATTCCGAGTGGCAGGGTGATAACAGGACTCGTCACGGCTCCTCCCTGGCAGGGTTCGGGGCGAGACCATACGGGTCGGCTCCCGTGCGGGGCGGGCTCCCGGTGCGCCCAGTTGTCCGTCCGAGACGCCGAGACGGCCCTGAGGGGTAGCCTGTACGCGTGGGCGAGTTCGGACGCAGCGGCCCTCAGTTACCTCACGACGAGGCTGCCCAGCGGGAACACCTGAAGGAGGTCCAAGAAGACCTCCGGCAAGACCACGAGGCCGATCGCGTCGCGAGAGCGCGCCACAAGCGGCCGTTGTGGAAGTTCTGGGCTAGACGTTCGGGCTGATCAGACCGCCGGCTCGCCGTGCGGCGCGGGCTCCGCGTGCGCCGCCGCATGGTCGGGCCGACGTGCGGCACCTCACTAGGACCGTCCCCCGTAGAGGCCGGCCTCGTTTGTCAGTCCAGCGTCACTACCTCGCAGGCTGTCGTGTACGCGAGCGTGTCCGTGTCGTGGATCGATAGCGTCCACACGATGCCGACCGTCAGACCGTGGAGCCCCCGCCCGGAGGTCCAGCGTCCGCGGGCGCGAACCGCGCCATGCCGACCCCGTTCCCGAACGGACTCGACCGCATCACCCGTACCTCTCTGCAAGATTCATCGCCATCTGTCGCATCTGCTCGATTGGATCAGCCGACTGCAGGGCTTTCCGCTCCTCCGAGCGACGGAGCCCATCCTTCGCGTGTAGCACCCAAGCTGCGACGGATGGCTGCGGCGGATCGTTGACGTTCGTGACCACCCGAAGGACGACCGGCTCGCGTGCCACGACGACCCAAAGGCCCACCCGGTCCGTCCCGTGCACCATCTCGCCGACCATCAGCCCGCGACGCTCCCCCGGCAAGTGCGGTAGATCACGGACGATGACGGCAGGCAGATGTCCAACCTGGACGCTGGCGCTGGCGCTCCACACGCCGATCGCGTTCGGATCGAACGGGTTGGACGGCTCGGGCCGAAGGACGACCTCCCTGCCAGGTGCGAAGTCGGGCAGGTCGGCCGCGGCCGGGTAGTACGACATACCGGCGACCCACGTGACGCACACGTGACGCTTCAGCAGGTCGCGCCGCGTGTCGTGCAGGACGAAGCCTCGCCACTCCGCATCTGAGAACCAGGTCGCGTCGAGCTTCATGCGGGTACTGCAGCGCGAAGTCGAGTCGGAGGGTTGAGGCGATTGCCCTGCGTCGGCAGGGTCAGATGGCGAGCTCGCCGTGCGGCACGGGCTCCCGGTGCGGCTGCGGGATGGTCTGCTCGGGCTCGCGGACCTGGCCCGGGACCGTCCCGCCGAGGAGCGGCCGAGATCGGGGAGCGCCTAGCCAACGGCGGATAACCAGGCTTCAGACCGCGACCCAGAGGGTTCCGCTCCGCTTATCGACCGCGATCGCCGCCACCGGGGCGCCGATCTCGAAGGCCTCGACCTTTCCGGTCACCGGGTCGATCTTCGAGATCGTTCCGTCTTCGATGTTGGTCACCCAGACGGCGCCGAGCCCGACCGCGACGTCGGTTGGGTGCAGACCCACACGGATCGGCGAGCCCGGCAGGCTCGTAGCCGGGTCGACGGGGATGACGACGCCCGCGCTCGAATCGAGGATCCACACGGACCCCGCGCCGGTAGCGACCGCGTCGAGGTCGCCGGAGACGGGGATGGGCGCGTCAGAGTCGAGGGTTCCGGGCTCGACCTTGGTTAGCGTTCCATGGAGACTGTCGGCGACCCATAGGGCGTCGAACCCGCTCGCCAGCGCCGAGGCGCTCTGACCGACGTCAGCGGTCCCTTGCATCGCCCCGGTCTGTGGGTCGACACGCGTCAAGTGAGCGTCGGGGGTCAGCCCCCACGCGCGGCCGGCCCCGAGTGCGACGTACGTCGGCTGCTGGACGCCTGGCGGCATCAGCCGGACGGGTCGAAGCATCTGGTCGGTGGCGGGGTTGATCCTGACGATGCCCGGGAGTGCTCCGACCCACACGGTTCGGGAACCCACGGCGATCGAGTCGAACGTCGCCCCCGCGTTGGCGCCAAGGTCCACTGTTCCTACGATCGTCCCATCGGTTGGATCGACATGGTTGACGGTCGGGCCGACCAAAACCCAGATGCCTCCTTCGCCGACCTCGACCTGCGGGAGGTTTTACGAGGTGGTGAGGATCCTCGCCGCCGACACGATCTCGCCCGTCTTGGCGTCGATCTGGACCAGCGAATTCCGCGGAACCGTAGGCTCAGCAGGGCTCTCTGCCGCGATCGGAGGTTCGCCCGTCTCTCCTCCTCGGGACGCGAGTATCGCGATCCCAATCACGAGGAGCGCGAGGACGGCACCGAGCCCGATGAGCATGGAGCGGCGTCTCGGTCCGGGCGGTGCCCCGGAGCCGCCCCGGACAGCCTCGGCCATCTCCCTGGCGGTCGCAAACCGGTCCTCTGGCCGCTTGGCCCATGAACTGCCCCGTCTTCGTTACACCGGTGTGCAACTCGGTGCGGCGGATCAGGCCGAAGTCCGTGAGGTAGGCGCGATCGCGAGCGTCCAGCAGAATGTTGCCGGGCTTCACGTCCCGGTGGATCAGTCCCCGCTCGTGCGCGGCATCGAGCGCATCGGCGATCTCGGCGCAGATCCGGGCGGCCCGTTCGGGCGGCAGGGCTCCTTCCCGAGACAGGAGCGACTCGAGGTCGGTCCCCTCGATGTAGCGCATCGCGAGGTAGAGCTGGCCGTCGGCCTCCCCGGCCCCGAAGACCGGGACGATGTTCGGGTGCTCGGTCGAGGCGGCCGCGTTGGACTCGTGGACGAACCGCTCACGAAAGGCAGGATCGGAGGCGAGGTCAGGCGACAGGAGCTTCAGCGCGACCTTGCGATCGGGGAAGGACTGGTGGGCGAGGTAGACGACCCCCATGCCGCCGCGGCCGATCTCCGACTCGATGCGGAAACCGGCGATCTCCCGGCCCTCGTCCTCCCGCACCAGGCAGTTCTACACCCGCGTCAGACTCGGACGGTTACACCCCGTTCATACTTCCGCGCAACTGGACCGCCGGCTCGCCGTGCGGCGCGGGCTCCCGGTGCGCCTAGCGTCCCGGGGAGACGCCGAGACCGCGACCAGTGCCGAAGCGACGAATCGCCGCGTCCGAGGGAATCAGAGTTCGGAATCGAAGAGGTGCCACTCTCCCGGAACGCCTTTGAGCTCATGTACCCCGCCATCAGAGAACTTGAGTCCGGAACCCGTCACGAGATCCTTCACCGTCGATGAGACGAGGACATGGCCTGGGTGCGCTATCGAGGCCACCCGGGCACCGATGTGGACTGCTATCCCTCGCACCTTCTCGTCGACGAACTCGACTTCCCCCGTGTGAAGGCCCGCACGGATCTCGATTCCCTGTTCCCGAAGCGCGTCGACGACGCCCCTTGCGCACTTCACCGCCCTCGCCGGGCCGTCGAACGTCGCGAGGAAACCGTCGCCTGCGGTGTCGATTTCGCGTCCCCGATAGCGTGCAAGCTGCGCGCGCACGATTTGGTCATGCCGCTCGCGCACCGCTCGCCAACGACGATCACCCATCGCGGCCGCCTGAGAGGTTGAGTCCACGATGTCGGTGAACAGCACGGTCGCAAGAACCCGATCGAGGTCCGCTTCCTCACCCTGAACATCGGAGAGGAACCGCTCGATCTCTTGAACGATGGCCTCTTGATCGCCCGCCCACGCGTGGTGATCCGAACCCGCGAGTTCAACGAAGCGAGCGCCAGGGATCTCGCTCGCGATGAGCTTGCCCGCTTCGACGGGCTCGATTGCATCACCCGTGCGGTTCAAGACAAGTGTGGGGACACTTATCGTGGGCAGTAATGACCGCACGTCCATCTCGAAGTAGATCCTCTCGATGGCTTGCGCGGACGTGGGGCTCGCGGCGAGGCGCTGGTACGACGCGTACCACGCAGCCATCTCCTCGTCGCCCCGGAGGGAAGGGTCGAACTCCGCAAGGGACTCCCGAGCGTATTTCATGGTTCCCCACTCGGTCTTGAGACCTGTTAGATACCGCTCCCATTCCTCGTTTGTCCAGCCGATCTGGTAGTCGGGGGACATCGATCCTTTCGCCGACGTCGCGTACAGGATCAACGCGGATGTTCGATCCGGGTGCGACGCGGCGAACATCGCACATAGCGAGCCGCAGTCCGACGATCCGAGGACCGCGGCTCGATCCGAATTCACAGTATCGAGCACGACGGTGACGTCATCTGCCAGATCCTCGAGCGGAGGCAGGTCCTCAGGCGACAGGCGATCCGATAACCCCGCCCCTCTGCGGTCGATGATGATTAGTCGACTGAATGTCGCGAGGCGCTCAAGGAATCGAGCGAACAAGGGATTGCTCCAGACGAGTTCGAGGTTGTTGATGAAGCCCGGTAGGTATACGAGATCGACCGCACCGTCCCCGATCACCTCGAAAGCGATGGCGACGCTTCCGTTGCGGGCGTAGGAGACGTCCGGGTTCACCCACGCATCTTCCCGGAACACGCGATGCCGCTGCAACCTGAACATGTCGGTCCCGCCGGGAGGCACTTTCTTGCGGTGACTGGCCCTCGACGGCTGCGTCGCATCGAGGTGACAACGGGCGGCACCAGCTTGGGAGCCCCTCGAGGTGCGCGGATTCGGGCGCATCTTGGCGACGGCCCCGCATGACAAAGTGTGGCCGAGGTGAGAGTCAAGGAGCTCCGGGACCACTAGCCTCGAATGATCTGCACCGACCGATGGCGCCCCGCAAGCTCCGCCTCCTCGGCCTCTCCCGAAGGGAGTATGCGCTCAGCCAGACCTGGTAGGAACGGTCCGGCTCGCCGTGCGGCGCGGGCTCGCGGTGCGCCTCGACCAGCTGATTCGCGTACTCATCTTCCTCCCGACTGGGCTAGCGACCCATCCGGAAGGAGCATGGTGAAGACGATAGACGGATCGAGCCCGTTGATCTCGTACCAGACACTCTCACCCGACTCACTGGTCCTTCGGTACCCAATCTCACGAAAGACCGCATCGAGCTCACGAGCTTCGTCGACCGTCACGGCGGGACAGGTCGACCCGTTGTCGCCGGCGAAGAACTCAACCTCACCGCGCTCGATGGCCTGCTCGCTCGTGTAGTCGCTGAGCAGTTCCTGCGCCTGCTGCGGGAGTTCCTGATGGATCGTCTCTCGCGACATGCAGACCCCGTACCGTGAGGAGGCGTACTGCTTCGCCTGGGCGTCCTCCCACGCACTTGCGGGCAGGCTTTCAAGCTCGGGATGAGAGCGCGACAGGAGCTCGGGCTGAGAGCGCAGCAGATCGACGCCCCCAGGCGTGAGGCGTCGCTCGAGCCAGAGGCTCTCGTCGTGCTGCCAGATCAGCCGTCCGTCGGCGTACACGCTGACGTGCCACCTGTAGTCCGCGTCACTCGCGACGAGCTCTCCACGTACCGGTTCGCTCAGCACCGTACCCTCCGGGGGTAGACCGACGAAGCCATCGCCCACCCAGAAGGGATCATCGCGATTCACGCTCGGCGCCGGTCCGGTCTCAATCCGGACGGTCTCCGCCGGTCCCGTCTGCACCGGTCCCGTGCCTCCGGGAACGACCGACTTCTCGCTGCGGTCCAGCGACGCCACGCTCGTTACGATCCAGATCGCCGCGACGAAGACCGCCATTCCGACCACGCCCGCCGCGATGCGCTGGTTACGGCGCTTGCGGTCGCGGCGCCGAAGCAGCGCGTCGTAGGGCTGGTCTAGCTCGTCGACGCTCATCGCCGCCCGCTTGGCTCTATCGAGAATCTCCTGCTCATTCATCGGTATGGGTCTCCTTGGCGAACTGGGCTCTGGCCTGAGCGAGGAGCGATCTCACGGTGGACTCCTTGACCCCAAGCAGCGCACCCGCTTCGCGATAGTCGAATCCCTCGATCCCCGTGAGGACCACCGCTTCGCGTTGACGGGTGGTGAGCCCGAGGAGAAGACGGACCGCTCTCTCGCGTTCAGCGACCTGTTCGAACGGGTCGGTCGCGGCTCGACCAGGCGCGAGAACGCGCTTGGCGGCAAGCCGTGCACGACGATAGAGGCTGCGGTACGCGTTCAGCGCCGTTCGGTACAGGTAGCCCTGAAGGTCCGTGACGCGATCCAGGTTGTCCCATCGCTCGAGCATCGTGAGGAACGCTGCCTGAGCGACGTCCTCCGCCTCCTCCTTGCTCCCGGTGAGCAGCAGCAGAGCCCTGAAGAGCCGGCTCCATTCGGCGGCGAAGAAGGCCTCGAAGGAGGCCTCCTCGGCGTCTACGGCATCTGGGGTCAGCGGGATCTGTCTTGGCTGGGCTTCCATCGCTCCATGGACGCATGAGGGATACCCGATGTGTAGAGGCTCGGATAGAAACCTCTCAGGGACTGGTAGGCCGTTCCATGTCCCGCAGCATCCCGACGAGCACCGCCCGGAGCGTCCGGTCCTCCTCGCAGTCGATCAGCAGCTCGGCGAAGGTTGCTGACTCTCCGCGGATCCCGCCCTAGCGGAGGAGCCCGTGGCGTTGGCGGCAGGGGGCTCTCTCTAACTCGGCTCGAATTGTGATGCGTTCCGCAGCATCTTGTGCGTGCCGAAACGACGCTGTAGTACGTACCCCTAGGCGCGACAGGCCCCCCGGCCTACTTGACCGCTCGGACCTTCGTCGGAAAGGACCGAGCTGTGGACCCCGAGCCCCTGTATCGTCTCCTAGAAGAAGCCGTTATCAGGGATGGCCCGAAGATGTGGCGCGTGACGTGGCGGAACACAGATACGGGGAACAAGGTCGGCCACATCCTCACCCAGGAGGAGTTCGACGCCTCGCTCGCCCATCACCGACCGGCGGGCAAGCCTTTCTGGAGTCGTGACGAGATCGACGAAATCGGAACCCCCAATCTCACGCATGACTGAGGGAGTCTCGCTCCGAATCCTTGCCCGGGTTGTTCGCGGCCTCGATCATTCTCGCGGCTTGTGGCAGCGACGGCGGGGGAAACGGCACCACGGCTGCGACCGGCACCACGAGCGAGACGGGTTCGACCGGGGGAGGAACGACGATCACGATCGAGTCGACGGCCTCCGGGTTCGACCCCGACACGATCACCGTATCCGGCCCGACGGAGGTCACGGTCACGAACAACGACAGCGTGACGCACACGTTCACGCTGGACGACAACAGCGCCAGTGAGCTGCTCACCGGAGGCGAGACGGTGACCGTCGCCGTGGACGTCTCGGAGACGACGGGCTTCCACTGCAACCTCCACCCCCAGATGACTGGGACGATCGAGGTCGCCTAGCCTCTCCCTTCGCCCAGGATCTTGGCGTGCCATCTAGACTGCCGGCTCGCCGTGCGGCGCGGGCTCCGCGTGCGCCCAATTTGGAACCGAGGTTGCATCGAGGCGTTCCTCTGGCGGATCTCGTCCCGTTTCGGTCGCCTACGTCCGCCGGACCGTCGACGAATCCATCGGGCGGACGAGCCACGTACAACCGTTGATGACCCAGGCCCTCGGTGAGACGACGGCTCCTTCCGGCTTGGCTGATACGTAGGCATCCCACGTCCCCGTAGGAGGGGCCCGACGAGCCGACGGATGACGGTGCGGGCGCGCAACGAGTCGCGGACGTGGGCCGAGATCGCCGCCGTGTGCGGCGTCCTGGCGGTCATCGCCTACTCGCTGATCGTGGCGGCGCCCCTGTCGCTCGGTCCTGCCCTGCTCGTCGTGTGCATCTTCGGACCCGCGCTGGCGGCCGCGTCCGGGGGTCTTTACGAGGTTCTTCGACTTCACCGGACGACGGCGAGCCTCAAGATCGGCGTCGTCGCGAACGTTGCGGCGGGTGTCGCAGTCACGATGACGCTGTTCGCCCAGCTCGCGTTCAAGGAGTGGCTCCAGCTCAGGTTCCCGCCGGGCGCCGCGGCGGGATCCTCATCGCCGGCTTATCAGGCCGCGAACGGACTCCAGCTCGGGCTCGACGTCGCATGGGACGTGTTTCTTTCATTGGGGACCTTCCTCATCGCCTTCAACATGTGGCGGCATCCGCGGTTCGGCCGCGTATTCGCGACCACCGGCGGGGTAATCGCGGCGCTGCTGCTGGCGACGAATCTCGCATCGTTCCCCGAACCCCCAGGCGATTCGGGGCTGATCGACCTCGGACCGCTCGTTGGGCTCTGGTATCTCATTGTCGCCCTCCGCATTGGATGGTCCCTGCGATGGGTCGAAGAGCACCCCGCCGCGCGCCGAGGGGCGTGATCGCCCCGTGCGCCCAGCGGCCCGGCAAGTCAGCCTGAATCGCGCAGCATCCCGACGAGCACCGCCCGCAGCGTCCGATCCTCCTCGCAGTCGATCAGGAGCTCGGCGAAGGTGCTGGTCGCAGGTCCCGTAGTAGGAGCCGATTGCGTCGGCGGCTCAAAGACGGCTGATGCCTCAGAGAGCAATTCCCAAGTGCCGAGACCCGCCGCATCATTTCGCTCCGAGTTCATGCGGCGGAGTTGACTCATGAAGAACGCGGTCTGCCTCCGATGCGACTGGACCGGGGACAGTC
>JBAVEY010000044.1:0-15241 GCA_049587975.1 Actinomycetota bacterium | reverse complement strand
GTCGCCTACATCGTCCTCGGCACCGGGCTGCTCCGGTGGTCGACCGACGGCTACGCCGAGCGCGTCGATCGGCCCTCACGGGGTGCGGCGACGCTGATCACGCCGCCCTCGCTGGTCGAGGTCCTGCGTTCCGGCTGGGAAGGGGTCGTCCCCCTCGTGCATCCGTCCGCCGCGACGGCGCCGCCATCGGTACGCTGACCCGGAGTCACATCGTCGGATACGCCCTCCACACGACCGCGTGCTAGACAGGAGCAGCCGGCACCGACGTCCCGACCGGCGATCGCCCGTGGATACCGACACCGACACCTCGTCGAACGCACGCTTGGAGGAAACGCTCCCGAAGGACGCGTACGTCTCCCACGACGCGTATCGGCGCGAGCTCGAGCGGATCTTCTACCGTCAGTGGGTCTGCGTGGCTCGCGACGAGGCGATCCCCGAGGCCGGCGACTTCCTCCGGCTCGCGGTCGCGGACGAGAGCGTCATCGTGACGCGGACGCGAACCGGCGAGGTCCGCGGCTTCTACAACGTCTGCCGGCACCGAGGCTCTCAGCTCGTGCCCGACGAGCCGCCGCCCGAACCGGAAGGGGACCCACCGGCCCCCGCGGGGCGATTCCGGGGATCGATCGTGTGTCCGTACCACGCCTGGACGTACGGGCTCGACGGGCAGCTCCGGGCGGCTCCGTTCCTCGACGAGCGTCACGGTCTGCGCCGCGACATGCTGCCGTTGCACCCGATCGGGATCGAGCGCTGGGGCGGGTTCATCTTCGCCAACCTCACGCCGGAGGACGCCCCCCCGTTCGCTGAGCAGATCGGCCCGACACACGACCGGACCCGTCGCTACCCGCTGCCCGAGCTCCGGACGGCGGCGCGTGTCACCTACGAGGTGGACGCCAACTGGAAGGTGGTCGTCGAGAACTACAACGAGTGCTACCACTGCGGCCCCGTCCACCCCGAGCTCTGCGAGATCGTCCCGGCGTTCAAGCGCGACGGCGGAGCCGATCTGGACTGGGAGGCCGGCATCCCCCATCGTCCCGGCGCCTGGACGTTCACGGCCTCCGGGACGACCACGCGCCGACCGTTCCCGGCGCTGTCGAGCGACGAGCGGGAGCGGCACAAGGGCGAGCTCCTGTACCCGAACCTCATGCTCAGCCTGTCGCCCGACCACGTCGCCGCGTTCATGCTCCGTCCGTCCGGACCCGGGCACACGACGATCGTGTTCGACCTCCTGTTCGACCCGGACGAGATGCGGCGCCCGGACTTCGATCCGTCGGATGCGTCGGGCTTCTGGGATCTGGTCAACCGCCAGGACTGGCGGATCTGTGAGTCCGTCCAGCGCGGCATGACCTCTCGTGCCTTCCGAACGGGCTACTACGCGCCGATGGAGGACCTGTCCCTCGACATCCGCCGCTACCTCGCCGAGCACCTCGACGCGGACGAGTGATCCGTCGGGAAGACGAGCTATCCGGCCAGCGCTCCACCCTGCATGGCTTCGAGCTTGCCCGCGTCCCACGAAGTTGCACCCATGCTCGCCGTCTCGCGGGTTCCGCTGCCTGCGACGCTCGTCACGGACCCCTCGTCGCGGGCCGCCAGGGTCAGCGCCACCGCGCTCATGATCAGCGCCGTCGCGGCCAGGGCGGACACGGCCGCGGTCCAGAGCGTGAACCGCGTCGGTCGACCTGAGACCCCTACGGTTCCTGCCTTCGTGCTCATGGTTCCTCCCCTCACCTGGGTGCCGATCCGTGAGCCCGAGGCTAGAGGGAGCACCGTCGCGGAGAATCCGCCGGAATCCGTACCGGTCGAGGCGGTGATCGGTACGTCATGGCTCACGATCCAGGGGGGCCGGATGAGAACTTCGAGGCCAGTTCCGTGCGGGAGCGGATCGCCAGCTTGCGGTAGATCCGCTTGAGATTGGCTTCCACGGTATGGACGCTGACGAACAGGGCGTCGGCCACCTCCCGGTTGGTGCTGCCTGCGGCGACCAGCTCCGCCACCTTGGCCTCGGTCGGGGTCAGGTCCACCGACGAGGCGGCCCGTCCGCCGATCCGCGCCAGCTCGGCACGCGTCTTGTCCGCCCACGACTCGGCGCCCAGCCCGTCGAAGATCTCCAGGGCCTTCGTGAGGGTGTCCCGAGCCTCCCGCTTCCTCTTCGCCCGGCGCTCTACCGCTCCGCTCACCAACAGCGTCCGCCCCAGCTCGAACGGGAGGGGCAGGCGATCGTGCTGTCGTAATGCCTCATCGGCCGCGGCCGATGCACCGGGGAGATCACCTCGGGCCGCGAACAGGAGCGCCCGGCATCTGGCTCCCGTGGCCATGGCCCAGGCCCTATCGAGGGTCCTTCCGCTCTCCTCGAAGGGGGCGAGGAGAGCGTCGGCCTCGTCGAGCCGCCCGAGGGCCACCAGCGCCTCGACCTCATCCGGGACGATCCGGAAGTAAGCGGGCTCCCGAACGCCCATCGCGTCCTTGAGCTCGAGGGCCCTGGACAGATACGCATGAGCCTCCGAGGCGCGACCCAAGGAAAGCTCCAGGAACCCCAGGACCGACAGGTTCGGGACCATCGGGAGGATCTCGTCCGCCGCTTCGGCAAGGCGCAGCCCTTCGAGGGCTTCCAGCCTCGCCGCGTCGCTCCGTCCCAGATGGGCCTCCACCAGACCCACCGCGAAGTGCGCCATCGACGAGAGGGAGCCCATGGCTTGCCGCTGGGCGGCGGCCATGCTCTCCCGGGCGTGTTCCATGGCTTCACCCCAGTTGCCCGCCCGGCATTCCAGCTCGGCGAGGTGGTACTGGATCTGGGGGATCGGGCTCTCAACTCCATGCGCCGCGGCCCCACTCAGGAGCTCGTTGAACGTCTCCCGCGCCTCGTCCAGGCGATCGGTGAACTTGAGGAGTTGAGCGAGGACGAAGGTCGCTCGCAGGATGTAGGAGACGATCTCCCCCGACATGTGCCCTTCCAGGGCGATCCCGCGATCCAGCATCTCGTGATCGACACCCCGTCCGAGGAGGAACTCGATGAAGGGATAGGCCTGGAACGCTTCAGCCATGACCCGTGGTTCCTGCAGCTCCTCGGCCAGGCGCAGCGCCGAGCGAGCGTGCCGCTCTGATGCCTCGAGGTCTCCCCTGAACAGCCACGCGTACCCGAGGCCTTGCTCGACCCGCGCCCTTAGGGCGGCGTCGTCTCCCACCTCGTTCAGGGCAGCGGTGAAGACGTCCAAGGCCCGCCGCCAACCTTCCTCCGCCGCGACGACCAACCCCAGGTCCAGCAGCACCCTGGCCCGAGTCGGCCCGTGCGTCGAAAGGTCCACCGCTTGCTCGAGGACGTTCCGGGCAAGCGATGTGTCTCCGCACTCGTAGTGAGCCAGGCCCGCCTCGTGGGTCCGACGCCGCAGCTCCTCGCCTCGGTCCAGCGGCGTGGCTCGGCGGGCCATCTCCCAGAGCTCGGCCGCGGATTGCGGGGCTCCACGGGAACCGGCCAGCAAGGCGGCTTCCTCGAGGGCGCCCGCAACGCCAACGTCCGCGCCTTCGACCGACAAGGCCAGGTGGCGGGCTCGTTCCTCCGGGTCGTGCACGATCGTCGCGAGCCGCGCATGCAGCTGCCGACGACGGCCCGGCGGGGTCCTCTGGTAGACGGCCGAAGCGAGGAGAGGGTGGGTGAAGCGGAGTCGGTCGCCGACGACCTCGACCACGCCGTTCTCGATGGCCGGACCCAGGCGATCGTCGATCGCGGAAGGAGCGATCGCAGCGGCGACCGCATCCAGCGTCGGTACCGACAGGGCCGCGACGACCTCGAGGGCCTCGACGGTCCTCGCAGGCAGCCCCTCGAGGCGGCCGGCGATGAGTTCCTGGAGGCGGTCCGGGATCGGTGGCCGTTCGCCGGCCGCCACCTCACCTCCACGGCGAAGGAGCGCCAGCCCGATCTCCTGGGCGAAGAAGGGATTGCCCCCCGACACCTCGTGGAGGCTGAGGAGCGTGGTTCGCGCGAACCCCTCACCCACCTTGTCCCGGAGCACCCGTTCGATGGCGTCGAAGGGCAGCGGCCCGATGTGGACGGGATGCACGCGATCCTCGGGGAAGGACGAGACGACGCCCAAGGGATCGTCGTCGGGATCGGTGCCCCGAACGGCCGCCATCATGCCGACCTGCTCGCCCTTCAGGCGCCGCACGACGAACTTGAGCACCCGGACCGAGGGGAGGTCCATCCACTGGACGTCGTCGATGGCTACGACCACGGGGGAGATGGAGGCCGCCGACCGGAGGCATCCCAGGACGGCCAGGGAAACGGCCCGCTGGTCGGCCCGGGCGCCCGAACTCGGGGACCGCAAGAGCGCCACATCGAGGGCCCGGCGCTGCGGCTCGGGCACCGTTGGAAGGGCCTCCTCGAGGACGGGCTCGAGGAGGTCACCGAGGGCAGCGTAGGACAGCCGCGTCTCCGCCTCGACCGGGCCGCATGAGAGCGTGCGGTAGCGTCGTTGCAGGGCACCCGCCAGCCCCTCCTTCCATACGGTGGTCTTCCCGATGCCGGGATCACCGGACAGGAGCAGGGCGCTCGGGCCGGTCGGGATCGAGTCCAGGAAGCGATCGAGGATCGCGAGCTCGGACTCGCGCCCGATGACGTCACCGGCCAAAGCGCCCTCCCCGCGGCGGTGGACGGAAGGATTCTAGGGATGGCGCGTCCGAAGCCTGTGCACACCCGCCGTTGGGGCGCGTCGGCCGGACAACGGACTCGACGAACGCCGGCCGATCCGATCCCGGCGGGCACCGGTATCGTGTCGCCGGATGCGATCAGCCGGACCGGCGCGAGACGACATCATCCGCCTCCCGCCGTCGCCACATCGCAGGCTGAACCCGCTGAACGGGCGGTGGGTCCTGGTGTCGGCAGGGCGCACGGCGCGCCCGTGGCTCGGCCGGACCGAGTCCTCCGCCCCCACACCGCGCCCCCGGTACGATCCGACGTGCTACCTGTGTCCGGGCAACGAGCGCGCCGGCGGCGAGCGGAACCCCGCGTACGAGCGGACCTTCACGTTCACCAACGACTTCGCCGCCCTGCGCCCCGATACCCCGGAGTGGTCGACGCAGGCGGACCCGATCCTGCAGGTGCGGACCGGACCCGGCACCTGCCGCGTCCTGTGCTTCTCCCCCCGCCATGATCTCGACCTCGCGCTGATGTCGACATCGCAGGTCGGGGGCGTGGTCGACCTCTGGGTGGAGCAGGTCGCCGAGCTCTCCAGCCGATACCGCTCGGTGCTGGTGTTCGAGAACCGCGGCGAGGACATGGGGGCGTCCAACCCGCACCCCCACGGTCAGCTGTGGGCCAGCGCGCACCTCCCCGACGAGCTCGCGATCGAGGACGACCGGCAACGGGCGGCGTTCAAGGTCTCTGGCAAGCCGCTGCTGCTCGACTACGTCCATCTCGAGCTGAGACACGAGGTCAGGGTTGTCGCAGAGAGCGGCGGGTGGGTGGCGGTCGTGCCCTTCTGGGCCTTCTGGCCGTTCGAGACCCTCGTCCTGCCGCGACGCCACGTTCCGCGACTCACCGACCTGGACGACGACGAGCGACGCTCGCTCGCCGAGCTCCTCCGGCGGCTGCTCGCGAGGTACGACAACCTGTTCCGCAGGCTCTTCCCGTACTCGATGGGCTGGCACGGGGCACCGGGACGCGACGAGGACGGCGAGCACTGGCAGCTGCACGCCCACCTGTTCCCGCCGCTGCTGCGTTCCGCCACCACACGCAAGTTCGTGGCGGGATACGAGATGTTCGCCGAGGCCGCGAGGGAGCTCACACCGGAGGAGGCGGCCGAGCGCCTCCGAGGCCAGTCCGACGTGCATTTCCTCGCGGGCCCGGGCCACGGAGACGGCGGGTAGGAGGTGGACGCCGGGCATCGGGCCGCCCGTCTCTTCCGCGAGCAGTTCGGCGCCGACCCCGACGCGCTCCTGCGCGCGCCCGCACGCGTCAACCTCATCGGAGAGCACACCGACTACAACGACGGCTTCGTGCTGCCGGCCGCCATCGATCGCGACCTGTGCGTCGCGATCCGTCCCCGGCCCGATCCGCGCGTCGACGTCCGGTCGGAAGGTCACGGGGGAGCCGTCGTCGCGCTCGAAAGCTTCGGCCGCCGGTCGGACGGGTGGGGCGTCTACGTCCAGGGGGTGGCGTGGGCGTTGACGGAGGCCGGCCACTCGCTGGCGGGATGGGACGGGGCGATCGCCAGCGACATCCCGATCGGTGCGGGACTCTCCTCCTCCGCGGCCATCGAGCTGGCCACGGCTCGAGCGTTCGAGCTCACCTCGGGGTTCGCGTGGGACTCGACGGCGATCGCCAGGCTGTGTCAGCGGGCGGAGAACGAGTGGGTCGGCCTGGCATCCGGGCTGATGGATCAGCTGGCCTGCGTTCGGGGACGGCGGGGGCACGCGATCCTCCTGGACTGCCGGTCGCTCCGATCGGAACGGGTCCCGATCCCGGATCGCGCCGCGATCGTCATCCTGGACACGGGAACCCGCCGGGAGCTCGAGACCTCGGCGTACAACGACCGGCGGCGCGAGTGCGAGGCGGCGGCCCGAGCGCTCGGCGTCGGATCCTTGCGTGACGCGTCCGAGTCCGACCTTCGTTCACGCTCATCCGAGCTCGCCGGCACCCTCGAGCGACGAGCCCGCCACGTGATCACGGAGAACGCCAGAACGCTCGCCGCCGCGGACGCGATGCGCGCTGGCGACGCCGAGCTCGTGGGCACGCTCATGGACGAGAGCCACCGCAGCCTGCGAGACGACTTCGAGGTGTCGAGCCGGGCCCTGGATGCCATCGCCGAGGCGGCCCGGAGCGCCGAGGGATGCTTCGGAGCCCGCCTGACCGGCGGGGGGTTCGCCGGATGCGCCGTCGCCCTCGTCGAGCGTTCGAGGACCGGCGAGTTCGAGCCGGCGGTACGTGGCGCCTATGGGCAGGCCACAGGACTCGAGTGCGAGATCTTCGTGTGCCGAGCGAGCGACGGGGTCTCGGCCCTTCCGGTCCCCGACGACGGACCCTGATCCTCAGCCTTCATCACGAGCCTCCGCCCCGGCCTGCCCGTAATAGGCATCGGGGCCGTGCTTGCGGCCGAAGTGGCGAGCGAGAAGCGCATCGTCGACGGGCCCGACGGATGGGGCGAGCGCCAGTGTCCGGAAGGCCATCGCCGCGACGGCCTCGAGCGCCACCGCGTTCGTCACCGCCTCTGCCGGGTCGGTCCCCCAGGTGAAGGGGCCATGGCGTGCGACCAGCGCGGCCGGCATGTGCCACGCATCGAGCCCCAGCCCGTCGAGCGTCTCGACGATGACCTCACCCGTGGAACCCTCGTAGTCGCCCGCGATCTCCCTTTCGGTCAGCGCTCGGGTGATCGGGACCGATCCCGCGAAATGGTCGGCATGGGTCGTGCCCAGGCAGGGGATGGCTCGCCCCGCCTGGGCCCACGCGGAGGCGAACGAGGAGTGCGTGTGGACGACGCCGCCGATCGAGCCGAACCGCCGATACAGGACCAAGTGCGTCGGCGTGTCCGAGGACGGCCGCAGCGATCCCTCGACGACCCGGCCGTCGTCGAGCGAGACCACCACGGTGTCGGACGGCTCGACCCGGTCGCACGCTACGCCACTCGCCTTGATGACAACGACGCCCTCGTCCCGGTCGACGCCGCTCACGTTGCCGAACGACAGCGACACGAGGCCCTCGGCCGACAACCTCCGGTTCGCCTCGGCGACCCGGTCGCGCAACTCCGGTGACGGCATGCCTCACCTCCCGCTCCCCGATCGAGCCCCACCCCGGCCGGACGAGGCGCCGAGCGCAAAGACCCCCCTCGACCGAACGGGTTCCCTTGCGCCGCTTGCGCGACCGCGCCGTATCCGATGTTGCCTTGACATCCAAGAATACGTTTGCATACACTCGAATGCAATCCTCGATTCCGGGAGGGAGGGCTCGGATGAGGGTCTTGGGAATCGAAGGGGGGCGATGCATCGGCACCAGCTCACGGCATCCGGACGGCAGCTTCTCGGAGCAAGGAGGGCGTGATGAGAAGAGCGCGAGCGGGCGACGCGTGGGGTCGCTGGCGGTTCATCGCGGTGCTGGGCGCATTCGCGCTGGTGCTCGCAGCCTGCACCGGCGACGAGGGGGGCGAGGAGGCCCAGCAGGCGACCGGTGAGGCGGCGCAGGGCGGCGGCGCTGGACAGTTCTGTCAGGGGATGAAGATCGTGTTCTTCCCCGGCGGCACCGAGGGCGGCGGTTTCGAGACCGTCGTCTACAACGGCGCGAGGGCGGCCGAGGCCGCCTTCGGCCCGGACGTCACCTACACGTGGTCGGACTGGGATCCTCAGAAGATGGTCACCCAGTTTCAGGAGGCGGTGGCCACCAACCCAGACGGCATCGCCATCATGGGGCACCCGGGAGACGACGCCTTCGATCCACTGATCGATGACGCCAGGAGCCAGGGGATCCTCGTGACGGTGATGAACACCGAGCTCCCGAAGGCGGAGGCGAAGTACGCCGCCGATGGCACGGGCTACGTGGGCGCCGTGCTTCACGACGCTGGCTTCGCGCTCGCGCAGGAGGCGATCAAGCGGGGCGGCCTGCAGTCCGGCGACCGGGCATTCGTGTGGGGCCTCGTGTCCCAGCCGGGCCGCGGCGAGCGGACCCAGGGGATCCTCGACGCACTGGACGAGGCAGGGCTGACGGTCGACTACCAGGAGATCGACGACGCGACGAACGCCGACCCCGCGGCCGGCGTCTCGACCTTCACCGGGTACGTGTCGGCCAACCCGGACGTCAAGGCGATCTTCATCGACCACGGCAACCTGACCTCGACGATCCCGACCTACATGGAGGCCGCGAACCTCGGACCGGACGACCTGTACGCGGCCGGGTTCGACCTGTCGCCCTCGACCGTGCAGGGCGTGCAGGACGGGTTCATCGACCTCGTGATCGACCAGCAGCAGTACCTGCAGGGCTTCCTCGGCATCCAACAGCTCTGCCTGACCCACATGTACGGATTCAGCGGCCTGTTCGTCAACACGGGCGGGGGCTTCGTGGACTCGTCGAACATCGACGTGATCGCGCCGCTCGTGGAGCAGCAGATCCGGTGACATCCGGCGGCGACGCCGGGGCGCGAGGCGTGGAGGCCGGCGAGCAGACGGCTCGCCGGCCCCGGGCCCCGTCGGAGCATGCCACACTGATCGTGGGTGAGGCAGAGGTGACGGCGCGCGGAGACGAACAGGTCCACGTCGAGCTTCGTCACATCTTCAAGTCATTCGGCGGCGTCCGCGTCCTCAAGGACGTGAGCCTTCAGCTGTCGGCGGGCGAGGTGCTCGGCCTCCTCGGCGACAACGGCGCCGGCAAGTCCACGCTGATCAAGATCGTCACCGGGGTCCACGAGCCGGACAGCGGACAGATCCTGTTCCGCGGGCAGGAGGTCCGCGGGCTCACCGTCGACAAAGCTCGCGCGCTCGGCGTGGAGACCGTGTACCAGGAGCGCGCCCTCGCGGAACAGCTCTCGCTGTGGCGGAACATCTTCATGGGACGGCCGGTCAGCCGCCCACTCGGGTTCCTCGACGTCCGGAAGATGCGGCGGATCACGGCCGAACTCATGGGCGAGTCGATGGGGTTCACGTCCGCGGCCCTGACTCCGGACACGCACGTGACCGGGCTGTCCGGCGGCGAGCGTCAGGGCCTCGCGATCGTTCGGGCCCTCCACTTCGAGGCCGACATCATCATCCTCGACGAGCCGACGATGGGCCTCTCGCTGATGGAGACCGACAAGCTCCTGCACTTCGTGAAGGGGATCAAGACGGCCGGGAAGTCGGCGATCTTCATCGACCACAACATCTTCCACGTGTACTCGGTCGCGGATCGCATCGTCGTCCTCGACCGCGGCCGCATCGCCGGCGACTTCCCGACCTCCCGCTATTCGCTCGAGGAGGTCACCGAGATCATGCGGGCCGTCGCCGCGACGGGAAGCTTCGTCGAGCCCGAACGGCACCGCGACGCCGGTGAGGCCGGAGGTCCGTCGTGAACGCGACCGTGGAGGACGTCGAGAGGGCCGGAGCGATGAGGCGACGATGGACCGTCCGGTCCTTCGCCACAACGTATGCGTCGCAGATCGGCATCACCGTCGCCTTCGTCCTGCTTTGGATCGCGTTCATCGTCCTCGCGCCCGACACCTTCCTGGACAACCGGATCTACGTGTCCTTCGCGCAGACCACGCCGTACTTCGCGCTCCCCGCCCTGGCACTCACGATGGTCATCGTGAGCGGCGACATCGACCTCTCGTTCCCCTCGATCATGGGTCTCGGCATGGTCGGGTTCGTCGCCGTCGAGCGGACCATGGGCAACGTCGAGCTCGCCGTCCTCGCCGCCCTCGCGGTCGGCGCGCTCGCCGGGCTGCTGAACGGGGCGATCGTCACCCTCATCGGCATCCCGGCGCTTGTGGTCACGATCGGCACGCAGTTCCTGTACCGGGGGCTGACGCTGGCCCTGGTGAGCGGCAAGAGCTACGCGCTGGTCGAGGCGAGGGACTCGACGGCGTTCCGCGTCCTGGACGGACGGCTCGCCGGCGTCCCGATGCAGTTCGTCTGGCTCGTCCTGGCGGCGATCGGGACCTGGGTGCTGCTCTTTCGGCATCGCCTGGGGCAGAACGGCCACGTCATCGGCGACAACCGTTCGGCGGCCCAGCTCATGGGCATCCCGATCCGTCGCACCCGCACCATGATGTTCGTGCTCGTCGGCATTTACTCTGCCCTCGCGGGCGTGATGCAGAGCATCCAGGTCTCGAACTTCTACCCGCAGATAGGAGCCGCCTACCTGCTGCCCGCCTTGGCGGCCGTCTTCGTCGGCGGCACCTCGGTATTCGGAGGGCGCGGGACCGTCTGGGGGACGTTCATCGGGGCGTTCATGATCGGCGCGATCCAGGCGGGGATCGTGGCGATGGGGATCGCGGCGTTCTGGACGGAAGTGATCTACGGCGGCATCATCCTCGCCGCGGTCTCGATCCACGCCATCCTCCAGCGCCGGTTCGAGGGCTGACGGCATGTCCACGGCAGCGTTCCTCGGCCTTGCGGAAGGTGACTAACGATGGATGCAAGCGAGCTCGCACTCTGGTTCCTGACCGGGAGCCAGAGCCTGTATGGAGAGGATGCGCTCCGGACGGTCGCGGACCAGACATCCGTGATCGTCCGGGGGCTCTCGGACACGCCGGCCATCCGGGTGGGCGTGACGGCCAAGCCCGTCCTGACGACGCCGGAGGCCATCGAGCGGGTATGCCTGGAGGCGAACGCGGACCCACGATGCATCGGGGTCGTCGCGTGGATGCACACCTTCTCGCCGGCCAAGATGTGGATCGCCGGGCTCCGGTCCCTGTCCAAGCCGCTCCTGCACCTCCACACGCAGCACAACCTCGACCTCCCGTGGGCGGAGATCGACATGGACTTCATGAACCTGAACCAGTCCGCCCACGGCGACCGGGAGTTCGGCTACCTCGTAACGCGGCTGCGCCACCCCAGGAAGACCGTCGTCGGGCACTGGGACGACGCCGGGGTCCATCGGCGCATCGGGATCTGGGCCCGAGCGGCGCTCGGCTGGTACGAGTCCCGGGGACTGCGCATCGCCCGTCTCGGAGACAACATGCGGAACGTGGCGGTCACCGAGGGCGACAAGGTGGAAGCCCAGATCCGTCTGGGCTTCTCCGTGAACGGGTTCGGCGTCGGCGAGCTGGTCGAGCGGGTCTCGCGCGTCGAGGACGCCGACATCGATCTCCTCGTGAAGGTGTACGAGGACGAATACGACGTCGTTCCCGAGCTCCGGCGAGGAGAGCCGCGGCACGATTCGCTCCGGGAAGCCGCACGCATCGAGCTCGGCCTGCGATCGTTCCTGGACGAGGTCGGCGCGAACGCGTTCACCGACACGTTCGAGGACCTCATCGGGCTTCGGCAGCTGCCCGGCATCGCCGTGCAGCGCCTGATGGCCGACGGCTACGGCTTCGGGGCCGAGGGTGACTGGAAGACCGCGGCGCTCGTGCGGATCCTGAAGGTGATGAGCGCGGGACTCGAGGGCGGGACGTCCTTCATGGAGGACTACACCTACAACCTCGGCGCCGAGTCTCCCCAGGTGCTCGGCGCCCACATGCTCGAGGTCTGCCCGTCGATCGCGGCCGCCCGCCCCAGCTGCGAGATCCATCCGCTCGCGATCGGCGGGCGGGAGGACCCGGTCCGCCTGGTGTTCACCGCTCCACCGGGACCCGGCTTCGTGGTCGGGCTCGTCGACCTCGGCACCAGGCTTCGCCTGGTCGCCAACGAGGTCGACGTGGTCGAGCCCGAGCATGAGCTGCCTCGGCTGCCGGTGGCCCGCGCCGTCTGGCAGCCGCGGCCGGACCTGTCCACGGCGGCGGAGGCGTGGCTCATGGCCGGCGGGCCGCACCACACCTGCTTCACGCAGGCGCTCCCGCTCGAGGCACTCGACGACCTCGCCGAGATCGCGGGGGTGGAGCTCGTCACCATCACGGCCGACACGACCCCGACCCGGTTCCGGAACGAGCTGCGCTGGAACCAGGCGTACCACCACCTGGCCGGCGCGCTCTGATCCGCTCGGCGCGCCGGGACCTGCGCCGGGGGCGACTCGGGTCTACGCGGGGACGGTCTCCGATCGCGCCCGCGCCCGGATCGCCTTGAGGTCCTTCATCACGTTCGTCGCGCCCCGGCCGAAGTGATCGTGGAGCTCTCGATAGGCCGCGTACAGCTCGTCGTACACGCCGCGATGATCGGGGTTCGGGTCGAAGTGCTCGTCGCGGAGCCGAGCCATCTTGGCCGCGGCATCCACGATGCTGTCGTAGCCGCCCTCCGCTGCTCCGGCGGCGACCGCCCCGAACATCGCCGATCCCAGCGCCGGCGTCTGGGTCGACTCGGCCACGCGGAAGACGCGTCCCGTCACGTCGGCGTAGATCTGCATCAGGAGACGGCTCCTGTCCGGCAGCCCGCCACAGGCCACGATCTCCTCGACCTTCACTCCTGCCGCCTCGAACGCGTCGACGATGACCCGCGTGCCGAAGGCGGTCGCCTCGATCAGCGCCCTGTAGATCTCTGGGGCCCTGGTGGCGAGCGTGGCTCCCACGAGCAGACCGGTGAGGTCCACGTCGACGAGGATCGACCGGTTTCCGTTCCACCAGTCGAGCGCGAGCAGGCCGGACTCCCCCGGGCGCAGCGCTGCCGCCTGGCGTTCCAGGACCGCGTGGACGTCGAGGCCATCCCTCGCCGCCACCTCGTGGTACTCGGGCGGCACGGCGTTGTGGACGAACCAAGCGAAGATGTCGCCGACGCCGGACTGCCCCGCCTCGAAGCCGAACAGGCCGGGGATCACGCCGTCCTCGACCACCCCGCACATCCCGTCGACCACGGCGGACCGGTCGCCGAGAACGAGGTGGCAGATGCTCGTGCCCATGATCGCCACCATCCGACCCGGTCGGACGACGGTGGCGGCGGGCGCCGAGACGTGCGCGTCGACGTTCGCTACGGCGACCGCCGTCCCCTGCCGCAGACCCGTCCATGCCGCCGCCCGCTCGGTCAGGCCCCCGGCCCGCTCTCCGATCGGCCGGACGTCCCGGGACATCTTCTCGTCGACGACGTTCGCGAAGCCGGGATCGAGGGCCGCGAAATACTCCGAGGGCGGGAACCCCTCGCCCTTGGTCCAGATCGCCTTGTAGCCCGCCGTGCAGCTGTTGCGGGTCTCGACGCCCGTGAGCTGCCACACCACCCAGTCTGCTGCCTCGATGAGCCGGTCCGCCGTCGCGTAGATGTCGGGCGCCTCGTCCAGGATCTGCAGAGCCTTCGAGTAGAACCACTCGGAGGAGATCTTGCCGCCGAACCTCGGGAGCCAGGGTTCGCCGCGGTCGCGCGCTACGGCGTTGATCCGATCCGCCTCCGGCTGGGCCGCGTGATGCTTCCACAGCTTGACCCACGCATGCGGTCGCCGCCGGTACCCGGCCAGCGTGCACAGCGGAAACCCGTCGGCGGTGGTCGGTAACATCGTGCACGCGGTGAAGTCGATCCCGACGCCCACCACGTCGGAGGGATCAACCCCGGATCGCGACAGGACCGACGGCACCGTCGCCTGGAAGGTCCTGATGTAGTCCTGCGGGTCCTGCAGCGCCCAGTCGGGCTCCAGCCGGACGTCCTCGTCAGGAGCCGGCAGGTGCTCGTCGATGACGCCGTGCTCGTACTCGTAGACCGCGGTCGCCACCTCGGCGCCGGTCGCGACGTCGACGAGCACGGCCCGTCCCGACTCCGTCCCGAAATCGACGCCCACCGCGTACTTCGCGACCATGTCGATCTCGCCTCCTTCGTTCGCCGTGCGAACGCGATCAGCCCGGTGGACCGCTCACCCGGTCCGTCGTCGCGCGAACCACGAGCGACGGCTGTAACACCGCGGGCCGGGACGGGTCGAGTTGGGAGTCGTCGAGAACCATCTGCATGGCCTTGGCGACCATCTGCCGCACCGGCATGCGCACCGTTGTCAGCGCCGGGACCGTGAACTCGGCGACCGGGATGTCGTCGAAGCCCGCGATCGACACTTCATGAGGAACGACCAGTCCGCGCTCGCTCGCGGCGTGCAACGCGCCGATCGCCAACACATCGGTGGACGTCACCAGGGCGGTCGGAGGTTGTGGCAGGTCGAAGAGCTCGTCGAACCCCGTCATGCCGCCGGCGAACTCGTTCGGCCTGTGCCGGATGTACCGGTCCTTGACCGATCCATCGAGCCGCGCCATGAACTCGACGTACGCCTCCTCGCGCTCTTTGATGTCTCCGAGCGCCCGGGCGCCCACGTAGGCGATCCGTCGGTGCCCGAGCGCAGCGAGATGCTGCAGGACCGCACGGATACCCGCGCGGTTGTCGACGCTCACCGAGGCCACGTCGGTCGGGCGCGAACCCTGCCACAGCGCGACCACCGGGACCCTGGTGCCGGCGAGATCCTCGATCAGCCGCGGCTGGTCTCTCATGTCCCCGAACAAGAGGATGGCGTCGCAGTGGCGAGCCTCCAGCACCGCCCACAGCGCGATCGCCTCGTCGGCCCGCGCATGGGCGTGCCCGAGCACGACGTTGTACCCGCGCCGGCTGGCCTCGACCGTAACGGCCTCGATGGCGCCGGCGAAGAACGGGTCGGTGATGTCCCGGACGATGACCCCAAGCAGCATCGTGCTCGCGCCGCGGAGCCCCCTGGCCAGCGGGTTCGGCCTGTAGCCGAGCTCCTGGG
>JBAVEY010000043.1:0-9514 GCA_049587975.1 Actinomycetota bacterium | reverse complement strand
GACTGTCCCCGGTCCAGTCGCATCGGAGGCAGACCGCGTTCTTCATGAGTCAACTCCGCCGCATGAACTCGGAGCGAAATGATGCGGCGGGTCTCGGCACTTGGGAATTGCTCTCTGAGGCATCAGCGGTCTTTGAGCCGCCGGCGCGATCGGCTCCTACTTGGGGAACCATAAGACCCGCACCTTCGCCGAGCTGCTGATCGACTGCGAGGAGGATCGGACGCTGCGGGCGGTGCTCGTCGGCATGCTGCGTGAGGCGGACTGCGCCACGCCGCGGGCCAACCCCACTTAGCTGCGCCGCACCTGCTTTTCGGCCTCGAGCAGCGTCCGGTGCACGAGGATGTAGTACGCCATCGATGCGTCCAGATGACCTCGAGCGCCGACTACGTCAACGCCTGGGCGGCCCTCCGCCCCGCTGCCCGCGCCGAGCTGCTCCACGTCCTCATGCTTCCCGACTTCGAATCGTCCGCTTGGTTCGCACCGAGGGTCGGCGAGCTCGAATCCGTCCAGCAGATTCTGGCCGAGGATTTGCCTCGTTGTCGACCGTTCGTAGCTGGCAGCCGGGCCGTGGTTGGCGCGGCGGAGCGCAATGGCTCGGTAATAGCTGGGCGGGCGCCCGCGCCCGCGTGGCCGTTTCGGGACGGGGTCGCGTCTATTTGGGCCAAGCAGGTGGCCTACCCTGGGCTCGAGTAGTCGAATCCAGCCTATAAGGGGACGGTGTACCGATGGATGAGCCGATCGTTCTGCCGGAGGCTGATGACGCGCTCGCGAGCGAGCTGAATGATCGCATCGACGAGTTCAACGCCCGGACGACGGGGATCGACGACGGACGCCTTCTGCAGGCCCAACTCCGAGACGAGGAGGGTGAGCTCGCAGCCGGGCTGACCGGCTGGACGTGGGGCGGATGCGGCTACATCGATGTGCTTTGGGTCCGAGAGGACCTACGAGGAAAGGGACTCGGCCGGCGGCTCCTCGACGCCGCGGAGACCGAGGCGCATGAGCGTGGCTGCACCCAGATGGTGACCTCGAGCCACAGCTTCCGGGCCCCTGAGATGTACCGGGCACGCGGGTACGTCGAATACGGTCGGATCGACGACTACCCACGTGGGTTCGCGCACATACACTTCGTGAAGGATCTGTTGGGGTGAATGAGCTGACGCGATCGGCTCCTACTGGGGAACCTCAAGACGCGGACCTTCGGAGAACTCCTGATCGACTGCGAGGAGGACCGGACGCTCCGGGCCTTGCTGGTCGGCATGCTGCGGGAGGCCGACCGCTAGCGGTCGATCGAGAACGGCCTCACCGATGCGATCGCGATGGGCACCGCCACCGCTCCCAAAGGGATGGCGAAGGAGGCAGCATGAGAGCCGAGACGTGCTTCGACCCTCGTGAGGAAGAACCTCATGCCTGCCCTGGTCGCTGCGTCTGCTACGTGAATCACTGGTGCAACCCAGGCTGCGCGTGCAATCACTGTGGTCTCCACCGCGTTCACGCCACACCCTCCCACACGCATGAGTACGCCCTCAAGGAGACCGAGCGGAGCATCGAGAAGGAGGAGCGGAGCGACAAGGAGGAAGAGCGGGAAGAGGCTACCGAGCCTGCAGTGGACCCCACCGCGAAGCGCCCCCCGAGTAGGTCCGTGCCCATCGGCGAACGTCAGAAGCGGCCCACAGGTCGCCTCTAGCCCACCGATCGACCGGAGCCGGGAAGTCAGGCAGGTGGCGGAGCTGGTCGGCGCCGCCTCAGATCGATCCCGCCGGAAACGCGGGCGGCTATGGAGCAGGCGTTGTCTGTTCCTCGAGCAGACGCTTCAGCCCTATCCAGATTGTCTGCTCCTGACGGCGACCCATGCTGGCCACTATTGGGCTCATCAGCCTGAGGACGCCCCGGGAATCCAAGTGCCATGACCACCGCATCCGGGTGCCACCGGGAACCGGCTCGAAGGTCAGGGCGCCGTGTGTGTCCATCCAAGCCATGTGCGTTGATGACGCGAGCCGACTCGGTCGGTCGAAACCCGTGAACTCGACGACCATAGGGACGGTCCGTCCCATACTGGTCATCTCCGCGTGGAACCGCGTGCCGACTCCGATGGGTCCCTCCGAGATCTTCTCGGCGCGATGCATATGCGGGTTGAAGCGGGGCTCGTTTCGCTCGTCGGCGACGAAGTCGAAGACCTCTTCCGGCGGTCGGTTGATGATGATCTCACCTTCCACCTTGACCATGGCGATGTCCTCTCGGCTCGCTCTCGTTCACATGATGCACCAAGCTGCGCTTCCTCGTCCTCGTCAAGCTCGTCATCATTCGTGCCGTAGATCACCTCGACGCGATCCTCCTCCGCCCGTTCACCGGCCTTCCGTCGGATCCATCGAGCAGTGGCCTTGATGATCTCGGCGGCTGCTGGAGCACCGACGTTCTCGGCGACTCAGAAGAAGCAGACTCGTCGTCAACGGCGTTAGCCGATGAGAGAAGGCTCCATGAGAGCGCTCTGGATGGTCGCAGCGGTGATCGGTATCGTGATCCAAATCTTCGCGCACGCGACCGTGCTCGGGATCGTGGTTGGCATTGCATTCCTTGGACTAGCTGTCTTCTTGTACCGAAGGCCGCTCGTTCACGGGATCGGTCTCGGTCATAGGTGGTTACATCCGCGACCCGCTTCCTGAGGGTTCTCGCCACGGTAACCCGGCTCAGGCCCCGAGAGCAGCGAGTTGATGAGCGCTTGGCAGACAAGCCGAGACGGTTAGTCCTCTGGATCGATGGGCGTCACGGTCTCCTCCGACTGGCGGCGCTCCACGCCCAGCCCATCGGCGTCGGCGGTCTGGAGCTGCTCGCCTTTGACCTCGTGGCCGCACGTGAACGTTTGCACCTCACGGCTCTCGGGCTGCTGTTCCCCGAAGTCGACCGTGACAAGTGTGCCTTTGCCGCAGATCGGGCAGGTCGTCGACTCGGGCTCACCCACGGCCCCACCGTACATCGTGGGCACGCGATCCGTGGGTGACGACTGGGGCGGCCGAGGAACGGTGTGCGCGAGCGCTCACCAGGGCTCGACCCTACTTGAGATGCAGGTTGACCCCGAGAAGGACGAGTGGCCACAACAGCACGGCGAGGACCGCCGAGACGATCGGCTTCACCGCGTCGAGATGCTCGAAGTAGTGGTGTCCAGACGCCACGACCACGCCGATGACGATGTAGATGACGAACAGCACTGCGCTCAGTGTGCGCCTCATGCTTGCTCCTACCCCTCGTCTTCCGTTCCGTGGGATCATCTTCGTTCGAGAGTCGCATTGTCACACATCCCTTCTACGGGCTGGGAAGGCCGGCAGACTGGTGCCAGCCACCGGATTGAGTCCGTACGGACTCACCCATGCCGACGAACTCGAGCTGCTCTAGGGTGAGCTTGTCGCGTCCGCCGTTCAGCGCCTCGAGCTTCGTGTCCCAGTAGCTACAGACGGCGCAGGGATCGATCCGGCACCGATCGGGGCCGAGCGCTTCGACGTACACGCTGGCGATCGTATGACCACGGCAACATGGCCCCGGGTGCAACCGGGAGCCCGCGCCGCACGGCGAGCCGGTGGTGTCCGCGAGGACCACCACGTTCACGCTATGCGACCAGCTCCTTCTCCGACGCCGGGGCATCGGTCAGCCGCGACCGACCAGCGCCAGGAGACTCGAGCCGGACTTCTGAAACGGGCGGCATCTCGTTCCCGCGGAGCGCCAACTGGCAGTGCAGCACGATGTGGGCGACGATCGGGGCAAGAACGTTTCCCGTGAGAAGGAACGCCAGTGCCTGGATGCCGCAGCCCGCCAACGCACCCGCCAGCATCCTTCTGGAGGCCCTCGCTCGGAACTCCCGGTATCCGAGGTGGTGCACCAGGATGACGAACAACGCTCCGGCCACCGCGAGCGCGCCCGAGGCCAGGGTTGTCCATGCAGTTTCGGTCCAGCCGAGCGCATTGGCGGCCTGCCAGATAGCCAGGACCGGCAGCGTCGCGAGAAGGATCGCCTCCGCGGCCCCGTACACGACGCCTTCCCACAGGAGCAACCCGACGAGCCGAGCGCCTTCGGGGCGAGACCCAGCGGGCAGGCGACGCACGAGGGTTGCGACCAGGGCGGCCGCGACGATACCCCCGAGTAGTCCCAAGGCCCACCCTTCCGTCACGAGAGCGGCCAAGGACGTGCCCGACCATGCGAGGTAGCCGCCCGCGAGGGCAAGCGTCGTGAGCATGAGGATCGCCACGTAGGGTGTTCGCGGCACGTGACCCAGATCGGTCACGACCCACGTCACCAGGAACGCGACGACCGAGATGACGGCGAAGGCGGCGATGGCTTCCTGCCAGCCGAATGAGGGATCAGCAACGGGCATGATGCTTCATCTCCTTTCCCGATACGACGGCCATGTTTGCCGACTGGAGTGGCACCGTCTCAACTGGGTACCACCCCTCGATCTCGCTTCAGTCCTCGATTCGCTGGGCGCCACTCGTCATGAAGGCAGCGCCGAGCAGGACGAGCCACAGCAGGACCGGGTAGGCGATCCACCGCTCGATCCCACCGATCCCGATCGTCGCTTGGGGTCCCCAGTTCTCCAACGACTCGAGGCCGAACACCGTCGCCAGGAGCGCGACCGACCCCAGCGCCACCGCGAAGTAACGCAGCGGCACGTCCAGGATCTTCCGCGACAGGATGGCCGCGATCGAGCCTCCGAGGAAGCACAGGAGCGAGAAGAGCGGGTGGATGGTGGCCACGTTCCCCGGGAACACGGCGATCCCGATGATGCCGACGCCGAAGATGCCGAGCGCGACGAGCAAGCGCCGCCGTTCGACGATGCGCCAGAGCAGGTACGTCGCGACCAGGACCAGCACGCCCGCGAAAGCCATCGTGAGGATGAAGATCATCCGGTTCGGCTGGACCATGTAGCTGTTCGGCGGCTCCGTCCCGCCCAGGTCGCTGATCGTGTTGGCGAACGTGCTGTAGTGCCGGGCCGCGGGATAGAGCGCTTCGTTCGTGATGATCGCAAGGATCACCCCGATCCCCGTGAAGCTGAGCAGCGCGCCCGCCACGACCTCACGGAGGTTGCGGACCCTTGCACGCGCTCCTTCTGGCAGCGTGATCGTCGCTGCCGACGAGCCATGGTGAACCCTCGTATCCATCTGCCAGCCCCTCTCCCAGTCGATCAGACATCTGGACAACCCAACGGTAGGCAGGAGGGGTCGTCCCCTCCGGGGGGGCGAACGCAGGTAGATAGGAGGGTCATATGCCGAAGCTTCGGCACAGACATGGATCCTGTTCAGAACGAGAATGGAGCGCGCCGCGAGCCCGCGCCGCACGGCTCGCCTGATTCAGAGGGGCGGGCAGGGCAGCAGCGAGCGTACGCCTGCGCCCCCGACGTTCTTCGTGCCTGTGCTACCCACCCATCTCGATCCGCCGACATCGGCCCTTATTCGCAGACCTGGGAGAGGTGAGGAGGCCCTCGCGCGCGGGGCGCGTGTTCACTTACTGAGGGATTTCGGGCATCGCCATTGGAGCCAGATTCTTCCCATCGCCTGAGAGCCTCGGCCGCCACGCCTCCGCCGGGGCGCGCGACAAGTTATGGCGGCACAGGACAATTCCTCACGTTGGAGTATCGGATTCGTCATGAAGCGACGGTCAGGAGTGACCCTGAAGACAGATCCGGGAGCCTCGCGTCCGCCCTACGGATTTCCCGGCACGAGTGGTTCGCCGCAGACAACGCGCCTAGATCAAGCTCGCGACGAGAAGCAACGCCGCCGACGAGCCGAGGAGGATCGGACAAACCCTGAACCAGATCACGCGGGTGCGGGCTCCCGTCAGGGCCGTGAGCACGGCGAGCGCCGCAAGCAACCCCGCCACCGCCCGGTAGACCCACACGGTTACGTCCGATCCTGGCCTGCCGAACGCCGTCGCCACCACGATGACGGCGGCGACACCCCACATCGTGAACGCCTCGGCGAGCCATTCCTGGGTCAGCACCCGGCGGTTGTCCACCGTGATCGGTGCAAATCCCGCGACGACCTGCGCGGTCGGGATCGCGTGCGCAACGCCCCAAAGCGCAACGAGGCTGGCGGCGAGGTATGCGATGAATTCGTTCACGCCCCGATACTCGTGCAGGTCAAGGCCGGTGAGCAGGGTCGAGGGTCCCCCTCACCACCAGTCCGCTGGGCGCACCGCGAGCCCGCGCCGCACGGCGAACCCACGGTCTAGCCCATGTACTCCACGCGGTCGGCGCGACCAACCATCATGAGCCTCCTGCGTGATCGGTATGAGAACCTCCGGGATGGAAGGTCCGCGGAGGGGAAGAGGCGGGACGATCGCGTGGACATCGCTTCCATCACAGGCCGATGACCGTTGGCTGTGAGGGAGGTCTCAGTCGATCATCCACTCCTTCACCCAACGACCCTCCAGGAGATCCTCCCGGACGAAGGGGTCGTTGGCGACGAGCCGCTCGGCCCCGGTAGCAGAACTGGTCTCGAACGTGATCAGCCCTCCTGACCTGTCAATGAAAGGTCCACCCAGATAGTCCGGTAGCTCGAGTTCACGCCAGTAGGCAGCATGTTCCGGCGCGACCGCTTGCACGCGAGCCGGCGCATCGCTCATGAGGTAGAAGTACAAGAAGCGCATCTGTCTCCCCCGAACCGTGAACCCGGCTTCGGCCATCCCGGGCGACCCCTACATCTGCATGGAGTACTCGCTCCGGCGATAGCGCATGAGGGCGTACATCGTCACGAACGTCAAGGCACAGTACCCCCCGCACTGCGCGCTCTTGGTGATGCCGAACCAGACCAGACACAGGAACGGGATCACGGGTAGGACCATCGTCGCCGCCATCTCGTAGGAGTTCTTCCGCCCCATACCTCGGTACCGCATCCAGGCAACCATCGGGATGCTCATCCCCACCGCCATCGCCACCAGCGCCTGCGTCGGGTATTGAGACGTCACCTCGTCCCACGTCTTCAGCCCCACGATGGACACGAAGATGGCGCCGGTGGCGATCATCCCCACCACCATCACCGCGGCCATCTGCAGGTAGTGCCGCGAGAAAGGCGACAAGCGGTGCCCGTGATGGAGATCGGCCGTTCCGTGGTCATGGCTCACCGGCTGCGCCGGATCGTGACCGGAGATCGGCTCACCTCGAAGGGCATGTGTCTGGGACATCTGCTCACCTCCTCGCGTCGTCTCGCGTGTCCACCACGCTGCGCCCAGGCAGACGAGCCCGACGTGATTGCCGCGCTCTTGGGGAGTGCCTAAGCGTTCAGAGCTCGCCGCTCCCTCGACCGACGGACCGCCCTGCTGATCCCGTAAGCGCACAGACCGCAACACGCCGCCACAGCGGCGATGACAAGGATGGTCGCCATCGCCATCCCCTCCCTCCGGCGCTACGGGCTCGGCACGTCCGACCTTGCACCGAATACCCGGACCTTCCTCCCCTGCTAAGAACAAACCAGGACCGAACGGCCCCTTGCCGGGAGGGCCGTTCGTTACCCGGCCGCCGTATGACCCGATCCACTCGCTCCTGGCGCGCAAAGAAGGATGCTAAGAGACTGGTCTGGATGCTTGGCAAGCTGGTCTGGGCGAGCGTTTGACTTTCACGCCCGCTGACGACCAGCGCGGCTGGCTCGCCGCCGGAGAGATCGAACATCATCGGTGGTGCCGCTCTCCCAACGAGCGTCGCGCAGTCCCGACCACCATCGATCGCGCGACCTCAATGCCCGGAGTGCTCGCGAACGCACGAAGATGGGGTCGAACACCTCATGGCGCCGTAACCTCTCGGCATCAAGCCTGCGCCACGACAATCACGCGGCTTCCGCCCGCCCTCCACGCTGAGGCTACAGCCGCGCTCCTCGTGCTCGTGCTGCTTGTTCCGATCGCGCGTAAATGGTTCACGCACCAACTGAGCTGATTCGTTCATTCCAGACGGCGTCTCGAGCAGCGCCCGGGGTTGCACGTAGGCCGGGGGTGCCATCTCGCGGCCCCCGCAGACCGCCACGGGCGTGGGCGGTTGGGCAGCCTCGTGTCCTACCGGGCGCTGGGTCGCCTCGGTCGTGCATGAGGACGGCGATCTGAACCGCCCCGGGTTTACCGGAGGCTAGGTTCGTTGAGTCGGACGGCTCCTCGTGATTCCCCGCTTCTCCAGTGGGCGGCCCTCGAACTCCGCGGGTGGGACGTTGCCGATCGGTACCAGCAGTCGGCGGTGGTTGAACCAATCGACCCACTCGAGCGTCGCGTACTCGACGTCGTCGATCCCTTTCCACGGGCCTCGGCGGCGGATGAGCTCGGTCTTGTAGAGGCCGATGATCGACTCGGCCATGGCGTTGTCGTAGGAGTGCCCTCGCGAACCGACCGAGGTCACCGCGCCGGCCTCGGCCAGGCGCTCGGTGTTGCGACCACCCCTTGAACCCGGTTTGGCGCGCGCCGGTCGATCAACTCCTCGCACCGCTCCCCACATCGGTTGCCTGCCCCTCCAAGAGATGCTTGAGGCTGGTCCAGATCCTCTGCTCCTGGCGCCGGCCCATCCAGGCGACCAACGGGCGCATCAGCTTGAGGATGCCGCGCGGCTCGACGTCCCACGACCATCGCATCCGGGTCCCTGCGGGAACGGGATCGAACGTCAGGCCGCCGTGAGTATCCATGGAGGACATATGCGTCGATGACGCGAGCCGCCGGGGCCGGTCGTAGCTGGTGAACTCGATGACCATCTCGACGGGTCGGCCCATGCTCACGATCTCCGCCCGGAAGCGCGTGCCGAGGCCGATGGGTCCGTCCGAGATCCGTTCGGCGCGACGCATGTGCTGGTTGTAGCGAGGCTCGTTCCGTTCATCGGCGACGAAGTCGAACACCTCCTCCACCGGTCGGTTGATGACGATCTCGCCTTCGATGCGGACCATGTCCGGTCACCCTCTCTCTATGTCCCCGTGGAGGCTCCGGTCCCCTCCCATCTCAACGATAGGCTCGTGGACCAAAGCCGCTGGAGGGTCGGATTGCCTCCCGCCCTGGAGATCCGACGTCGCTTCGCGGGTGGGAGCGGACGGCAGCCTTGTCCACGCGACGCATCCGCAAGAGACTGCAGCGATGAGGACCGAGTCGCTCCAGGATTCGTACCTGGCCCTTCCCGACGGCGCGGGACCGCATCCCGGCGTGGTCGTGATCCACGAAGCCTCGGGGCTGAACGACAATATCCGCGACATCTGTCGCCGCTTCGCCGAGCAGGGCTACGCGGCGCTCGGCGTCGACCTCTTCGGCAGACGAAACCGGGTCGTGTGTATGGCTCGGATGTTCATCGGCGGGATGGCCGGCAACCTCGACTACTTCGGCGTCCCCGCCCTCAAGGCGGCGCTCGGACGCTTGGCCGACCACCACGAGGTCGACGCCCGCCGGATCGGCGCGATCGGCTTCTGCCTGGGCGGCTCGATCGTGCTCACATGGGCGTGCACCGAGAACCGGTTGAAGGCGATCGCGCCCTACTACGGAGCCGCCCCCAAACCACGAGAGGCGATCCGCCGCCTCT
>JBAVEY010000042.1:0-22329 GCA_049587975.1 Actinomycetota bacterium | reverse complement strand
CCTCGTTGACGGTGGGCGCTCTGCTCGCGATCTCGGGGCTCGTCGTCGCCGCGGGCCTGACGCGTCCCACGATCGGTCGACTCGTCTCCCTTGGGAAGCAGGTCGCCGAATCGGGCGGCACACCCCTGCCCGAGACGGCTGCGCAGATCGGGGCGTTGCAGCACCGGCTCGTTGTCGCCGAGCGTTTGAGTTTCTCTCTGGTTCTCCTTGCGGTGGTAGCGATGGCGTCGGCGCGGTACCTCTGAGATGGCCGGTCGCGTTCTCATCGGCACGGCCAGCTGGACGGACCCGACCCTCGTGAAGGACGGACACTTCTACCCGCCCGAGGCGAAGAGCGCCGAGGCTCGGCTGCGCTTCTACGCCACGCAGTTCCCGATCGTCGAGGTGGATTCCACCTACTACTTCCCGCCGAGCGAGAAGAACGCCGTCCTGTGGATCGATCGGACGCCGAAGGACTTCACGTTCAACATCAAGGCCTACTCCCTGCTCACCAACCACCCGACCAAGCGAGAGTCCCTCTACAAGGACCTGCTCGAGGAGCTTCCCGAGGAGAGGGGCGACAGGAAGAACCTGTACCGGGAGAAGCTCCCCGACGCCGTCGTCGACGAGGTCTGGCATCGGTTCCACGACGCGCTCATGCCGCTGCACTCGGCCGGAAAGCTCGGAGCCGTGCTGTTCCAGTTCCCGCAGTGGTTCGTGATCGGTCGGAAGAGCCGGGACTACATCCTCGAGTGCGCCGATCGGCTGAAGGACTTCCGGCTCGCGATCGAGTTCCGTCACAAGACCTGGCTGGAGGAACGCAACGCCGATGAGACGCTCTCGTTCCTGCAGGAGCACGACCTGCCGCTCGTGTGTGTCGACATGCCGCAGGGGTTCGATTCGAGCGTCCCGCCGATCTCCGCGGCGACCGCGAAGGACCTCGCGCTGGTGCGGTTCCACGGCCGCGACCCCGAGGTCTGGGCGAAGAAGAACGTGAGTGCCTCCGAGCGCTTCCGTTACGAGTACTCCGAGCAGGAGCTCAAGGAGTGGGTTCCGAGCATCCGCGAGATCTCCGAGCAGGTCCGCGAGACCCACGTCCTGATGAACAACTGCTACCGCGACTTCGCCGTCAACAACGCCAGGCAGCTCGCCGACCTGCTTGAGGAGTAGGACTCGTCCGGACTAGGGTCCGGCCCGACCCCGCGGGCACGCCCGCGTGGAAGGGAGGGTAGGCCGGGCCGGACGCCACTCCCTCCGGACCCGTTCGGATCGGTTCCGGAGTACCCCATCGAGGGTAACAGCGACGGCAAGTTCGACCGGCCGCCGCCAGGCTCGCTGGCTCCGGACCCGCTACTCGACGACGAGGACGCCGGCTCGAGGAAGTATGGACGTCGTCCGGGAAGTCGTCCTCGCCCGGGCCGAACCGACCGAGCGTGAGGGGTCGCGTCCTACGCTTCCTCCGAGCCGTAACCGAGCAGCTCGGTGAGGACGATCGCGGCGCGCTGGCGTTCGGAAAGCTGCGTGAGCGCGCGGGAGAGCGCGTCACGTTCGTCCGCGGCCGCGAACGCGTCTCCGCCCTCACTCACCCCAACGGCTCGCCGGGCCGCGCGCGAGGCCCGGCGGAGCCGAGACCGGAACCGGTTCATCGCGGTCCGGTACAGGTACCCGGTCGGCTCCTCCATAGACCCGACTCGCATAGACCCGACTCGGTCCCATCGCTCCCACACCGCGATGAACGCGTCCTGCATGAGCTCCTCGGCCCCCTGCGCGTCGCCGGTCACCAGGTACAGGGCCCGCTGCAGCCGCTCGTGCTCGGCCTCGAAGAACGCCTCGAAGCTCGCCGGACTCGCCGGCTCCGATGGCGGGCGTCGCTCTGACACGGCGCTCGCGGGTTCCTGCATCCGGTCCATGAACGCCTCCGACGCCCCGGCCGTTCAGATCGTGCCCGAGATCAAGGCGAGATCGTGGCCGGGGAGGGCGTGATCGTGGCACTCGGGGTCGGGGTGGGCGTCGGCGTGAGCACGAGGTCGCCGAACTCCACCGGCACGTTCACCCGCCGGACCTGCAGGCTGCCCGAGTCAGGGAGCTGCTCGATCACGTCGTAGGCGATCAGCTTCGGCTCCGGCTCCTTGGAGAAGTACAGGACCTCGGCCGAGAACGGGACGTCGCCGAGGTCGCGGAAGATCCCGGCGCCCGAGCCACCCGTCGTCCCGATCCGCAGGTACAGCGTGCCGTTGCGAACGGTCGCCGTCGTCTCGTGGAAGTGGCCCGAGATCACCAGCGGCACCCGACCGGCGACGTCCTCAGCCATCCGGTCGTCGTGGACGGCCACGACGCCGACCGGCTCGTCGGACGCTTCCACATCCGCCACGATCCGGGGACCGACCGAGCGCGCGAGCGCGGCGAAGTCCTCGGCGTCCACCGGGGCACCGCGCGCGGGCGTGAACGCGGGATGACCGAGCCCGTAGACCGTGAGCCCATCGATCGTCTCGGCCCGCCCGTCGAGCACGATCGCGTTCGGCTCCTTCGCCACCGCCTCCTGGAGCGCGATCGAGTCGTGGCTGCCCCGGACGAACACGTACGGACGTCCGAACGCTGGGATCTCGGTCGTGATCAGGTTCTCGATCGGCGTTCCGAACGACGTGAGGTCCCCCGTGTCGATCACGAAGTCGACGTCGAACCCCTTCGCGATCTCCTGCGCGAAGTCCATCCCGAGCGGCGACGCGTGGATGTCCGAGATGTGCAGGACGCGGATCGCATCGTCGGCAGGGGGCGTCGCCTGCAAGGAGGTGTACGCGCGGACGGTCCCGTCGACGATCTGCTCGAGCCCGGCCCGGAGATCCTCGATGCGGCTGGTCGCCTCGCTCACCGGTCCGATCAGTTGCGGCGCGAGCGCCAGCGAACCCGAGTACGTCGGTTCCGTGAACGCCGCCGGCTGGAAGGTCGTGAGCAGGAGGACCTCGCACAGTGCCACGCCGAGCAGCGCGGCGACGCCCCCGGTCGCGACCCGGTACCAGTTCCTCCGGTACACGAGCGCGGCCAACGCCGTCCCACCGATCGTGGCGGCGAGCAAGACCCGCCACGCCATCGTCCTGACGCTGCCTCGAGCGTCGCGCTCGACGTCGCTCACGAGCCCGTCGATCCCCTCGTCGTTCACGACGTCGGTGAGCCGTTGCACGCCGACATCCTTCAGCGTCGCCGAGACGTGCAGCGGCGACAGGTGCGTGTCGGCGGTGAGCGCCCCGAACGGGGGCAACCCGAGGACGGTCTCGCCGCGGCCGAACCCGACGCCGAGCTCGACGCGGAACGGTCCCATGGGGACCGTGTCGCGGGCGAGGAGCGCCATCCCGAGCCACGCGCCGACCAGCCCGACCACGCAGGCGAGCACCGCCGTCGCGACCGCGCGCCCGCGGTGGGCCGGTCGGCGCTCCGTCGGCTCCTCGACCGGTTCGTCCACCTCTCCACTGTCGCAGACCGTTGCCGAACGCCTCCGCGGAGCCATCGAGCGGGCCTGGGGTACCCTCGGAGCATGTTCGGCCGGGGCTTCCGCATCGCGACCATCCGAGGCGTGCCGGTCAACGTCGACTCGTCCTGGATCTGGATCGCCGTGCTGCTCGTCGCCACGTTCTGGGCCCAGCTCGACCGGGAGTTCCCGGGTCTGTCGGGTGGCGAGGCGTTCGGGTTCGCGGTGTTCGGGGCGCTCGTCTTCTTCGGCTCGGTGTTCCTGCACGAGGCCGCCCATGCGGTCACCGCTCGCGCCAACGGGATCGCCGTCCACGGCATCACGCTCGTGTTCTTCGGTGGGTTCACCGCGGCGCGGGCGGACGAGAAGGGGCCCGGGCCCGCCTTCGCGATCGCGGCCCTCGGGCCCGGGACGAGCCTCGGGCTCGCGGGCGTGTTCTGGGTGCTCTCGCGCATGACGGAGGCGTCGGGAGGACCGCTCCCCGGGTTGTTCAGCTACGTGAGCGCGGTCAACCTGTTCATGGCGGTGTTCAACGCGCTCCCGGGCCTGCCGCTCGACGGGGGTCGCATGCTGCAGTCGGTCGTGTGGCGCGTTACCCGCGATCTGCAGAAGGCGACGCGCATCGCGGCGCGCTCGGGCCTCGTGGTCGGGGGGATCGTGATCGCGGTGGCGGTCTACGCACTCGCACGCCAGCGGCTGTTCGAAGCCGTCTGGGGCGGGATCATCGGCATGTTCATCTTCCGCGGGGCGCAGGCGTCCGAACAGCGCATCGGCATCGACGACCGCCTCGCTTCGGCGACCGTCGCCGATGCGATGGATCCGCCGCCGCCCGCCGTCCCCGCCGAGCTCTCGCTTTCGCAGACGCTCGACCGGTTCCTGCGTGGCCACGAGGAGGAGGCGTTCCCGGTGATCGAGGAGGGCAAGGTGATCGGGATGATCTCGTTCAACTCTTCGCGCGAGCTCGGGGGCCTCGACCCGCTCCGCCCCGCGCGCGACGCCGTCATCCCGCTCGAGCGCGTCCTGGTCGCCCACCCCGACGAACGGCTCGACGAGGTCTCGGCGCGGCTGGGGACCGAGCGAGCGGCGCTCGTCCTTCGCGACGGGCAGCTCGTGGGCGCGATCAGCGGCTCGGGCGTGTACCGGTGGGCGGCCCGCGCGCGCTGATCAGTGCCCGAACGGTGGTGTCCGAACACGGCGGTAGCGTCGCGCCGATGGCCCCCTTCGATCCCGACCCCCGCCAGCGGGAGGTCCTGGAGCACGCCGACGGAGCGATGCTCGTCTCCGGCGGCGCCGGGACCGGCAAGACCGCTTGCCTGCGCGAGCGATTCGCCCGGCTCATCGAGGGCGGCGTCGACCCCGAACGCGTCGCGTTGGTCGTCGGCTCGCGGCGCGCGAGGGACGAGGCCCGCCGCCTCCTGCTCGAACGCCTCCAGATGGCCCTTCCGACCCTCACCGTCGTCACGATCCATGGCCTCGCGTTCCACGTCGTCGGCGAGCGGTTCGAGCGACTCGGGTACGACGCGCCGCCGGGGGTGCTCTCCGCGTCCGAGCAGTTCGCGCGGGTGCGCGAGCTCCTGGACGGCGAGGACCCCGCGGACTGGACGGTCTTCGGCTCGTTGCTGAAGCTCCGGGGATTCGCCGACGAGGTCCGTCAGCTGGTGATCCGGGCCCAGGAGGCGCTCCGGTCGCCGGAGGAGATCTCCGAGCGGGCGGCGGAGCGGGGGCTCGCCGGCTGGGACGAGCTCGCCGCGTTCCTCCGCCGCTACCTCTCGGTGCTGGACGCGTCGGGGGAGGTCGACTTCGCGAGCCTCGTGGAGCAGGCGGCGGTCGCGGCCGGTGCCGGCGACCCGCCGTTCGACCACGTGATGGTGGACGACTACCAGGACACGACCTTCGCGGCCGAGCGGTTCCTCGCCGAGATCCGCCCCCGCAGCTTCGTCGTCGCGGGGGACGCGAACGCGCACCTGTTCTCGTTCCAGGGGACGACCGACGAGCCGTTCGGCCGGTTCGCCGACCGCAACCCGGCCGCCGCCAGCGTCGAGCTCATCACCCGCCACCGCCCCGCACCCGCAAGCGTCGAGGCCTGGCGGGCCGGGCACGTTTCCGAGCAGCACGCCGCGGTCGCGCGCGAGCTCCGACGGCTCCACGTCGACGACGGCATCGCATGGCGCGACCTCTCGGTGGTCGTGCGGCGGGTCGGGCCACACGTCGCGGGGCTGCTCCGGGCCCTCGACGACGCCCACGTCCCCCGCAGGATCGCCGACGCCGGCTCCCCGGCGACCGTCCCCGCCACGCGACCGTTCGTCCTGGCCCTGCGGTGGCTCGTGGCCGGGCCGCAGGAACGCGACGCGCTCATCGAACCGATCCTCACGTCCGAGCTCGGTCGCCTCTCGCCGGCGTCGGTGCGAGCCCTGCTCCGGCTCGCGCGGGCACATGGTCGACCGCCCAGGGAGACGCTCGACCTGCAGGAGCTCGCCGAACCCGAGGATGCGGAGGCGCTCGAGCGGCTCGCCGGCGTCCTCGCGCGGGCCGAGGCGGTTCGCGCCTCGGTGCTGGACGCCTTCCGCGTTCTCTGGCTCGAGCTGCCGTTCGCGGCCGACCTGGTCGAACGGGCGGAGACCGACCATCATGCGCTCGTCGACCTCGACGCGGTGGTCGAGCTCTCGAACGCCGTCGCGTCGGCGGGGGCGGCGGCGGATCCATCGACCGAGGCCTTCCTGCTGTCGCTCGGCGCGGCGGAGGGCGCGCCCAGCCTTGCCGCCGGCGACGACGGCGACCACGACGAGGTCCAGGTGCTGACCGCGCATGCCGCGGCGGGTCGGGAGTTCGACACGGTCGTCGTGCTCGATGCGCTCGAGGGCGACTTCCCGAGCCTGTCCCGGCCGGAGACGATGTTCGACCTCGCGACGCTCGACGGCGTGATCCCCCGCTCCGAGGTCAACCGGCGCCGCCTCGCCGAGGAGCGCCGGCTGTTCGCGATGGTGTGCTCGCGCGCACGCCGCAGGGTCCTGTTGACGGCGACCGATCCGCACGGCGACGAGTCGGCCGTCACGCTCACGTCGCGGTTCGTCGAGGAGATGGGGCTCACATGGCGAGACGTGCCGACGGCCCCGTTCGACGAGCCGGTGTCGACGTTCGAGGCGGCCTCGGCGTGGAGGCGGCAGCTCGCCGATCCCGAGGCACCGGCGTCCGAACGCCTCTCCTGCCTCGAGGCGCTGCTCGATCTCGGCGACGACCCGAGCCGCTGGTGGTTCCAGCGAGATTGGACGGACCTGTCCGCCGCGGCCGAGGACGTCCTGCACCTCTCGTACTCGCGGTTGTCCACGCTCGAGAACTGCGAGCTGCAGTTCGTGCTGTCGAGCGAGCTCGGGCTAGATCCCGGCGGGGGCTACCAGGCCTGGGTGGGCAAGCTCGTCCACTCGATCATCGAGGGCTGCGAGCGGGGCTCGATCGACCGCACGCCGGAGGCGTTCGAGCGAGAGCTCGACGAGCGATGGGAGCCGACGAGGTTCCCGTCGTACGCCATCTCGGAAGCCGAGCGCGCCAACGCCAAGGCGGTGCTCATCGGCAACTGGTTCGCCCGGTATGCGCAGCCGATGGCGACCGCGACGGAGCGCGGGTTCGCGTTCGACTTCGAGGGCGCGAGGATCCGCGGCAAGATCGACCGTATCGGCCCGGTGCCCGAGGGCGGAACGCGGATCACCGACTACAAGACCGGACGTTCGGACAGCGCGCCGAAGCCCGCCGAGAGCCTTCAGCTCGGCATCTACTACCTCGCGGTGAACGAATGCGACGAGCTGGCCGAGCATCGGCCGGTGCAGGCGGTCGAGCTCGCGTTCCTCGGCGGCAGGAAGGCCGATCCCGCGCTCGACGTGAAGGCGTGGTCGGTCTCCGAGGACGTGGAGGAGGACTACAAGGAGCGGATGCGCGAACGCCTCGCCGAGCTGATCGCCCGGATCCGCGAGCTGAACGAGCGTCGCCGGTACCTCGCGAACACGAAGGCGAACTGCTTCTTCTGTCGGTTCCAGACGCTCTGCACGCGGTACCCGCAGGGCGGTGCCGTGTTCCCGATCCCCGGTCCGGTACCGGCGCCGACCGAGGCCGTGGCATCCCCATGACCAGGCGCTACCCCGAGCCGATCGTCGACTTCCTGCACGGCGAGCCGACGCCGGAGCAGTGGACGGCGATCTCCTGGCCGCTCGAGCCGTGCGTCGTCGTGGCAGGGGCCGGTTCCGGGAAGACGTCGGTGATGGCGGCGCGCGTCATCTACCTGGCGATGGTCGCCACCGGCGCGTGGCCGGCCGAGGACGCCGGCGTGATGCCCGGCAACGTGCTCTGCCTGACGTTCACGAACAAGGCGACGGAGAACCTGATCTTGAAGATGCGCCGTGCCCTGCGCACCCTCGACCTGGACGAGGGCGAGGAGCCCGAGATCTCGAACTATCACGCCTTCGCCGCCCAGGTGCTCGAGCGCCACGGGATGCTGATCGGGCTCGAACCCGGGCAGCGGGTGCTCAGCCAGGCGCAGCGTGCCCAGATCGCGGCGCGCGTGCTCGACAGGATGACGTTCGAGACCCTGCACACGCGGTGGCAGCCGGCGATCGTGGGCTACATCCTCGGGCTCGACGAGCAGCTCCAGAACCACCTGGTCGAGCCTGAGACGGTGATCGAGCACGTCCGGGGCAAGCTCGACACCCTCCGAAAGGCCAGGTCGGCTGAGCCGCTGCTCGCAGCCCAGGAGCGGATCGAGATCGCGCGCGCGGTCCGCGTGTTCCGCGACCTGAAGGCGGAGATCGGCGTGATCGACTTCGGCGACCAGATCGCGCACGCCGTCCGCATCGCCTCGACGCATCCCGACGTTGGCCGCGCGTACCGCGAACGCTTCGGCGCGGTGCTGTTGGACGAGTACCAGGACACCAACCACGCGCAGGCGGTGTTGATGCGCGCCGTGTTCGGGGACGGGCATCCCGTCACGGCCGTCGGCGACCCCGACCAGAACATCTACGCGTGGCGCGGGGCGAGCCTGTGGAACCTGCTGCGGTTCCGCGAGGAGTTCCCGCTCACGGACGGATCCGACGCCGCGCAGCTCCCCCTGTACACCAACTTCCGCTCGGGGGCGACGATCCTGCAGGCGGCCGATCGCGTGATCGACGCCCTGCCGGCGAACCAGCGTCCGGACCCCGACAAGCTCCTGCGTCCGTGGGAGCGGAACGGACGGGGCCGGGTCGAGGTCGCTCGCTACGAGCACGAGGTGGCCGAGGCGGAGGGCATCGCCGAGCGTGCCCACGCGCTCCACACGGACGGCGTGGCGTGGAGGGACATGGCGGTCCTGTGCCGGACCCATCGGCTGTTCGAGGCGCTCCAGCTCGCGTTCGGCTCGGAGCGGGTCCCCGCGGAGTTCGTGAACCTCGCCGGGCTGATCCACCTGCCCGAGGTGGTCGAGGTCCTCGCCTACGCGCGCGCGACCGAGGACCCTCGCGACGGCGTGGCCCTCGCGCGGATCCTGACCGGCCCGAGGTACCGGGTGGGGCTGCGGGACCTCGGCGCGCTCGCGGGCTGGTCGAGGAAGGCGGGTGATGACCTTCGCAAGCTGCTCTCGAGCCTGGCGTTCGATGAGGATGACGACCTGTTCGAGGATCACCCCTTCCTCATGGCCGAGGCCCTAGAGGATCTGGATGGGGTCACGGGGCTCACCGAGGACGGCCGTGCTCGACTCGAGGGGTTCCGGACGGAGCTCGAGGAGCTCCGCGCGGCGGCGCGTCGGCCGGTGGGCGAGTTCCTGGCGGAGATCATCCGGCGGACGGGGCTGCTCGCCGAGCTCGATTCCGCCACGGACCGACCGATGGCGCTCGCCCGTCGGAGGAACCTCGCAGCGTTCCTCGAGCAGGTCCACGCGTTCCAGCCCGTCGACGGCGAGCTCACGCTCCGGGCGTTCCTCGAGCATCTCGACTCGATCGACGATGACCGCGAGTGGAACCCGGTCCAGCCGAGCGATGAGGACTCGGTGAAGGTCATGACCGTACACGCGGCGAAGGGGCTCGAATTCGAGGCCGTGTTCGTCCCGGGGCTGGCGAACGGCCTGTTCCCTGACGCGCGCGTCCAGCAGAACCCGGCCCGCAAGGGGAGCTCGCTCGACGTCGAGCTCCGCCGCGACCGCGACCTGCTGCCGCGGTTCGAGGACAACATGAAGGCGTTCACGGACGCGCTGCGCGAGCAGGAGGTGGCGGAGGAGCGCCGAACGTGCTACGTCGCGCTCACCCGAGCCAAGCAGCATCTGTTCGTCTCCTCGGCCAACTGGTACGGCGAGAACCTGTTGGCCAAGGGTGTCGGGAGGTTCCTGGTCGAGCTCCTGAAGTGGGCGAGGCAGGCCGGAGTCGAGACGTGGCCCGCGGAGGACCCCGACGCGGGCGACGCGCAGGGCAGCCCGGCCAACCCGCTCGAGGGGTACCGGCAGGGCTTCGTCCAGCCGTGGCCGGGACCGGCCCGACCGGACGACCGGGATGAGCTGTTCGCCGAGGGTTGGCGAGGGGCGGCGCTCGAGGCCCACGAGCGCGGCCGCGTCCCGGCGGCGGCGCTCGCCGCCCTGTCACCTGACGAGCGGGACGCGTTCGAGGAGGCGTCGGCGGCACGCCGTACGCTTGCGGCGCATCTGCGGGCCCAGGAGGCGGCCGTGGACGAACGACCAGCACGTCCGACCACCGTCTCGGTCGGTGGGCTGATCGGCTACGCGCGCTGCCCGAAGCTCTACTACTGGTCCGCGGTCAGACCGCTCCCGCGCTTCGCCGGGCCGACCGCCAGGATCGGCACCGAGATCCACCGGTGGATCGAGATGAAGTCCCGCGGGCAGGCCACGCTGCTCGAGGTCGACGATGAGCCCGACGTCACGATCGAGGAGCTCGCCGGTACACCCGGTCGCCAGGAGGACCTGCGGAACGCGTTCGTGCGGAGCCGCTTCGGCGAGATGGTCCCGTTGTTCGCCGAGCGGCCCTTCCTGTTGCCGATCGAGGGGATCGCCATCAAGGGCCGGATCGACGCGATCTATGGACTGCCGGATGGACCCTGGGAGGTCGTGGACTGGAAGACCGGACAGGTGCCGCCCGACGACGATCCGCTGGCGCGCGTGCAGCTCGACCTGTACGCGCTCGCGTGCATCGGGGTGTGGCGCAAGAGGGCCGAGGACCTGAGGCTCACCTACTTCTATCTCAAGACCGGCGAGGAGCGTTCGCACGCGGTCGGCGACGAGGACGCCGTCCGCGAACGGATCGGCACGTGGCTCCGCGGCATCGGCACCGGCGCATTCGACCCAACACCTGGTCCTGCATGCCGGTTCTGCGACTTCCGGCCGTTCTGCGATGCCGGCACGGCCTGGGTCGAGGCGAACCCGTAGGTCAGGGCGAGGTCAGCCGGTCGATCTGCTCGTCGAAGGTTCGGTAGGACGCCGCCGGGTCCCAGCCGCCGACGATCTCGGTCGCCACGAACCGGACCCGAAGACCCAGCGACTCGGCGCGCGCGAGCAACGCCGCCCGGAACCATCCCGACGAGCCGGGCTCCAGCAGCGACTCGCCGTGGGTTCCGGGGGCGCGGAGCGACGGATCGTCCACGACGATCGGGGTCGGCCGCAGGAGCGCCTCGAGCCCCTCGATGGACGGGTCCAGGACCTCGAGGGTCGCGCGACCATGCGACCACGTCGCGACCGCGGCGGTCGTGGCGGGGTCCTCGGGACGGTAGAGCTCGGCGCGCACGCGCTCAGCCGGTGGCGGGGCGTTCGAGCCGTCGGAGCAGAGCGGCGGCGTGCTTCAGCAACCCGACCGTCACATGTGGCTCCGACCGCAGCAGCGTCCCGAAATCCCGACGCGAGAGCGCGAGCGTCGTCAGCTTGGTCTCGGCGACCACCGTCGCCGTGCGAGGACCGCCGTCCATCAGCGAGATCTCGCCGAAGAAGTCGCCCGGGATCAGCCGCGATAGCGTTCGGTCGTTGGCGTCCTTGACCTTCGCCTCGCCCTCGACGATCACGTAGAAGGTATCGCCGGGCTCACCCAGGCGAACGACGGAGGCCCCCTCCATGAACCGCTGCTCGTCCATCTTGTCCGCGAGCCGCTTGAGGAAGCGCGGCGGCATGCCGCCGAACAGCGGGACCTGTGCGAGCGCGTCTCGTGCGCGAGCGGCCACGTTCGGCTTCCCTCCAGTTCGACGCCTTCGGAGCTCGGGAGCGCAGCCTACCCCGACCGCACGGGGCTGTCGAAGTCGCCGAGGCCGGCGTGTCGGCGGGTGGCGCTACGGTTCGTGGGTGGGGGTTGCGCTCGACCGAACGGAGGGCGGCGTGACCCGCCGGATCCCCCACGGCGAGGTCATCGTGCGGCAGGGCGACGCCGTGACCAGCCTGTACCTCGTGAACGCCGGCGCCGTCCGGCTGTCGGCGGTCACCGCCTCGGGACGCGAGATCGTGGTCGGGTTGCTCTGCCAGGGCGACCTGTTCGGCGAGTCGGCGCTCCTCGGCGATCCCTCGCAGGTCCGCGCGCAGGCGGTCGGGCCAACCATGCTGCTCGCCCTGCCGATCCCGTCGCTCCGATCGATCCTCGAACACAACCCGCACACGGCCGAGGAACTCCTGCGGCTGGTCGCCGCCCGGTTGCACCGGACGTCGGCGGCCCTCGAGGACGCGCTCTCGGCCGACGTGTCGACCCGGGTGGCCGGCCGCCTGCGTGACCTCGCGATCCACCACGGCATCCCGAGCCCCACCGGCGTACGGCTCCGGGTCCCCCTGACCCAGGACGAGCTCGCCCGGATGGTCGGCGCCTCCAGAGAGTCGGTGAACCGGAGCGTGGGGGCGCTCGCGGCGCGGGGCGTGGTCCGCTCGAGCGGGCGGCGCCTGGTGATCACGGACCCGGACGCGCTGGGGGTGTGGGCCGCGCCCGGATGACGATCGGTCCGGCTCACTCCTGCAGGACCGCGACCGTGCACGAAGCGCAGAGCCGCACCCGCCCGCGCACGGGCCGACCGCACCGCTCGCACGACCGTGGCTCGATCCTCGACCAGCGGACGACGCCGGCCCTGGTTCGCTTCTCGGTCCGGCCCTCGACCTCGAGCTTGATCAGGTGCGCCAGGACCGAACGAGCGGCGAGCTCGTGCACCTCGGGCGGGTGGTCGGCGTAGATCTCCGCAACCATCTCCTCGGGCGTGCGCCACCCCTCGCCGAGGGCGGACAGGACCTGTCCCTCGCGCATCGCCCGGTGTTCCAGATACTCGTCCAGCTTGGCGACCGCGCGGAGCACCACCGGACCGTGGCCCGGGTAGATCGTCCTGGGAGTGAGCTCGCGGAGCTTGCGCAGCGAGCGGAGGTACGCCGCCAGGTCGCCCTCGGGAGGATCGATCACGCTCGTCCCCCGTCCGAGCACCGCATCGCCGGTGAACAGCGAGCCCGACCCCGGGGCGAAGAAGGCCACGTGGTCCGGGGCGTGCCCGGGCGCCGCCACGACCGACAGCGCGGTCGTCCCGGCCGATACCCGATCGCCGTCGCGGATCCGCTCCATCCCCTCGAGGGGGCGCGCGGCGAACACGGGCGCGCCCGTCACGGCGGCAAGCGGGAGCGCACCGGGCGCGTGGTCCGGATGGTCGTGCGTGACGGCGATCGCGCCGACCGACCCGGCCGTGCGCGCCACCTCGCGCAGATGCCCCTCGTGATCCGGTCCCGGGTCGACCACGATCGCGGGGGCATCCCCGACGATCCAGGTGTTCGTCCCATCGAGCTCGCGCACGCCCGGGTTCGGCGCGAGGACCCGGATCACCCGCATCGCACTCAGTCCTGCCAGAAGGTCGACCGCGGGAGCCGCTCGAGCTCGTCGTCGTCGGGCTCGCGCGTCTGGATCCGAAGCCCGAGGAGGTCGTCGACCGAGGCGCACGCGGCGAGCTCGCTCACCGTGAAGAAGGTCGGCCAGTAGAGCTGCCGGCGTCCGTCGGTCCAGTCCTCGAGCAGGCGACGGGGTGAGATCCACCATGCATCCGAGGTCTCCTCGCCGTCGGGGACGGGTTCGAGCCCCGCCGGCGCGCGGACCGCGAAGAAGCGCGCGTCGAAGCGGACGGGCACGCTCGGCGGGGCGATCCAGTGCGCGATCTGGGTCAGCTGCTCGGTCGAGGGCGGAGCCGCATCGACGGCCTCGAGCGTCGCACCCGGAACGAGGCCTCCATCCGTAAGGACGAGCGACACCTCTTCGACGAGCTCCCGGACCGCGCAGGCACGGCGCGCCTCCGCCGGCGTGCCGAACCACCGCCGGGCGAGCTCACGATCCTCCTGGTCGGTCGACCCACCGGGGAAGGCGACGTACCCCGGGAGGAACCGGCTCGACGCGCCTCGCTCGAGCACCAGCACCTCGAGCCCGTCGTCTCCCTCGCGCGCGAGGACCGCCGATGCGGCCTCGCGGATCTCCTCGCTCACGGACGGCATCCTCGCACGCACCCGCAGCACCGACATCCCCACGGTGGCCGGGAGCGAGGAACCTTGAGGTCACTAGGCTTGCGGCGTGAGCGACGAGGTGGCCGAGCGCGTCCGCGCGGCGGTCAGGGATCACGGGCCGATCGGGTTCGACGAGTTCATGCGGCTCGCGCTGTACGAACCGGGCGGCTTCTTCGAGACGCCCCCGGTGGGCGCCGAGCGCCACTTCGTGACCGCCCCACACGTGCACCCCTTCGTCTTCGCCCACTGCCTGCGCGACGCGTTGCTCGACGCGTGGTTCGCGCTCGGCGAGATCGACCAGCTCCCGCTCGTCGAGCTCGGCGCCGGGGACGGGACGCTCGCCGAGGCGCTGCGTTCGGCGTTCGCCGAGCTCCCCGCGCCGCGGCTCACCTACACCGGCGTGGAGATCGGCCCCGGCGCCCGTGAGGCGCTCGCGGGGCGTGGCCTCGCGACGGCGTCGGGGCTGGCCGAGCTGGAACCGTTCGAGGGTGTCGTCGTCGCGAACGAGGTCCTCGACAACCTCCCTCTCATCCCCGTCCGGGGGCGCCCCGGAGGACCGGTCGAGGTCAGGATCGGGCTCGACGGCACGACGCTCGTCGAGGTCGAGGTGCCGTGGTCCGGTGGCTCGGTCCCGCCGCCGCCCCTTCGCGCCGGCGAGGAGACGACCGTGCCGGTCGGGACCTTCGCGATGCTCGAGGAGCTCTCTCGGGTCCTTGCTCGCGGCTACATCGTGGCGATCGACTACGGAAGCGTGAGCGGTCCGGCCGGGCCGGTCCATGGGTACCGCGAGCATCGACCGGTGGACGACGTGCTCGCGGATCCGGGCGCCACCGATGTCACCGCCGGCGTCGACCTTGCGATGGTGGCCGAACGCGCGCGCTCCCTCGGCCTGCGGCCCTTCGCCCCGGTGACGCAGGCGGACGCGCTCGCCGAGCTCGGACACGACCGTTGGCAGCAGACGATGCGGGAGATGCAGTCCAACCTGCAGGCGGCGGGTCGGGGCGCCGAGGCCGTCCGCGTCTGGGAGGCTCGGAGCCGGGCGAGCCTGCTCTCGGACCCGTCGGGACTCGGAGCCTTCTGGTGGCTCGTGCTGGGGACCGCCGGGCTGCCCGAGCCGGCATGGCTGGAGGGGGCTCGAGCGCGCGCCGACCCCGTGCGGTAGGTTTCGACGCCGATGCGTTCGCACCCGATGCCGAGCGTCCGTCTCGCGTCGATCGCCATCGCGGCGGCCGCGCTGGTCCTGTCGGCCTGCACCGCGACCGGGTCGCCGCCGGCGGGACGCGCACGAGCGGACGGCCCCGTGGAGGCGGGGCTCACGGAAGAGCTCGAGGAGCAGGGCGAGCTCACCGAGCAGCGGCTCGAGGCGCTCGAGGCCGCGACCGCCGCGGGGACCGTCGGGCTCGTCGAACGCGTCCGCCGCGACCCCGCCCTCGGATGGGCCGGCGAGCGCCTCGTGAACGACACCGGCAACGACTGGGAGCCGGCGATCGCCGCGGATCCGAACGCGCCGTTCGTCTACATCCTCCACAACCGCTACGGCGGGCAGGACGCGTGCGCGAACGGCTGCCCGGACCCCGCGATGATCCTCCACGTCTCCCGGGACGGCGGGAGGACCTGGGGCCCCGAGCGCTTCCTCTGCCGGTGCAGGGGTGTCAACGGGCAGTACGACCCGCTGATCGAGGTCGTGCCCCAGACCGGTGACGTGGTCGCGGTGTGGATGAATCGGTTCGAGATCCAGTTCTCGCGTTCGACCGACCATGGGAGGACGTGGTCGGACCCCGTCTTCATCCACCCCGACGTGCGATGGGGCGACAAACCGAACATGGCGCTCGGTGCCGACGGGCAGGACGTCTACGTGCAGTTCAACGGACCGACGGGGGGCGACGTGTACGCGGCCACGTCGCACGACGGCGGCGTCACGTGGTCGACGACGCGGGTCACGATCAGCGGCCGGTACTACTTCGACTACGGGGGGGCGGTGCTCCCCAGCGGACGCGTCGTGTTCGCGCACGCGAGCTTCACGTACACGGGACGTCGCGAGGTCGAGGGTGCGCTGCAGGTCCACCTGTTCGCATCCGACGACGAGGGGGCGACGTGGTCCGAGCTCTTGGTCGACGAGCTCAAGGTCGGCAGCGAATGCATGTCCCGAACGTGCCCCGCCGACTTCTACGACAGCGGTCCCGCGCTCGCCGCGGACGAGGACGGCGACCTGGTCATCGTCTACAACGGGGCGAGCGCGCCCTTCGGACCCCAGGCCGTGTACGCGCGCTCGTCGCGGGACGGCGGACTCACCTGGAGCGACCGCGTGCAGCTGTCGAAGGACGGCGTCAACGCCGCGTTCCCAGCGGCCGTCGGCGAGGGCGACGATGGCGCTCGCGTCTGGTTCATGGCGCAACGCAACGCGCGATGGCAGGTCTGGTACCGAACGACGACCGACCTGGGCGCCACGTGGAACCCGCGCGAGAAGATCTCGGACGCGACCTCCGGCACCGTCTACAAGCACCCGACCGGCTTCGACGAGGTCTACGGGGACTACGGTGAGATCGCGATCACCAGCACGGGTAACACGGTCGCGGTCTGGGGAGAGGGGAAGAGCTACTACGGCCCCGGCGGCGTGTGGTTCAACCGCGAGCGGTAGCTAACGGTCGACGTCGCCCACCACGAAGAAGATCGAACCGAGGAGCGCGATCAGGTCCGGGAGGAGCGTGCCCGGCAGCATCGCCGGCAGGACCGAGATGTTGGAGAACGACGGGGTCCGCATCTTCAGCCGGTAGGGCTCCTTCTTCCCGTTCCCCACCAGGTAGTAGCCCATCAGGCCGAGCGGGTTCTCGGTCCGCACGTAGGTCTCACCCTCGAGCGAGAGCTTCTTGGGGAGCTTGCCGGCGACGTACTCGCCGGCCGGGAGCCGCTCCATGCACTGCTCGATGATCTTGCACGATTCGTGCATCCGCTGGACCAGGACCCACAGCCGGTCGTACGAGTCGCCGTTGCGCCCGATCGGGACGTCGAACTCGACGTCGTCGTACTTCGCGTACGGCTCGTCCTTCCTCGGATCCATCGGCACACCGCTCGCGTGGAGCGTCGGGCCGGACGTGCCGTAGGCGATCGCGGTCTCGGGCGGGATGACGCCGATGCCCTTCGTGCGCGCGTAGATGATCTCGTTGCCCATCACGAGGTTGTCGAAGTCCTTCAGCTTGACGCGGACCTGCCGAAGCACGTCCGCCGACTGCCTCAGCCACCCCCGGGGCAGATCGTCCTTCAGGCCGCCGGGGCGGACGAAGGAGAAGTGCATCCGGGCACCGGTCGCGGCTTCCATCAGCCCCTGGATCAGCTCGCGTTCGATGAACGCGTAGAAGATCGGCGTCATCGCGCCGAGCTCGAGCGGATACGACCCCATGAACATCAGGTGGTTCAGCACGCGGTTCCACTCCGCGAGCATCGTCCGGATCCACTGCGCGCGTTCGGGGACCTCGATGCCGGCCAGCCGCTCGACCGCGATGATCCAGCCGAGCTCGTTGTTGAACGCCGAGAGCCAGTCGTGGCGGTTCATCAGGACCAGGACCTGACGCGCGTCGCGGTACTCGGCGAGCTTCTCCGCCCCCCGGTGCATGTAGCCGATCACCGGCTCCGCGCGGGTGATGACCTCCCCGTCGAGCTCGAGCACGATCCGGAGCACGCCGTGGGTCGACGGGTGCTGCGGCCCGATGTTGAGGACCATCTCCTGGGTGCCGAGCGTCCCGGTCGGGACGATCTCGATGTCGACGCCGCCGCCGCGCACCATCCAGTTCTCCGCGGCGGCGGTGAAGGCGGTGCGTTCCTCGGTATCCACCGACGACCATCCTGCCACGGACGCGCCACAGCGACCAACCGGAGCGGCCGGCGCGCCCGGTAGTAGTCTGACCGGCACCATGGCCCGCGCCGAACGCGACCGCTCGGGGACCGCCGGGCCCGAACCTCGTCGACGGATCCCCTCGGTGGACGCACTGTTGCGCTCTGACCCGGGCAGGCGCGCGAGCGGCACGTTCGGCCGGCCGCTCGTCAAGCACGCGCTGGCCGTCACGCTGGAGCAGGTTCGAGAGGCGGCCGAGCGCGGTACCGAACCACCCGACGACGACGAGATCCTGGCGCGCGCGATCGCCCTCGCGTCCGTCACCGCCGTCGGCCTCGTGCGTGTGATCAACGCGACCGGCGTCGTGCTGCACACCGGTCTCGGTCGCGCGCCGCTCCCGCACCGGGCGGCGGACGCTGCGGCGCGTGCCGCCCAGGGCTACGTCGACCTCGAGATCGACCGGGAATCCGGGGGCCGGGGTCGGCGTTCGACGCGCGCCGAGCACCTGCTCATGTCGCTGACCGGCGCCGAGGACGCTCTGGTCGTGAACAACGGCGCCGCCGCCCTCGTCCTCGCGCTCGCCTCGCTCGCGCGGGGCAAGGGCGTCCTCGTATCACGCGGGGAGCTGATCGAGATCGGCGGAGAGTTCCGCATCCCCGACATCCTCGCGGCCTCGGGCGCGCGCCTGGTCGAGGTGGGCACCACGAACCGGACGCGTGTGACCGACTACCGTTCGGCGCTGTCGGACAAGACGGCCCTGATCTTGAAGGTGCATCCGAGCAACTACCGGGTCGTGGGGTTCGCGTCCACGCCGGCCGCCAAGGATCTGGCGGCGCTCGCGCGTCGCGCGAAGGTCCCGTTCGTGTACGACCTGGGATCGGGCCTGCTCGACCACGTTCCGGGGGCGATGGCGGACGAACCGGACGCCGCGACCGCGCTCGCGGACGGGGCCGACCTCGTCGTGTTCTCGGGGGACAAGCTCCTCGGCGGTCCGCAGGCAGGCATCGTGCTGGGCCGAGCCGGAGTCGTCGAACGCCTTCGGCGCCATCCGATCGCGCGGGCGGTCCGGGTCGACAAGATGCAGGTGGCCGCGCTCGAGGCCGTCCTCGCGCAGCACGCGCACGGCCAGGGCCTCGACCTGCCGGTGTGGAAGATGCTCCGCGAGCCGCCCGCCGAGGTTCGCCGCCGCGCCGACGCGCTCGCGATGGCGCTCGACGGCGAGCTCGAGGGCGCGCACGTGGTCGCGTGCGAGTCGGTGGTGGGCGGCGGGGCGCTGCCGGGTGCGGGCATCTCGTCGTTCGGCGTCGAGGTGCGGGTGCCCGAACCGAACGCCATGGCCGCCCGCTTGCGCACCGGCTCGCCGTCGGTGTTCTGCCGGGTCACCGAGCGGGGGGTGCTCCTGGACCTGCGGACGGTCCCGCACGACGCGGTCCCCGACCTCGTCCGAGCGGTCCGGTACGCGCTCGAGGGCGACGACCTGCCCGATGACTGAACGCTTGGACGCCTCGGCGTCCGACGGAACGCCGGTCCCCCGCCGAGACGTCCGCGACGGCGGGTTCGCGGTCGTCGCGACCGCGGGGCACGTGGATCACGGCAAGTCGAGCCTGGTGCGGCTTCTCACCGGCACCGATCCCGACCGCCTGGGCGAGGAGAAGCGACGGGGCCTCACGATCGAGCTCGGCTACGCCTGGTGCACGCTCCCGTCCGGCCGGGAGCTCGGGTTCGTGGACGTCCCCGGCCACGAGCGCTTCGTCCGAACGATGCTCGCGGGCGTCGGTCCGGTCCGGCTCGTGCTGTTCGTGGTCGCGGCCGACGAGGGGTGGAAGCCGCAATCCGAGGAGCATCTGGAGATCGTCGACGTCCTCGGCGTCCACGGCGCGGTCATCGCGCTCACCAAGCGGGACCTGGTCGACCCGGAAGGCCTCGCACGGACGCGCGCCGACGTGATCGGTCGCGTCGCCGGGACCGCGCTCGAGGGTGCTCCACTGATCGCCTGCTCGTCATCGACCGGTGAGGGCCTCGATGATCTCGTCGACGCGCTCGACGCGATGCTCGCGGCCGCCCCAGAGTCCGAACGCGACCGCCGCCCCCGCCTGTTCGTCGACCGGGTGTTCTCGATCAAGGGCTCGGGAACGGTCGTCACGGGGACGCTGACCGGCGGGCCGTTCGCGATCGCCGACGACGTCGAGGTACTCCCCTCCGCGACACGGGCGCGGATCCGCGGCCTCCAGACTCACCATCACGAGGTCGAGGTCGCGTGGCCCGTGTCACGCGTCGCGGCGAACCTGAGCGCCGACCGCGGGCGGATCGCCCGCGGCGAGGTTCTGACCCGGCCCGGGACCTGGCTCGCCACCGACGTCGTCGAGGCACGCATCGAGCCCGTCCGGTCGCTCGGCGGGGGGCTCACGTCGCGCGGCGCGTTCAAGCTGCACGCGGGCGCCGCCGAGCGCGACGCCCGGATCCGCCTCTACGACGTCCGGAAGGTGTCGCCGGAGGGCGCGTTCGCGCGGATCACGCTGTCCGGACCGCTCGTCCTGGACGTCGGAGACCGGTTCGTCCTGCGCGAGTCCGGTCGGCGCGAGACGGTGGCTGGGGGGATCGTGCTCGACACCGTCCCGCCGCGTCGCGCGGGGCCCGATCCAGCGGGTCGGCTCGCGGCGCGGGCGCGAGCCTCACGCGTCGAGCTCCCCGCGCTCCTGATCGCCGAACGGCAGGCCGTCCGCGCGGCCGAGCTGACCGCGATCTTGGGCATGGCGCCGGCCGACGTGGACGGCGCCCTCCGGCTGGGCGCGTGGTGGATCGCTCGAGACCTCCTGGAGGACGTCGGGTCGGCGCTCGCAGATCGGCTGGCGGGCTTCCACGACGAGGAGCCGGGCGCGGCCGGACTGGACCTCGATGCGGCCCGTCGCCGGGTCACGAGCGCGCTCGGCGCCGCCGGTGCGCCTCGGGACGCCGAGCTCGCGGACGCCGTCCTCGAACGGCTCGGGCGGAACGGTCGGCTCGTCCGGGACGGTGCCGTCGTGCGTCTGGAGAGCCATCGCGCCGACGTGGGAGAGGAGGGGCGCCGGCTCGTGGAGACCGTCCGGAGCGCAGAGCCGACGCCGCCCTCCATCGCCGAGCTTCGCGCGTCCGGGTTCACCGCCTCGGTGATCGACGGCGCGGTGCGCTCGGGCGGCCTCGTTCGGATCTCGCCGAACCTCGTCCTCACCCGCGAGCTCGTGGAACGGGCGGAGACGATCGTCCGCGAGAGCGGCGAGGAAGGGACCACCGTGAGCGCGCTCCGCGAACGGCTCGGGACGTCGAGGAAGTACGCGGTGCCGCTGCTCGAGCATCTCGATCGGACCGGTGTCACCCGGCGGTCGGGCGACCTGCGGTTCGCGCGCGGGACGCCTCGCGGCGAGGCGTCCTCGTCGGCTCAGCCGACCTGAACGAGCAGGGCCACCTCGACGGCGGCGCCGAGTGGGAGATCCGGAACGCCGACCGCGGCCCGAGCGTGCCGGCCCCGATCGCCGAACACCTCGACCAGCAGGTCGCTCGCGCCGTTCGCCACCTTGGGGTGATCGGTGAACCCGGGCGCGGTCGCCACGAACACGTCGAGCTTCACGATGCCCGCTACGCGATCGAGCGTCCCCAGCGCCGCTCGGAGCGCCGCGAGCGCCTGGATCGCGCACCGGCGTGCTCCCGCGTTCGCCTCCTCCGTCGTCACCTCCCCGCCGACCGTCCCGGACAGGGTCACCGCGCCGTCCTGCATCGGGATCTGCCCGGCGACCCACGCCAGATCGCCGACCACCTTCACGGGGACGTAGGACGCGACGGGCGGGGGGGCCGGGGGAAGCTCGATGCCGAGCTCAGCGAGCCGTTCCTCGATCACGGGGACCTCCTCGTTCGGTGAGCGACCGGGACCAAGGAGATGGTGCCAGATGCGGGCTCGGGGAGGTTCCTAGCCGGCCTGGAGGGTCTGCCTGCGGAGCAGCTGGCGCCGCTCGTACTCGTTCAGGCCGCCCCAGATGCCGTGCGGCTCCCTGATCCGCAGGGCGTATTCCAGGCACGGCTGGAGGACGGGGCACCGCGTGCAGATCGCCTTGGCCTTGACCTCTCGCGCGGCCTTCTCCTCACGCTTCTCGAAGTAGCTTGGCGCGAAGAACAGGGTCGAATCCTCCCCCCGGCAGGCCCCGTCGAACTGCCATCCCCAGGTCCATCCCGCACGCATCCGGTCGACCACCACGGTCGTTTCTCCTCTCGAGGTCGTTCGGTAGGTCGTTCGTAGTCGTTCGATAGGTCTTTCGTAACTGAACGCCACAGGGATTCCGGCGGTTGCGCGCGCGCTGGATCCGCACGGAAATCGCCACAGGCTCGAAGACGGCCCTCAGGGCGCGGGGGCCGGGCCGGTGCCTGGCGGTTCCTGCTCGACACGCAGGATCAGCCCGTCGACCCCCCGGACACGCACCCGGCTCCCGGCGGGGATCGGCCCGTCCGAGCTCCGCCCGCGCCACAGCGCCCCCTTCACGAAGACCGGGCCTTCGGGCTTGAGCTCGCCCCGGGCCTCCCCCACCAGCCCGACCAGGCCGCGCTGGGTCGAGGTGAACCGCTCGCGCGACTGGACGGCGA
>JBAVEY010000041.1:0-28673 GCA_049587975.1 Actinomycetota bacterium | reverse complement strand
GCGGCGTGCTCCAGGGATCGGTGGTGCAGTCGATGGCGCTGACCTCGTCGTGGCAACAGGTGACGGCGACCTACACGCCGGTCACGCCGGGATCGAGCCTCGACTTCGAGGCGTTCACGAGCAACTCGCCCGTCGGGGTGTGCTTCCAGGCCGACGACGCATCGATCACCCACTGAGCCGCGAGCCGCTCCCACCCTCGGGGGTGGGAGCGGCATCACGAGCCGGGCAAGCCTCACCGCGGCCGCACGAGACAGGGCCGTGGTCCTGATGGACGGATCTCACGAGCCTCGTCCCAGCGGTGTAGGCGAGGACGCGCCCGACATCGGCGAGCAGCGCAGGAGGAAGCCGAAGTACGCGTGGACTCGACCGTGTTGCCCAGACTCTCTCGTTGTGCGTTCCCGTGCTTCGTCAACATCGGCTCGGACGCTTGAGTTGACGAACTGCGGCTACGACGCACTTGACCAAGTTCCGGTGGAGCGAAGGCAGATGGGTGTACCAGGCCGACGGGAAGCGCCCCATGCCGATATCGGCGATGCTCCACCTGCCGATGAGCAGCGGCACCCCGACACGGTGACCCTCGCCGAGCTCGTGGATCCAGGGGATGCGGCTGCCGATCAAGGAAGGTCCGGATACCAGGACTCTTGGACACAGGGGGATTCGAACCCCTACCTCATGGCTGCAGCTAGACGGACCAAACGGTGTCCCTGCTTGCGAGCGAAAACGAGCGTTCTTCCGCGCTCGATTCGGCTTCGAAATTCTTCCACTACGGCCGACCTCGTGGATCTGGACGCATCGGGGAGCCCGGGAACTCGACCGAGATGGGCTGGCCGTGGGCAGGAGATCCCCGAGCGCGTCCTCGCGGCGGAGGCGGACCGGGGAGCTGGCGGATGGCTCCTGTCAACCGTCCACGCCTTACGGAACGCGACGTAGGGCCGATACCCCCATGGCGGGATACCGGCTCTCCGGTCGAGCCATATCGTTAGACGCGGTCACGAGGCCGTCGAGCGAGGGACGGGTCCAGGTGGCCCGGGGTGCGAACCCGGGAGGCCGGAGGCCCCATCGCTCGGCGGTATCGGGCCGCCCATCTTGCTCGAGGAGCGCGGATGTCGATGACTGCAGAGCAGACCGCTCAGATGCTCACGGCCCTCGCCGTCCTCCTCGTCGCCGTGCACGTGCTGGGCAATGCGTTCGTGCGGATGGGTCAACCGCGAGTGATCGGAGAGTTCGTCGCGGGTCTCCTGCTCGGTCCGACGCTGCTCTCCGCACTGTTCCCCGAAGTGATGGCCTGGATCTTCCCCGACTCCGGTCCGGTGGCGGCGGTTCTCGGCGCCGTCTACCAGCTCGGTCTGCTGTTGCTCATGTACTGCTCGGGGGCCGAGATCCGCTCGCTGTTCGACCGCGGAGAGCGCAGAACCATCGTGGGCGTCATCCTCGGGGGGATCCTGGTCCCATTCCTGTTGGGGCTGCTTCTGATCTCGATCATCGACGCCGGAACCCTGCGCGGCCCGAACGCCAACCCGGAGTCGTTCGCGATCGTGTTCGGCATCGCGATCGCGATCACCAGCATCCCCGTGATCTCGAGGATCTTGTTCGACCTGGGCGTGATCGGGACCTCGTTTTCCCGCATCGTGTTGGGGGCCGCGGTGGCTGAGGACGTCGTCCTATACGTGGCGCTCGCCGTCGCGTTGGGACTCGCGGAGAGCAACCAGAGCTCGCCGTTCGGCCTTCCCGCCGTCCTGAGCCCCGATCCGACGTCGGGCTGGAACATCGCCTATCATGTGGCGGCGGAGACGGCATTCCTCGGGGTCGCCTTACTCCTCGGTCCGAGGCTGCTCCGACGAACGTTATCCGTTCGGCCGAACTTCCTCGGTCGGGTAGACGCCTTGGCCTTGCAGTTGGCGTTCATGTTCGCCGTCTCGGCGCTGTGCGTCGTCCTCGGCATCGCCCCAATGCTCGGCGCCTTCGTGAGCGGGATCATCGTGGGAACGGCGAAGAGCGAGGCGGTGATCCAGTCGGGCCAGAGCATCAAGCGGTTCTCCTTCGCGTTCTTCGTCCCGTGCTACTTCGCGCTCGTCGGGTTCCAGTTGGACCTGCTGCACGACTTCGACGTGGTGTTCTTCGCCGGGTTCCTGCTCTTCGCGACCGCGGTGAAGGGTGCGAGCGTCTACGTGGGGGCTCGCCTGGCGGGCGAACGTCATCCGACAGCGCTCAATCTCGCCGCCGCCATGAACGCTCGAGGTGGCCCGGGCATCGTCCTGGCATCGACGGCCTTCGGCGCGGGGATCGTCAGCCGATCCTTCTTCGCGTCGCTCGTGATGCTATCGATCGTCACCTCAGTGCTTGCGGGGATCTGGCTCAACCGGATCGTGCGGAGCGGACGGCCGCTCAGGGAGGAACGCACCGCCGACGGTGCGAACGAGGCTCCGGCAGAGACGCCCTTGATGTCTTAGCCCGGGCCACGCGAACGCCGGCGTTCAAGGAGCGTCGGGCGATCGCCTCGCGGTCGGCCTGGTTCGCGGATCAGGACGCGTCGGAGGACGTCGCGCGCCCTCGGATCGAGCGTCTCGAGGCGCGAGCGGAGGTCGGCGCCGTCATTCATCGACATCCAGCTGGCGCCTTCGGCGAGGTGCGCGGAATCGTCGCGCATTCCGAGTGGCCATCAAGAGGACTCCTAGCCAAGAAGAGGACGGCCGCGACCCGGAGCCAGATGCGGCGCGCGATCGACGTCGCTGCCGCGGAGCTGGGGCTCGGTACGTGAGGTGGGTGCTCGCGCTCGTGCTCGCGCCGCTCACCGCGTGCTCGAGCACGCGCAGTCGCCTCAGCCCTCCCGTTCACTGGACGTCGAGGCCGGGACCGTTCAGGAGTTCGTCGGCGAGGGCAGCGCTCGAACTCGTGCGCACCCGGTACTCCGAGTTCGAGCCACCGTTTACGTTCTTCGTGCCCGAGGGTGGTCGGGCGGCCACGAGCACGCGGACTACTTCGATATCTGGAACGGTGAGGACCTCGTGATCGGGTTCGCGCCGAACACGATCCCTACGTCCGGAGGACCGGTCGCGTGGGACTCGCTCATGCCGAACGGCAACGGACTCTGCTAGGCAACGCGCTCGTGCGGGTACACCGGAGCCGGCATCGGCGGCCCGAGCGTCGGCTCGACGCGCTCCTTCCACATCGGCCCACCTACCGGCACCAGGTGACGCCCGGCCATCCCGTTCACCACGCCGGCGGCCGACGCGTACCACGCGATAGCCGCGGTCACGACGCCGACGATCCCGCCCGCCTCGATCACGGACTGCGAATCCATGAAGAACCCGGCCGACAGGATCACCTCGGTGACCTCCAGCGCCAGGAACACGAGGAACACGGCGATGGTCACGCGGGTGCTCCACAGCAGCATATAGGTGTTGAAGATCGCGAACGCGAGAAGGATCCACCCGAGGTCGTTCGCGACGTTCGGCGAGGCCTCCTCAGCCAGCAGGGCGTACAGACCGAGCCCGATCCAGAACGCGCCGTACGTGGCGAACGCCGTCGCCCCGAACACGTTGCGGTTGCGGAACTCCCACATCCCCGCCAGCAACTGGGCGAGGCCGCCGTAGGCGAACGCGAACCCGAGCCAGGCCGCACCGCCGTCGGTCCACCCGGCGTTGTTCACGGACAGCAGGAACGTTGTGAGCGCGAACGCGGCGAGCCCGAGCGGCGCCGGGTCGGCGACCGCCGCCATCTCGACCCGTCGTAGGTGTGTTTCCTCCATCGGTGCCTCCACGGCGCGGGACCCCGCGTCCCGCCTGCTCGGATGCTCCCGCGACGGCCTGCGGCTCCTCAGCGTCGAACGGCCCTCGCCGCGAGGGCCGTTCGCCGCGGCGGCGCCCCTTGCTCTTACCTTGGGGAGTCCGAGCCGAAGATCGTCGTCCTCGGGCGAGAACGGATGAGCCCGCCCAAGCGTCCGGTGTCACATCACCTGGTCAACATCTGGTCAAGGAGTCCGCGGAACCAGGCGGTACTCAACGAAACTCCTTTGACTTCCGGACCACCTTCAACCTGCGAAGCTGCTGGTCAGAGCGTTGCCCGCCCCTTCCTTGACGCGGAAGAGATCACCTCGCGGTCCGCGAGCGCTCCTCGAGGTAGCACCGAGGCAGCAGAACCAACGGCATCCAACGGGATCCGACTGTCCCCCTGTGACTCCTGTTACGTCCGCCGACCGGGGCGAACGATCGTCTCCGCAGGTACCGGCCCTGCCTCGGTTCTGGTTTGGGAGCAGGAGGACGGCGGTTCGACTCCGCCCGCCCCGACAACAAACCCGAAGGTAGAGACCTATCACCTCCGAGGGCACTTTCGTGCTTCCTCGCGACGCGGTCCGCATCACGTGGTACCGGCCTGCAATCTCGCTCAGCGGCGCCCACGATCTCCGTCGCGGGCGACGCTCGGTCTCGGTGTCGGCACTCGCTGTGGTGAACGTGGACGGCGTCCGGCGGCGGCCGTCGCCAACCTAAGGCGGCGCTGCCGGATGGGCCGCGATCGCGCGTGAGGTATCTGGTTTGACTTAGGAACGCGAACATTCCTACGGTGGGGTGTAGCCGGATCGGAGGAGGTGGGTCGTGACGAAGCGTGTGCTTCCCCTGCTCGTCGGGGCGGCCGCCGGCTGGATGCTGCTCCTGGTGACCGTCGTGTCGCCAGTGGGAGCCCAGGAGTCGGGAACCGAGGTATCCGTAGGCAGCAACGACGCTCTGTTCGCCCAGAACAAGCAGAACGAGCCGGCGCTGGCGGTCGATGCTGCGCATCCGAACATCCTGGTCGCCGGCGCGAACGACGAGGTCGACGTGGAGGGATGCAACGTCGGCGACGACCGGACGTGTCCGTTCACACCGGGGGTCGGCACCACCGGCGTCTACTTCTCCTTCGATGGCGGGACGAGCTGGCAGCAGCCCACCACGTACAGCGGCTACAGCGCGAGGACGTGCATCGGGACCGCCGGCACCTCTACCGACGCGTGCGCGCCGCTAACGCCTGACCAGGGGGGCCAGATCGGGACCCTGCCGTGGTACTACGAGAGCGGCCTCGTGTCGGGCGGCGACCCGGCGGTCGCGTTCGGGCCGGCCCCCTCGGACTCCGGGTCGTTCGCTTGGTCGAACGGCTCACGGCTGTACTTCGCGAACCTGACGGCCAACTTCGCCTCGAAGCGGAGCGACTTCACGTTCAAAGGTGTCGAGGGGATCGGGGTGTCCCGGCTTGACATCCCGGCGGCCGGGATCACATCGCTCCCGGCGAAGGACGACTGGCAGGCGCCCGTGGTCATCACCGGCAGCGGCGGTGCGTCGTTCGCCGACAAGGAGCAGGTGTGGGCGGACAACGCCGCATCCAGCGCGTACTTCGGCAACGCCTACGTGTGCTACGGTGACTACATCGGCGGGCCGAGCGCGGGTTCGGCAACCGTCCGCGAGCGGATCGCCACCTCGACGGACGGCGGGGACACCTGGAGCTCGCAGGTCGTCCAGAAGAACACCTCATCGTCCTCGGGCTCGTACTCGCTGATCAGCGGGACGAGCGGCTGCACGGTTCGGACGGACAGCGAGGGCAACGTCTACGCCTTCTGGGTGGGGTTCAGCCAGCAGACCAAGCGCCAGGGCCTGTACATGACCCGCTCGTTCGACGGCGGCACGACGTTCGAGCCTGCTCAACTGCTCTTCCCGGTGGTCGTAACGGGGACCCTCGACCCGAGCCAGGGCCGGAACGTGATGGACGGGAGCGCCGGTGCGCGAGACGACCTCTCCGTGGCCCCGAGCGTGGACATCGCGAACAACTCCCCGATCGGGACGGACGCGACCGACCAGATCGTGATGTCGTGGGTGGACGGGTCCGGCGGATTGAACCACGAGCACCTCATGTTCTCGACGTCCACCAACGGCGGCGACGACTGGACGGCGCCGTCGAGCATCGAGGTCTCAGGTGACCGCCCGTACTACACAGCGCCAGCGATCTCGCCGGACGGGACCGACGCCTACGTCGTCTACAACGCGTTCACGCGGCCCTATCAGGAGACGACCAGCACGCCACGGCCGTTGATCGGCGTCTTGCTCCACGCCAGCGTCACGTCCGGAGTCGTGGGATCGTTCGGCGTGATGTTCAGGAGCCCACCCGGGGACGCGAGGGCCTCCTCGGCGAATGCGCTGACCGATGAGTTCCTCGGTGACTACGTCTACGCGGTCGCACGCAACGACTACGGGGCGGCGGTCTGGAACGACACTCGCGACGCCGCGGACTGCCCCGCGGTCGACACCTGGCGACAGGCACTCCTGGACGGGACGAGCGGGGTGCCGAGGCCCGCCCCGATGATCGACTGCGCTCCGAGCGGGAGCAAGGTATTCGGCAACTCAAGCATCTACGGCGTCTCGGTGCTCGATCCGAGCTAGCTGGGAGGAATTGGCCGAGCGCTCGACCGAGGGGCGTCCGAACGGGGCGCCCCTTCGAGCGGCAAGTTTCCGTGGAGCAGAGGCGATCACCCGTGGCCTGTGATCGACGAAACCGGTGGGCAACTGGACAGCGCAGACGTTTGGCGCCCGCCCCGCGTGCGGCCGTAGCCTTGACGCGGAAGGGCTCTTCGAAGCCGCTGGGGTGGCAGCACCGAGGTAGCAGAACCAGCGGCATCCAACGGAACTCGAGTGCACCCGTGTGACTCCCGTTACGGGCGCCGATCCGGGCGAAGGGTCGTCTCCGCAGGTAGCGGCTCTGCGCCACTTCTGGTTTGGGAGCAGGGGGCCGGCGGTTCGCGTCCGCCCGCCCCGACGGACCTCCGACCGCGGCTAGCCTGATGTCGTGCTCCTCACCTCGACGGTGGACGATCTGACGAGCGGTCGCGTGGGCCGGATGCTGGCCGGCCTGCCCGAGACCGACGGATTCGAGGTCGTCGTCAAGCCGTTGCGGTACCGGGAGAAGCCGCACCTCGCGGCGCAGACCGATTTCGAGTCTCGCACCATCACCCTGCAGCTCCCAGAGCCCTTCCTGCCGTTCGGCGAGGTGGTCGCGTACGGCGCCAAGCGTCGGCCGGGCCGCTCGCTCCGGTTCATCTGGTTGACCGAAGGCCTCACCTTCCGGACGCCCCGCGAGGTGCTCCGGTTCCTGTACCTGCACGAGTGGATGCACTGGTACCTGCAGCGACATCACGGCCGAGGCATGTCGGCGGAGACGACGTGCGATCGGTTCGCGCTCCGCAACTACCGCAAGGCGGAGGTCACCCTCGTTGACGCGCGGTCGGCCATGCGGCGGTTGCCGTCTTCCTGAGCGCGACCGTGTCATCGATCGGCGCCGAGGGAGCGCCGCAACAGGTCGACGAACTGGTCGATGCGCTGGGCGCGCCGTTCCTGCGGGTTGCGATGTCGGTGGAGCAGCCCGGGATCGAGGTCCTTGCTCACGAGCGCGTCCTGGAAGCCACCGGCCATCCAGTCCCAGGCGTGAACCGCCGTCTCCGCGATGAGCTCGCGCTTGGCTGCGGCTTGTGGTCCGGGGTCTGCCCAGGGGTCTGGTGGCACGGACGGCTCCTAGTCCTTCGGTCTCAGCCTCGCGACGATCTCGTCGTGGAGGAAGCCGTTGGTGGTGAGCACGGTCCCGCCATGGACGAGCGGCCCGCCGTCGAACTGGCTGATCCGCCCGCCCGCCTCGTCCACGATGACCTGGAGCGCGGCGAAATCCCACGTGGCGAGCTCGAGTTCGACCATGACGTCCGCCGAGCCGCGCGCAACGAGGCAGTGGCCCCACGCGTCCCCGAAGCCACGGTTCCTCCGCGCGTCGGAGACCAGGTGCTGCACCCCCTCGCCGTACGGGCCGGACAGCCAGTCCTCCATCCCGGCGAAGACCACGAAGGAGCGGGAGACGCGGTCTGCGCGGGAGACGTGGATCGGTTCGCCGTTCAACCGAGCTCCGCCGCCCCGGGACGCCTCGTACCGCTCCCCGAGCGCAGGCAGGTTCACGACACCGACGACGGGGTCGTCATCGACGGCCAGTGCGATCAGGTTCGACCAGATCTGCACGCTGTCCGCGAAGTTCTTCGTGCCATCGATCGGATCGACGATCCATCGCCGGCGGCCCTTGCCCTGCAGGCCGCCTTCCTCGCCGAGGACGCTGTCATCGGGGAAGCGCCCCCTCACGGCCTCGCGGATCGCCGCCTCGATCGACAGGTCCGCCTCGGTGACCGGCGTCCGGTCGGGCTTGATCGTCACCTCGAAGGATCCCCGGAAGAACCCGAGCCCGATCTCGCCGGCGAGATCGGCCAGGTCGTGCGCGAACGCGAGCTCCTCCTCGTACACGATGCCCTCCGTCGGGGACGGTCCTTCCCCGAGCCCTGGCCGCGCACGATACCGGAAGCGAGGATTCCGTTACGCTCGTGGGCCCATGCAGACCACGCTCGAGGAAACCGACAAGCACACCGTCAAGCTCACGGTCGAGGTGCCATCCGACGAGGTCGGTAAGGACCTGGACCGCGCCTACCGCAAGATCGCGCAGCAGGTCAAGATCCCCGGGTTCCGCAAGGGCAAGGTCCCCAAGCAGGTGATCGACGCGCAGTTCGGGCACGACGCGGTGCTCGGCGAGTTCATCGAGGAGTCCGTGCCCACCTACTACCGGGAGGCGTTGCGCGAACACGACCTCGCGCCGATCACGGAACCCGACATCGAGCTCGGTGACGTGGAAGAGGGCAAGCCCCTCGTATTCACGGCCGTCGTCGAGGTCCGGCCGCGGCTCAAGCTCGAGGGGTCCGAGTACAAGGGCGTCCGGGTCGAACGACCGGCCGTCGAGATCTCCGACGAGGACGTCGATCGGTACCTCGACTCCCTGCGGGACCGGTTCGCGGAGCTCGAGACCGTGTCGCGCCCGGCCCGCGAAGGTGACTACGTCGTCGTCGACCTGCACGCGACCGTCCACGGCGAGGAGGTCCCGCAGGCCACTCGTCCCGATCACCTGTACGCGGTCGGCTCCGGTGAGTTCGGCGACAAGCTGGATGCCGAGCTGGCCGGCAAGCGCGCCGGCGAGATCCTCGCGTTCAACGACACGCTCGGTCCGAGTGGCGGCGAGCGTGCCGGACAGGAGGTCTCGTTCCGCGTCCTGCTGAAGGAGGTCAAGGGCAAGAAGCTTCCCGACCTCGACGACGAGTTCGCGAAGGTGGCCTCCGAGTTCGACACGCTGGACGAGCTGAAGGCCGATCTGCGCGAACAGCTCCGCAAGAACCGCGAGCGATCCGCCGACGCCGACGTCCGAGATCGTGTGCTGCAGGCGATGATCGAATCGGTGGACGTCGACCTCCCGGACTCGTTGATCGACGAGGAGGTACAGCATCGGGTCGTGCACGCGCAGGAGCGGGCCGAGCAGGCCGGGATGACCCTGACCCAGCTGCTCGAGACCCAGGGGTTCGACGAGCTCCGGTTCCGGGCCGACGCGCGCGACCACGCGATCCGAGCTATCAAGGCGGATCTCGTGCTCGAGGCCGTCGCGCGCCAGGAGGAGATCGAGGTCACGGCCGAAGAGATCGGCCGTGAGATCGGCGGCCTCGCCGCCGCCCTGGGACGCGACCCGAAGGACCTCGCCAAGAGCTTGGATCGAACCGGCCAAGTCGTGGCACTCGCCGGTGATATCATCCGCTCCAAGGCGCTCGACCTCCTCGTCGAGCACGCGGACATCCGTTCGGACCGCGGCATCGAGGAGCCCACCCGAGAACGAGCGGAAGGGTCTTCCGAAGAGGTCGCGGCCGCGGACGAACCAGCAGAGGAGACGTCATGAAGGACTACCTCGTTCCCGTCGTCGTCGAGCAGACCAGCCGAGGTGAGCGCTCGTTCGACATCTACTCCCGCCTGCTCAAGGAGCGGATCGTCTTCCTCGGGACGCCGATCGACGACGCGGTCGGCAACCTCATCATGGCGCAGCTCCTGCACCTCGAGTCGGAGGATCCCGACAAGGACATCAACCTGTACGTGAACTCGCCGGGGGGCGACATCACTTCGCTGTTCGCGATCTACGACACGATGCAGTACATCAAGCCCGATGTCTCTACCATCTGCATGGGCCAGGCGGCCTCGGCCGCGGCGGTGCTGGTCCTCGCGGGGACCAAGGGCAAGCGCTACGCGCTGCCGCACTCGCGGATCCTCCTGCACCAGCCGCACGGAGGCGCGCAGGGCCAGGCGGTCGACATCGAGATCCAGGCCAAGGAGATCACCCGATACCGCAAGCTCCTCGAGGAGCTCATCGCCGAGCACACCGGGCAGCCGCTCGAGAAGGTGGCCAAGGACACGGATCGCGACTACATCCTCACGGCCGACGAGGCCGTCGAGTACGGCGTCGTGGACGAGGTCATCACCAGCCGCAAGATCAAACCCGAACTCGCAGCGGCGGCCGCCGGCTCGTCGTAGGATTTCGACCTCGGACGGCCGGGATCCGCCCGGCCGCTCGGCTCAGGGGGCTCAGGGGCATGGCGAGGATCGGCGACTCGGATCTTCTGAAGTGCTCGTTCTGCGGCAAGTCGCAGAAGCAGGTGAAGAAGCTCATCGCCGGACCCGGCGTGTACATCTGCGATGAGTGCATCGACCTGTGCAACGAGATCATCGAGGAGGAGCTGTCCGAGACCTCCGAGCTGAAGCTCGAGGAGCTCCCCAAGCCACAGGAGATCTGCGCGTTCCTGGACGAGTACGTGATCGGTCAGGAGACGGCGAAGAAGGTCCTGTCGGTCGCGGTCTACAACCACTACAAGCGGATCCAGGTCGGCGCCAAGGACCAGGACGTCGAGCTGCAGAAGTCCAACATCATGATCTTGGGACCGACCGGCTGCGGCAAGACGCTCCTCGCGCAGACCCTCGCCAAGATGCTGAACGTCCCGTTCGCGATCGCCGACGCGACCGCCCTCACCGAGGCCGGCTACGTCGGCGAGGACGTCGAGAACATCCTGCTCAAGCTGATCCAGGCCGCCGACTACGACGTGAAGAAGGCCGAGACCGGGATCATCTACATCGACGAGGTCGACAAGATCGCGCGGAAGTCCGAGAACCCGTCGATCACGCGCGATGTCTCCGGGGAGGGCGTCCAGCAGGCGCTCCTCAAGATCCTCGAGGGGACGACCGCCTCGGTCCCGCCACAGGGCGGGCGCAAGCACCCGCACCAGGAGTTCATCCAGATCGACACGACCAACGTCTTGTTCATCTGCGGCGGAGCGTTCGCCGGCCTGGAGAAGATCGTCGAGAGCCGGATCGGCTCCCGTGGGATCGGGTTCGGCGCCGACGTCCGCCGGGTCGAAGAGAAGGACCTGGGGGCGATCCTCGGCCAGGTGCTTCCCGAAGATCTCTTGAAGTACGGGCTGATCCCCGAATTCGTGGGTCGGCTCCCCGTGATCACCAACGTACACAACCTGGATAAGACCGCGCTCGTCGACATCCTGACGCAGCCGAAGAACGCGCTCGTCAAGCAGTACCACAAGTTCTTCGAGTTCGACGGCGTTGAGTTGGAGTTCACCGACGACTCGCTGGGGGCGATCGCCGATCAAGCGATCCTCCGCGCGACAGGGGCGCGCGGGCTACGCGCCATCATGGAGGAGGTCCTCCTCAACACGATGTACGAGCTCCCCTCCCGACAGGACGTCACCAAGTGCGTGATCGACGAAGAGGTCGTTCGGAGCAAGGTGAATCCGACGCTCGTCCCGATCAAGGAGACCCCCAAGAGGCAGCGCCAGGAACGCACGGCGTGAGGCTGCGCCCGTTCCTCATCGCCGTCTGCCTCCTCGTCTCCGCGTTCGCGCTCGCCGCGTGTGGCGGGGACGACGGTGGGGGGAGCTCCGGCTCCGATACCCAGGATCCCGCGGCCCTCGAGGGCCAGACGTGGATCCTCACGCAGATGCTGACGGCCGGAGGCGGGACCGCGATCGTCGACGTCGGCGTGAGCGCCGAGTTCGACGGGAAGACGATCAGCGGCAACTCCGGGTGCAATTCCTACAACGCTTCCTACGAGGCGAGCGGGAGCGACATCTCCTTCGGTCCGATCGCGGGGACGCAGAAGGCCTGCCCGGGGCCGGAAGCGGACACGGAGAACCGGTACCTGCAGCTCCTCGCGGGGGTCGCCTCCTACGAGGTGAGCGGTCGCTCGATGTCGATGAACGACACGGACGGGACGCCGGTCCTGCAGTTCAGCCAGGGCTGAGTCGCGATGGCGTCCGCGCGGCGACCCTTGGCTTTCGCGACCCGCGCCGGCCGGAGTTCGCGGCGAGAGATCACAGCCGGAGGTCACGTAGACTCCCGCGGATGAACGTGCCCGAGAAGCCGACGATCGACGGCCTGGAAGCCAAGTGGGACGAGTGGTGGGAGGCCGCGGGCACCTACCGATTCGACCGCTCGAAGCCGCGCGAAGAAGTCTTCGCGATCGACACGCCTCCGCCGACGGTAAGCGGGAGCCTGCACGTCGGGCACGTGATGTCGTACACGCAGACCGACTTGATGGCTCGGTTCAAGCGGATGCGGGGCCTCGAGGTCTTCTACCCGATCGGGTGGGACGACAACGGCCTGGCCACCGAGCGCCGCGTACAGAACTACTTCGGCGTGCGGTGCGATCCTTCACTGCCGCACGTCGCCGGCTTCGAGCTCGACCGCCTGGACCGCCCGGGGGACGAGCCGATCGCGGTGTCGCGCCCGAACTTCATCGAACTCTGTGAGCGACTCACGGTGGAGGACGAGAAGGTGTTCGAGGACCTGTTCCGCAGGCTCGGGCTCTCGGTCGACTGGACGCACACGTACACGACCATCGACGAGCGCTCCCGCCGAGCCTCGCAGCGGTCCTTCTTACGGGCCCTCGTGCGCGGCCTCGCGTACGCAAGCGAGGCCCCGACGATGTGGGACGTAGATTTCCGAACCGCGGTCGCCCAAGCGGAGATCGAGGATCGGGAGATCGATGGGACCTATCACCGCATCCGGTTCGATCTGACCGACGGCTCGGGTTCGGCGGAGATCGAGACCTCGCGGCCAGAGTTGATCCCGGCGTGCGTCGCCCTCGTGGTGCATCCTGCCGACGAGCGATTCCGGCCGATCGTCGGGCGTTCGGTCCTGACCCCGCTCTTCGGTGCCGAGGTTCCGGTCGTCGCCCACGAGCTCGCCGATCCGGACAAGGGCACCGGTGTGGCCATGATCTGCACGTTCGGGGACATCACGGATGTGACGTGGTGGCGCGAGTTGAAGCTGCCCACACGCGTCGTCATGCAGCGCGACGGCACGATCGCGCCCTCCCGTTGGGGCGAAGAGGGGTGGGAGGTCCGTGACGCCGAAGCCGCCCGCGCAGTGCATGAACGGATCGCCGGGCTGCCCTCACGGAAGGCTCGCAAAGTCGTCGCCGACCTCCTCGCGGCGGCGGGGAGCTTGATCGGTGAGCCGAGGTCGGTCCGTCACGCCGTCAAGTTCTACGAGAAAGGGGAGCGGCCGCTCGAGATCGTCTCCAGTCGACAGTGGTTCGTGAAGACGATCGACTTCCGAGAACGACTGCTCGATCGTGGCCAGCAGCTGCGTTGGCACCCAGGGTTCATGGGCGCGCGATTCACCTCATGGGTGGAGGGGTTGAACGGTGACTGGTGCGTGAGCAGGCAGCGGTTCTTCGGCGTTCCGTTCCCCGTGTGGTACCGGCTCGACGAGAACGGAGCTCCGATACACGAAGATCCGCTCGTGCCGGGCGAACAGGATCTGCCGATCGACCCGTCGAGCGACGTACCGGATGGTTTCACCGAGGACCAACGGGGCACGCCGAACGGGTTCACCGGCGACCCCGACATCATGGATACGTGGGCGACCTCGTCGCTCTCGCCACAGATCGCCGGCGGGTGGGAGGAAGACCCAGATCTGTTCGAGCGCGTCTTCCCGATGGACGTGCGTCCTCAGGGCCACGACATCATCCGGACGTGGCTCTTCTACACGGTCCTGAAATCCGAGCTCGAGCACGGGACGCTCCCATGGACCAACGCGGCCATCAGCGGGTTCGTTCTTGATCCCGATCGCAAGAAGATGTCCAAGTCCAAGGGCAACGTCGTGACTCCCGTCGAGATCTTCGAGCGCAACAGCGCCGATGCGGTGCGGTATTGGGCCGGAAGCGCGCGGCTCGGGATCGACGCTGCCTTCGACGAGCAGCAGATCAAGATCGGCCGCCGGCTCGCGATCAAGATCTTGAACGCCTCACGCTTCGCCTTGTCGCTCGAGGGGGCTGAGGCCGAGATCGCAGACCCGCTCGACCGTTCGATGCTCGATCAGCTCGCGCGCGTCGTCGAACAGGCCACCGCCGCGCTCGAGGGGTACGAGCACGCCCGGGCGCTCGAGTTGGTCGAGCGCTTCTTCTGGGGTTTCACCGATGACTACCTCGAGCTCGTGAAGGGCCGCGCCTACGGTGGCCACGGCTCCGAGGCGGCCGGTTCGGCGATCGCGTCGCTGCGGTTCGCGCTCGATGTCCTGCTGCGACTGTTCGCGCCCTTCCTGCCTTACGCCACCGAGGAGGTGTGGTCGTGGTGGCGCCGAGGGTCGATCCATCGGGCGCCGTGGCCGACGACGCAGCAGTTCCCGCCGAGCGGCGAGCCGGTCGTCTACGAGATCGCGGCCTGGGTGCTCGGCGATGTCCGCAAGGCCAAGGCGCTCGCGAAGCGCTCGCTCCGCACCGATGTCGAACGACTCGTCGTTCGGGACACCCCGGAGCGCCTGAAGATCCTGCGTGGCGTCGAGCGTGACCTCGCCGAGGCGGGCAAGGTGCTCTCGATCGAGTACGTCGAGGCGACCGAGCCCTCGGTCGAGGTCTCGCTGAAGCCCGAGGACTGAGCCCGTGCGGTTCGCCGATGCGATGGCGGAGCTCGAGGCTCGCCAGCCCGAGCACATGCCCAGGCCGGATCTCGACCGGATGCGGGCCCTCGCGCGGCTCCTGGCCGACCCGCAGCTCACCTATCCGACGATCCACGTGACCGGGACGAACGGCAAGACCACCACGGCGCGGCTGGCCGCGTCGATCGCCTGCGCGCACGGCCTGTCGACGGGCCTGTTCACCTCGCCACACCTCGCCTCCGTGACCGAACGGTTCGAGATCTGCGGGGAGCCCATCGGCGAGGGAGCGTTCGGCGACGAGTTCGAGCACCTGCTCTCCTTCCTGCGCACGGTCGACGAACAGACGGGTCGCGTCACCTACTTCGAGGCGCTCACGGCGTTCGCATACCTCTGGTTCGCGGACGCCCCGGTCGGGCTCGGCGTGTTCGAGGTGGGCATGGGCGGGACCTGGGACGCCACCAACCTCGTGTCCGGCGACGTCGCGGTGCTCTGTCCCGTCGCGCTGGACCACCCGCAGCTCGGATCGACGATCGCGCAGGTGGCGGCCGAGAAGGCCGGGATCGTGAAACAGGGGAAGGCCGCCGTGGTGCGCGAGCAGCCGGCCGAGGCGCTGACGGTGATCGAACGGCGGTGCGACGAACAGATCGCCACACTGCTCCTCGAGGGGCGCGAATGGGCCCTGGACGACCTCACGCCCGCCGTCGGGGGGCTGGCGATGGCCGTCCGGGGCCTGCACGCGACCTACGACGAGATCGTGCTGCCACTCTACGGGGACCACGCTGCGCACAGCGCCGCCGCCGCGGTGGTCGCGGTCGAAGCGATGCTCGAACGCGCCCTGGACCAGGATGCCGTCCGGGTCGCGCTCGGCTCCGCCACCGCGCCGGGGCGCCTCGAGGTCGTGTCCAGGCGGCCGCTCGTGGTGCTGGACGGCGCGCACAACCCCGCGGCCGCCGAGGCGCTCGCCGAAGCGCTCCCCGACACGTTCACGTGGGATCGGCTGCATCTGGTGATGGGCGTCTTCACGGACAAGGACGTCGACGGCATCGTTCGTCCCCTTGCGTCGCTCGCGGACGCGGGCTACGCCGCGGCAACCGGCAGCGTGCGTGCTCGTCCGCCCCGCGACGTCGCGGCCGCGATGGCGGCCGGTGGGCTCCCGACCGACGCGTTCGCGACCGTTCGCGACGCGCTCGACGCCGCGCTCGACGCCGCCGCCGCGGGTGATCTCATCCTGGTGACGGGCTCTCTGTACACTGTCGCGGACGCCCGGCGGGCGTTGGCGTAGTCGAGCCGAAGGCGAGCGAAGCCCCCGAGAGCAGCACGGAAGGACCCGTGAGGTGGCCGCGGAACCGGAATCGACCCTGCTCATCGTGAAGCCCGACGGCGTCCGTCGTGGACTCGTCGGGGAGGTGCTGCGCCGGGCCGAGCGCAAGGGCCTGCGTCTTGCCGAGATCCGATCCATGACGATCGATCGGACGTTGGCCGAGGAACACTATGGCGAACATCGGGGGAAACCGTTCTTCGAGGAGCTCGTCGGGTTCATCACGTCCGGGCAGGTCGTGGTGGCTCGTCTCGAGGGCGAAGGAGCGATCGACGTCTGGCGAACGCTCATGGGCCCGACCGATCCCGCGACCGCGCCGCCCGGGACGATCCGGGGCGACTTCGGGTTGATCATCACCGAGAACCTCGTGCACGGGAGCGACTCGCCCGGGTCGGCCGAACGCGAGCTGAAGCTCTTCTTCGGCTAGCAGGGACGCGACCGGCAGCGCGTCAGGGGGCGCGGCGGAAGGCCACGACCGCGTTGTGGCCGCCGAACCCGAACGAGTTCGAGAGGGCGAGGCGCACGTCCATCGCGCGGGCCTCGTTCGCGACGTAGTCGAGATCGCAGTCGGGATCGGGCGTCTCCTGGTGGATCGTCGGCGGGACGACTCCATTGGCGAGCGCGAGCCCGCAGATCGCGCCCTCCACGGCCCCCGCCGCGCCGAGCATGTGCCCCGTCATCGACTTCGTCGACGAGACCGCGATCCGGTGGGCGACCTCCTCGCCGAGCGTCGCCTTGATGGCGGCCGTCTCGGCCGCGTCGTTCAACTGGGTGGAGGTGCCGTGCGCGTTCACGTACGAGACGGCATCGGGGTCCTCCCCTGCGTCCCGGAGCGCCCAGCTCATCGCGAGCGCCGCGCCCGATCCCTTCGGGTCGGGTGCGGTGATGTGGAACGCGTCGTCGGAGGCGCCGTACCCGGCCACCTCGCAGTAGATCCGAGCGCCGCGCGCGCGCGCGTGCCGCTCGGATTCGAGGATCAGCGTGCAGGCGCCCTCCGAGAGCACGAACCCGTCCCGAGCCTTGTCGAACGGCCGGGACGCCGTCTCGGGGTCGGGGTTCTTCGTGAGGGCCGTCATCTGCGCGAACGCGGCCACCGTGAGCGGCAGCGTGGCGGCCTCCGAACCGCCGGCGACGCAGAGGTCGAGGTAGCCGTCGCGGATGTACCGCATCGCTTCGCCGATCGCGTGGTTCGAGGAGGAACACGCGGAGACCGTGCAGAGGTTCGGTCCGGTGAAGCCGAACCGCATGGCGATGTGGCCGCTCGCGGCGTTCGCCATGAGCGCCGGGACCATGAAGGGGGAGACCCGCCCGGGCCCCTTCTCGAGCAGCACGACGTGTTGGGCGAGCAGGGTCTGGATGCCGCCGATGCCCGTTGCGAAGACCACGCCCGCGCGCTCCGACGGGACCTCCGGAGCGCCGGCATCGTCCCACGCGAGTGCCGCAGAAGAGACCGCGTAGTGCACGAACCGGTCGGTGCGGCGGATCTCCTTCGGGTCCAGCCAGGGGGCGGGGTCGAAGCCCGCGACCTCGCCCGCGACCTTGACGGGCAGATCGTCGGTCTCGAACGCCGTGATCCGTCGGATCCCGTTGCGGCCCGACGTGAGGCCCGCCCAGAAGTCGTCCACGCCGATCCCGACCGGGGTGACCGGTCCGATGCCGGTGACGACGACGCGTTCGCCCATCGGGGTCTACGCGGTTCCGAGCTTCTGCTCGACGAGAGCGACGGCCTGTCCGACCGTCTTGACGCCCTCCATCTCTTCCTCGGGGATGTCGATGTTCCACTCTTCCTCGAGCGCGAGTACCGCCTCGACGAGGTCGAGCGAATCCGCGTTCAGGTCCTCGGCGAACCGAGCGTCCGGGACGACCTGGGCCTCGTCGACCGCGAGCTGCTCGGCGAGCACCTTGCGCACCCGAGACTCGATCTCTGCCTTGTCCATCCTTCCTCCTATGTTGGCTCCTGGGTGGTGGCTCCCCTGTGTCCGTTCGCGACGCCGGCCCATGCTACGGGGCCCGGCCGTCCGTCGACTAGGCGGTCAGCCCACCGTCCACCGGCATCACCGCGCCGTTCACGTACGAGGCTTCATCGGACATCAGGAAGCGAACCACGCTCGCCACCTCCTCCAGGTGCGCCGCCCTGCCGATGGGGGTCTGGTCGAGGTAATAGGCGCGGGCGGGTTCGGTCAGGTGCGAGGTCATGTCGGTGTCGAGCAGCCCCGGGCACAGCGCGTTCACGGTGATGCCCTTGCCGCCCACCTCGCGGGCGAGCGACTTCGTCAGGCCGACCAGGCCGGACTTGGTCGCCGCGTAGACCGTCTGCCCGGCGTTGCCGTGGAGGGCGACCGCGGAGGACATGTTCACGATCCGCCCCCACTTGGCTCGGAGCATGCTGCGCATGGCCGCCCGGCAGCACACGAACGCACCGCGGAGGTTCGTGGCCATCGTTCGTTCGTACACGTCCATGGGGTACTTGAGGAGCAGTCCGTCCCGCGACATCCCGGCGTTGTTCACCAGGCCTGTGACCGGGCCCAGCTCGTCACCGACGCGGCGGAACGCCTCGGTGACCGACCCCTCCTCGGTCACGTCCATCGACACCGCCAGGCCCGTGACCCCGATCGCCTCGAGGCTCGCGAGCGCCTCCTTCGCGTCGGCTTCGCTCGAGCGATAGCCGATCGCCACGCTCCATCCCCCTCGGGCGAGCGCCTCCGCGCACGCGCGTCCGATGCCCCGAGAGCCCCCGGTGACGACGGCGACCTTCGAAAGGTCGGTCACGGGGCATCCGGTCCCGTCCAGCGGATCAGGTTCGCGCCCCACGCGAGACCCGCGCCGAACGACGTGAGCAGGACCAGGTCGCCGTCGCGGACGCGGCCCGCGCGCCACGCGCGGTCGAGTGCGACCGGGATCGATGCGGCCGAGGTGTTCCCAACGGACTGGACGTCGACAACGGCGCGGTCGATCGGGATCTTCAGGCGATCGGCGACCGCGATCATGATGCGCGCGTTCGCCTGATGCGGGATCAGCAGGTCGACGTCGTCCGGCGTGAACCCGGACTTGTCGAGCAGCTCGCGCGACGCGCGGGCCATCTCGACGACCGCGCGCTTGAAGACCTCGCGCCCGTTGGGCATCTGGATCGTGTGGGCGCCGGCCTCGACCGACCGCTGGCTCGCGGGTTCCGCGGATCCGCCCCCGGGGATGATCAGGATCTCGGCTGCGCGTCCGTCGGCTCCGAGCACCGACCCGAGCACGCCGGGTTCCTCGGAGCGGCGGAGCACCACGGCGCCCGCCCCGTCGCCGAACAGCACACACGTCGTCCGATCGCGGAAGTTCATCACGCGCGAGAGCACCTCGGCGCCCATGACCAACACGGTCTCCGCCTGGCCCGACTCGATGAACGCCGTCGCGCTCGACAGGGCGTAGGAGAAGCCCGCGCACGCGGCGTTCACGTCGAACGCCGGGGCGGCGATCTCGAGCTTCCGCTGGACCCAGACGGCGGTCGAGGGTATCGGGGTGTCCCCGGTGAGCGTGGCGCAGATGAGGAGATCGATCTGCTCAGGGGCGATGGCGGCGGCCTCCAGGGCCCGTCGGGCGGCCTCGGTCGCGAGGTCCGACGTGGTCTGTCCGTCGCCCGCGAAGTGACGCTCGGCGATCCCGGTGCGTTCCCGGATCCACTCGTCGCTGGTCTGGATGAACGACTCGAACCACGAGTTGGGCACGACACGTTCGGGCAGGACCGAGCCCAGGCCGGCGACGGCGGCGTGTCGCTGAGAGCTCACGGTTCCCCCTCAGGGCGGCGCGTGCCGCCCTCCTCGAGGGTCGAGGATATCGCCCGGGGGTGGGGCTCGACGCGTCCGGCGGGCCCGGACGCGTGACGCCGATCAGGCGCGCGTTCCGGCCAGCGCCGCCGCCGCCTCGGGTGACCCGACCGCGACCGCTCGCGTGCCAGGCACGACACGCTTCGCGAGCTTGGTCAGCACGTCACCCGGTCCCGCCTCGGCGAACGTGTCCGCCCCCAGTGCTCGGAGGGCCTTGCCGCAGGCCTCCCAGCGCACGGGGGAGACCACGTGGCGCTTGGCGAAGGCGCGGAGCTCCTCAGGTTCGGTGACGACCGCCCCGGTCACGTTCGACGCGACGGGGAAGCGGGGCCGACCGAACGTCACCTCGTCGATCGCGGCGGACAGGGGCTCCACCGCCGTCTCCATCAGCGGCGAGTGGAAGGCGCCGGCGACGTCCAGGCGCACGGCGCGGATCCTGCGGACGGCGGCGAGCGTCTCCGCCCGCTCGATCGCCGACACGCTGCCACTGATGACCACCTGCTGCGGCGAGTTCTCGTTCGCCACGAGGAGGACGTCACCCTCGCGCGCCTCCTCGCAGAGCGCGGAGGCGTCCGCGGGCCCGACCCCGAGGAGCGCCGTCATCGTTCCCGGCCGGGCCTCACCCGCTGCCTGCATCGCCCGACCGCGCACCGCCACGACCCGCAGCGCATCCGGGAACGTGAGCACGTCCGCGGCCACCAGCGCGGCGAACTCGCCGAGCGAATGCCCCGCCGCGCCGACGAACGCGAGGCCGAGCCCGTCGAGCACGCGGAAGGCCGCCACGTCGCAGGCGAGGATCGCCGGTTGCACGAACTCGGTGGTCGCGAGCGCCTCCTCGTCGCGGCAACCGTCGACGACGTCGCGGCCGATGGCCTCCGTTGCGTCGTCGAGCACCGCCCGTCCCGCGTCGTGCGTGGTCCACGCGTCCGCCATACCGACGAACTGTGAACCTTGACCTGGGAACACGATCGCCGCGTTCATCCGCCCCGCCCTCCACCCGCGCTCGGCGAACCCTACTCCGCGGGTCTAGGGCGAGTGAAGCCGCAGGTCACACCATGTGTGAACCCTAAGGTTGCCTCCACGTCGGGTCGAGAGTTGCCACCCCAAAACCCGTCCTGTAGAAAGGTCGCGAACCTATGGCCGAGAAGGTTCGTCGAGGACTTCCCGTTTCCCCAGGCCGTCGGAGCGCGGGCGGTGAAGGGGTGCTCGGGTTCCTGGGTCAGGACATGGCAGTCGACCTTGGGACCGCGAACACGCTCGTCTATGTTCGGCACGCAGGCATCGTCCTGAACGAGCCGTCCGTCGTCGCGATCAACACGATGTCCGGCGCGGTGCTCGCGGTGGGGAACGAGGCCAAGCGGATGATCGGGCGAACGCCGTCGCACATCCAGGCGGTGCGTCCGCTGAAGGACGGCGTCATCGCCGACTTCGACATCACCGAGAAGATGCTGCGGTACTTCATCCAGCGCGTGCACAAGCGACGCCTGCTCGCCAAGCCCCGCGTCGTGGTCTGCGTGCCTTCGGGCATCACCGGCGTGGAACAGCGTGCGGTCGAGGAGGCCACGATCGCCGCGGGCGCGCGCCGCGCGTACATCATCGAAGAGCCGATGGCGGCCGCGATCGGTGCCGGCCTGCCGATCCACGAGCCCGCGGGCAACATGGTCGTCGACATCGGTGGCGGGACGACCGAGGTCGCGGTGATCTCGCTCGGTGGGATCGTCACCTCCTCGTCACTGCGGATCGGCGGCGATGAGCTGGACGAGGCCATCATCAACCATGTGAAGAAGGAGTACTCGCTGCTGCTCGGCGAGCGGACGGCCGAGGCGATCAAGCTGGCGATCGCGGCGGTCTACCCGATGCAGGAGGAGCTCGTGGCCGAGATCCCCGGCCGCGATCTGGTCTCGGGCCTCCCGAAGACCCTGCAGATCGCCGATGGCGAGATACGGGCGGCGATCGAGGAGCCGGTCAGCGCGATCATCGACTCGATCAAGGCGACCCTGGATCGGACCCCTCCGGAGCTCGCCGGCGACATCATGCACAAGGGCATCACGCTCACCGGCGGGGGAGCCCTCCTGCGTGGGTTCGACAAGCGGCTCCGCCACGAGACCGGCATGCCGGTCTCGATCGCCGACAACCCACTTTCCTCCGTCGCGATCGGGTCCGGGAAGTGCCTCGAGGAGTTCGAGATCCTCCAGCGGGTCCTGGTGAGCCCGTCCCGGAGGTAGGTCTTCGGTGGCCCTGCGCAGCCGAGCGCGCAGTACCCGCCTCCTCGTCGTGGCCCTCGTATCGATCTCGCTGGTGACGATCACCGTGGACTACCGCGAGGGCGACGACGGGCCCCTCTCGTCACTCGGGAACAGCGCGCTTGCCGTCATCAGCCCGCTGCAGGAAGTGGTGTCCAAGGTCACGCACCCGATCGGCAACTTCTTCTCGACGCTGTTCCGCCTCCCGTCGATCCGCCACGAGCGCGACACCCTGCGCGAGCGCGTGGACGCGCTCGAGACGCAGCTCGCCGAGACGCGGGCCGACCAGGCCCGGCTGGCCGATCTCGAGTCGCTCCTCGGGCTCCAGGAGAGCCTCGGACCGAAGATCTCGACGACCGCCGCTCAGGTGATCGCGAACGGCGTCTCGAACTTCGAGTGGACGATCACGATCGACAAGGGTTCGGGCGACGGCATCGCCCAGAACATGGCCGTGGTGGCGAGCGCGGGCCTGGTCGGACATGTGGTGCGTGTCGGGGCGAACTCGTCGATCGTGCAGCTGATCATCGACCCCGATTCGTCCGTGGCTGGGCGCCTCGATGTCTCCCGACAGACGGGCCTGCTCTCGGGTCAGGGCCCCTCCGACCTGCAGATGAGCCTGGTCGAGCCGACGGTGGAGGTGGCGCCGGACGAACACGTGGTCACGGCCGGCTACCGGATCGCGAACGTGGCCGAGAGCCTGTACCCGCCGAACGTCCTGATCGGGACGGTCTCGCGGGTCCTGGACGAAGACTCGGCGACCGAGAAGTTCCTCACCGTGCGGCCGGCGGTGGACTTCTCTTCGCTCTCCCTCGTGCTCGTGGTGCTCTCCCGTGACAGCCGAGGGTAGGGTCGTCGTCCGTGCGGCGCACGCTCCTGCTCTCTGCGGTGATCCTGACCGCGCTGATCCTGCAGACCACCGTCTTCTCCGAGGTCAACCTGCTCGGTGCCAAACCGGAGCTCATGTACCTGCTCACGATCTGCTTCGCGATCTTGGAGGGCCCGGCCTCGGGCGCGATCACGGGGTTCGCCGGCGGCATGGCCCAGGACTTCCTGCTCGACGCCCCCAAGGGGATCACGGCGCTCACGCTCACGCTCCTCGGCTACGCCACCGGCATGGCGCGGCAGTACATCGTCAGTCCCTCGCCGGTCACCCCCGTGGTGCTGGTCGCCGGCGGGACGTTCGCGGGCGTCGTGTTCTACGGGATCGTCTCGTTCCTCCTCGGGCAGCTGAGCGTCGGCTGGCTCTACCTGTTCAGGGTGGCGTTGCTCTCGGGCCTGTACAACGCGATCTTGACCCCCCTCGTGTTCCCGCTGCTACGGCGTGCCGCCGAGGGCTCGCGCTCGCGACGCGTGGCCCGATGGTGAGAAAGCGGTGAGCGGACCGTGACCGAACCCCGGATGGGCCTGCGGGTCAAGGTCCTCGCCGCGCTCGTGCTCGTGATGTTCGCGACGCTCACGACGCGGCTGTGGTTCCTGCAGGTGCTCGCAGCCGAGCAGTATCAGCGCGAGGCCAAGGACAACGCCGTCCGCCTGATCCAGGTGCCGGCGCCGCGCGGCGTGATCGAGGACGCGAACGGCGAGCCCCTGGTGGACAACCGCGCGAGCATCGTGATCACGATCAACCGGCAGGACCTCGGCGACCAGACCGAACGCGTGCTGTTCGACCTGTCGAAGCTCCTCGACATCCCGGCCGACGAGCTTGGGGCGCGGCTGGACGACCCTCGCTACTACGTCTTCAGCCCGGTCCCGGTCGCGATCGACGTGCCCAGGCGCGTCGCGTATTTCATCAAGGAGCACACGGACGAGTTCCCCGGGGTCGACGTGCTCGAGGTCCCGGTGCGACGGTACCCCCTGGGGTCGGTGGGAGCCCACGTGCTCGGCTACCTCGGCCAGATCTCGAAGGCGAAGCTCAGGGATCCCGCGTTCGCCGACTACGAGGCCGGCGATCTCGTCGGCGTGTCTGGGATCGAGGCCGTGTACGAGCGAGACCTGGCCGGCACGCAGGGCCTCGTCAAGTACCGGGTCAACTCGGCGGGGGAGAACCTCGGCCGGATCGGCGAGCAGCTCCCGGTCCCCGGCAACGACGTCACGCTGACGATCGATGCGCAGACCCAGCAGCTGGCCGAGGAGTCCCTGAAGGCGGGGATCGAGCACGCCCGCACGGTCGCCGAGTCCGACAGCGGCTACCTGAAGGCCAACGCCGGCGCCGCCATCGTGCTCGACCCCCAGACCGGCGCGATCGAGGCGATGGCGTCGTACCCATCGTTCGATCCCTCCGTGTTCACGCGGAGCATCTCCCAGCGCGAGTTCGACCGGCGGTTCGGTCAGGCGAACGGACTCCCGCTGCTGAACCGGGGGATCCAGGGCCAGTACGCGCCCGGCTCGACGTACAAGCCCTTCATCGCCGCCTCCGCGCTGCAGCGCGACATCGTGACGACCGGCCAGTCGTACGGGTGTCCGCCTTCGTGGACGGCGCCGTTCGACGAGAGCGACCCGGACGCTATGCAGTACGTGTTCAACAACTGGACGACCGCGAACCTGGGCTACATGAGCGTCGCGGGTGCCCTCGCGAGGTCGTGCGACACGATCTTCTATCCCATGGGGTACCGCTACTGGGACCTGTACTACGTGAACGGCGACGAGGCGGCTCGCGGCGTCGTCTCGCACGAGCCGCTCCAGCACGATCTGAAGGGGTTCGGCTTCGGTGCCCAGACCCGGATCGACCTCCCCTACGAGCAGGACGGGCGGGTCCCCGACGCGGAATGGAAACGGACGATCCACGAGATGTACCCGGAGTCCTTCCCGGAGGGCGAGTGGTTCCCGGGCGACTTCATCCTCATGACGATCGGGCAGGGGGACACGCTCGTCACCCCGCTGCAGCTCGCGACCGCCTACGGCGCCTTGGAGAACGACGGCAAGGAATGCGTGCCGCACGTCCTGGACCGGGTCGTCACACCCGAGGACACGATCGTGCGCCGGTACCAGCAGAACTGCCGGCGACGCGTCGGGATCGACCCGCGGTACCTCAAGTACGTACGGGACGCGCTCACGGGGACCATGACGGGCAGCGGGACCGCGGCGGCCGCGTTCGCCGGCTTCCCGTTCGGCTCCGTCTGGGTGGCGGGCAAGACCGGCACGGCACAGGCAACCCCGCCCAAGCAGGACACCTCGTGGTTCGCGGCGATGACCGCGGCCGGGGGACAGGAGCACGTGGTGGTGGTCATGGTCGAGCAGGGCGGCCACGGCGCGACCACCGCGGCGCCGATCGCCCGGAACATCATCGAGGGCCTCTACGGGCTCCAGCTCACGCAGTTCCTCGACGTGGCGGGGACCGACTGATGGATCTGGCAGCCGGCAAGCTAGCGACGGGCGAGCGTCACTCGATCCGCCACGTCGATCCCTTGCTCATCGCCGCGGCCCTCGGCCTGGCGGTGATCGGCCTGTTCGCGATCTACTCGGCCACGCACCAGTCGCTCGAGGCCGTGCACCTGGATCCCGGGCGGTTCGTGAAGCGCCAGCTCACGTTCCTGGCTGGGGGCGCGATCGTGCTCATGGTCGCGGTGAGCTTCGACTACCGGCTCCTCAAGGTCTACGCCGGGATCGTCTACGTGTCCTCGCTGGTCCTACTCGTGCTCGTCCGGACGCCGCTCGGCACAAGCGTCAAGGGCGCCCAGCGGTGGTTCGAGCTGTTCGGCTTCCAGCTCGCGCCGTCGGAGGTCGCGAAACTGGCGCTGATCGCGATGCTCGCCGCGTTCCTTTCGGAGCTCCGCGGCGACCTCACCCTGCAGGACGTGTTCCGGACGGCTGCGCTCGCCGCGATCCCGGCCTTCCTCGTGTTCCTCCAGCCGGACCTCGGATCGTCGATCGTGTTCGCCGCGATCCTCGTCGGGATGCTAGTGGTCGCCGGGGCCCGCGCCCGCTACCTCGGGCTGCTCGCGCTCGTGGCGGTCGTGCTGATCGTCGCCGGGTTCCAGGTGGGGCTGGTCCGCGAGTACCAGATCGAGCGGCTCCAGGCGTTCCTCGATCCCGCGAGCGTGAGCGAGGACGCGCTCCACAACCGAGAGCAGGCGGAGATCGCGATCGGCTCCGGCGGGCTGACCGGCGTGGGGTACATGCAGGGGTCGCAGACGAACCTCGACTTCGTCCCCGAGCAGCACACGGACTTCGTCTTCACGGTGGTGGGCGAGGAGTTCGGGTTCGCCGGGGCGGTGGTGCTGCTGTCGTTGTACGGGCTCCTGCTCTGGCGCGCGTTCCGTGTGGCCCTGCTCTCCAGGGATCCGTTCGGCACCTATCTTGCCGCGGGGATCGCCTCGATGTTCGCGCTGCAGATGTTCGTGAACGTCGGGATGAACGTCGGCATCATGCCGATCACGGGCATCCCGTTGCCGTTCGTCTCGTACGGCGGGAGCTCCCTGATCTTGAACTTCGCCTCGGTCGGGCTCCTGCTCAACGTCCACATGCGCCGGTTCGCCTGAGCTGCGTTCAGCTCGACAGGGTGACCGTCCACAGGAAGGTCGATCCGGCGGGACCCGAGGATTCGATCAGGACGTCGCCACCCATCGCCCGGGCGGCCGTGCGCGCGAGCGCCAACCCCATCCCGGCCCCCTGATGGATCCGGACGTTCAGCTCCTCCAGCTGCTCGAGGGGTCCGAAGACGCGTTCGTGCTCGCGGGGGTCGATTCCGGGACCCTCGTCCGTGACCCGGACCTCGATCCCGTCCGGGCCCGCGACGACCGAGATCTCGACACCGGTCCCCGGCGTCGAGAATCGCAGCGCGTTGTCGACGAGCTCCTCCAAGATCCGGCTCGCGACGCCGCGGTTCAGGTTCGCGGTCGGGAGATCGTCGATCGTGGAGACGTGGACGCGTTCGTCCCGGGCGGCCACGTCACGAGCGACCTCGCCCACGTCGACGCGTTCGGTGAGCCCGGCGTCGACCGCGAGCTCGAAACGCTCCACGAGCTGTGCGAGGTCGCGGGCTCGGGTGACGAGCCGCGAGAGCAGCTCGGCCTCCTGATCGGGTGACGCCTCGACCTCGGCGAGCGTCTGGGCGACCCCGAGGATCACCGTGACCGGCGTTCGGAGCTCGTGGGACAGCCGGGCAACGAGCTGCTGCCGCCTGGCCGAGCGCTCGACGAGGGCGTCCTGGGCAGCCTCCAACTCGCGGGTCCGCCGCCGCTCGCGTTCGAGGGCCTCGGTGAGCTCCTCGATCACGTGGTGCGTGACCTCGGAGGAGAGCAGCGCCCCTCCCTCGGCTGCGCGGCTCACGGCGGTCAAGATCTCGTCGCCGTCGGAGTCCTTCAAGACGTACCCCGAGGCGCCGGCGACGAGCATCCCGCGGACGATCTCCTGGTCCTCGTGGCCCGACAGCGCGACGACCCCGAGCCCGGGGAAATCCGCCTTGAGCAAGCGGGTCGCCTCGATCCCGTCCATCGTCGGCATCCGGACGTCCATCAGCACGACGTCGGGTTCGAGCGAGCGGACCAGGCTGAGCGCCTCGACGCCGGAGCCGGCCTCGCCGACCACCTGCAGGTTCCCGGCTTCGAGCAACGACAGCAGGGATTCGCGGAAGCCCGCGTTGTCGTCCACGACGAGCACGCGGATCGGCCGGCTATGGCCGACCGGGCGGGGAAGGACCGCCGGTTCCATGAGCCGAAGTCTCGGGGGCGGGGCCGGTTCGGCGCCATCCGGCGAGCGTGGGTTTCGAAGGCCGCACGACCCCACACGGGGGGTAGGTTGAACTACCTAGTCAGGGAGCGCGTGCCATCCGTCCGGAGATGGAGGCCGCCCGCTCGAGCGTCCGGTATCCTGGTTTGCAGGTTTGCCCGCCGGGTTGCGGCCATGGGGCCGCGAGGAACCGGCGAGGTATGGAGAGGCGAGGCATCGGCCACGCCGGCCCCGGGGCCGAACCCGGAGGGCCGCGGCCGGATGAGCCCGCCGAGAACGGGGATTCCCGCGTGCGCAACGAAGCGCCGCCTGGACCCGGGGAGGAGCTCCCCGCGCCGGTGCGTGGATCGGACGAGGCGAGGCCATCGAGCCCGCCCGTCGTGACCGCGCGTCCGGCGAGTCGTCCCGACGCGACCGGATCCCCTCTTCGGTCGACCCCGTCATCGCCTCTCCCGATGCGAAGGGAGCGACGATGAACGACGACACGATCTCGACGACCTCCGACACGGAGATCGTCGAAGCGACGGAGCCCACCGGGGACGAGGGCGGCGGTGTGACCGCGCCCGGCTCGGGTGGCCGCCGCAGACGCCGGCGCGGTGGCCGAGGACGCGGTGGACGCGGCGGGTCGGGTTCGGGCACCAAGGCCGGCAACGGCGCCAAGCCCGAGGGCGAGGCCGTCCCGGAAGGCGGGGAGGCTCCGTCGAGCGATCAGCCGGAGATCGACCTGGACGCACAGCCGGGTGAGGTCGAGCGCGCCTCCGGCGCTCCGCGAACCGGCACCCGGCGGCGCTCGCGAGGCGGCCGCGGTCGGGGGCGCAGTGGGGCCGGAACCGCCTCGACC
>JBAVEY010000040.1:0-1656 GCA_049587975.1 Actinomycetota bacterium | reverse complement strand
GTGGTAGGCCATCGCCATGGCCTCCGCGTACCGCTTGGCCTCGTCGTACACGCCTCGGGGGCCGACGGGGTTGACGTTGCCCCAGTAGCTCTCGGGCTGCGGGTGGACCTTCGGATCGCCGTAGACCTCGGAGGTCGACGCCAGCATGAACCCGGCTCCCTTTGCCTTCGCCAGACCGAGCGCGTGGAGGGTTCCGAGGGCGCCGACCTTCAACGTGTGGATCGGGTACTCGAGGTAGTCGCTCGGCGAAGCCGGCGATGCGAAGTGGAGCACCCAGTCGACCGCTCCATCGACATAGAGGTAGTTCGTGACGTCGTAGGCCTGGTAGCGGAAGCGTTCGTTCGCAAGGGCACCCACCAGGTTGTCGGCACTTCCGGTGAGCAGGGAGTCGAAGCAAAGGACCTCCCAGCCTTCGGTTAGGAGCCGCTCGCAGAGATGGGAGCCGAGGAAGCCCGCGCCACCCGTGACCAGTGCGCGCGGCACGTCAGTGGGCGCTGCGGTGGGTCGCTCGCCCGGTCCCGTAGTAGACGAACCCCTCCTCCTTCATCTTGGTGGGCTCGAACAGGTTCCGCCCGTCCACGACGATCGGGTGAGCGAGAAGCCCCTTCGCGCGCCGGAGATCCAGCGAGCGGAAGTCGTCCCACTCCGTGCACACGACCATGCAGTGCGCCCCCGCCATCGCATCGTCCGCGCTGGATGCTACCTCCAGTCCCGGAAGCTCGGACTTGGCATTGGCACCGGCCCAGGGATCGTAGCCGACCACCGTTGCTCCCTCCTCGAGCAATCGATGCGCGAGCGCCAGGGCCGGAGAGAAGCGCACGTCGTCGGTGTTCGGTTTGAAGGAGAGACCGAGCAGCGCGATGCGCTTGTCCTCGAGGTTCCACAGGGCATCCTTGACCTTGTCGAACGCGGCCTCGACGGCCTCGCCGTTGATCCGCTCGACCTCGCGCAGCAGCGGGAAGTCATAGCCCAGGCGAGCGGCCAGTCGCTCGAACGCCTGGAGGTCCTTGGGGAAGCAGAAGCCACCGTAACCGAGGCCGGCGTCGAGGAAGGCGCGTCCGATGCGCGGGTCACTGCCCATCACGTCGACCACGGCCGTGACGTCGGCCTCGGCTCGCTCACAGATGCGTGCGAGCGCGTTGGCGAAAGAGATCTTGAGCGCGAGGAAGGCGTTGCACGCATGCTTGGCCAGCTCGGCCGTCGCCATGTCGGTCTCGATGAGGCGGCTACCATTGCGGACCAGAGGCTCGAACAGACGTCGCATCGTCTCGAAGCCGTGCACCGACCGAGCTCCCACGAGGATCCGGTCGGGATGCAAGGCGTCCTCGACAGCCTGACCCTCTCGGAGGAACTCGGGGTTGGACACCACCTCGATCTCGTCGACCAGATCGGGACGCTCCAACCTCAGGACCCGCAGGAGTCGCTCCGCGGTCCCCGCTGGGACGGTGGACTTCTCGACGACGACCGCGGGACCCGACAGGGAGGACGCGATGCTGCGGGTGGCTCGCTCGAGGGCGACCAGATTCGCCTCACCCGATACGCGAGCAGGCGTCCCGACGCAGAAGAAGATCACCTCCGCACCTCGTACGGCGTTCGTCGGATCAACGTCGAATCGCAGGCGTCCTGCGCTCATCATCTGCTCGAGGAGGGTCTCGA
>JBAVEY010000039.1:0-5553 GCA_049587975.1 Actinomycetota bacterium | reverse complement strand
CTGCACGGGAAGGTCTCGCTGCCGCAGTCGGTGAACTGGTCCAAGACCAAGGCGTTCACGACGATCCGCTCGACGGGCGAGGGCGTCTCGATCAACCTCGCCGGGCGCGAGCCCGACGGCATCGTCGACCCTGCCGATTTCGAGAAGGTGCGCGACCAGGTGATGGACGCGCTGTCGTCGTTCGTCGACCCCAAGACCGGCCGCAAGCCCATCAAGGCCATCTACCGGCGCGAGGAGATCTTCAAGGGCAAGCACGCCGACACGGCGCCCGACATCTTGATGGAGCCGGCCGAGACCTACTCGCTCACGCACGCGAAGTCGGCCATCGAGGACGCCGACTGGGTGAGCGGCGACCACCGTCCCGAGGGCGTGATCGTGGCGGCTGGGCCGAACGTGAAGGCGTTCGAGGAGCCGCCGATGCTGGTCGACATGGCCCCGACGATCCTGGCCGCGCTCCAGGCGCCCGCCTCGATCGAGCACACCGGACGGATCCTGGACGAGGTCGTGGGCGCCGAGGCCGAGGTCACTCGGCGCATGGACGTCCCGCCACCGGGCGTCGTGATCCCCGGCATGCCGACCGGCGACGACGCCTCCCCGGTCAGCGACACCGAGGCCGACGAGATGGAGGAGCACCTCCGCGGCCTCGGCTACATCGAGTAGCACCGTCGGACCCGGTGCGACGCTCGACGCCGGCGTCCTGCATCAGGTGCTCGGCCTCGGCGCCAACCCGCGTCAGGGGTCGGAGCGCTCCGTGGAACCTGGCCGATTCGGCCTCGACGAACAGCTCGAACGACGAGGCGAGGTCGGAGATCTCCGACGGTTGCGCCGGGACCGCGTGCACGATGCGGCCGAGTCATCCATACAGGCACCATGAACCCCTTCCCGGGCCCGGAGTTTAGGTCCGTGCTGTCGAACGCACAGTGTCGAGCAGCCGTTGGGCTACCGCGCTGAGGTCGACTACGTCGTTGCTCAGCACGACGACGACCGAGCCATCCTCGGGCAGGCACCCCGTCAAGGACACGTATCCCTCGTGCTCGCCGCCATGCCCCACGGTCCCTGGGGGGTCCGGCACCAGCGCGAACGCGCCGACGGCCCGGGGGCGCCCCGACGGGCCGAGCCGGTCCGTTCGGGTTTGGGAAGCGCACGAACCGGGCTCAGGCTGCGAGAAGGCTTCGGTGATGCTCGCGCCGGGGCTCCGTCGGTCGTGATGGTTCCGTGGCGGTGGCCGAGTGGGTCCGACTTCGTAGGGCGGCACGCCGCAGCTCGGGCAACCGGACTCCTTCGTATCGCCTTCCCAGTCACAGCGCAGACTGGTCTTGAGGGTCATCGCTTCCAGGAGAAAGGCTCATCCCCGAGCCGCGTCCCTCAGCACCTGCGTCAGGCGGACCACCTGGCTGTTGTAGGTCGCGTACGGGTGGTCCGTCGCTGCTGTGGTGGCCTGGACCGAGATGACCACCCCATCCTCCGGCAGCGCCACGAGGCGGATCACGGAGCAGCACGTCGTGACGGAGCTCTCCCCCTCGTGGCCGACGGCGTACGTGGCGTAGTCACTCGAGAGGTCCATGACCCCCAGCCCGTACCACTCGCCCTGGAAGTCGGTCATCTCGCGAAGGGAGGCGTCGGAGATCACGAAGCCCCCGTACAGCTCGTACCCCCACCGAGCCAGGGACCCCGGCGTCGCCTCCACCTCCCACCCATCGGAGGCCAGCGCGTCCTCGACCGTGTACACGAACCCCCCCAGGGCGGGGTCGCCGAGGACATCCGAGCGCAGGACCTCGGCCAGGGGCCGGCCGGTGACATGCTCGATGATCGTTCCGAGCAGGACGTAGTTCGTGCTCGCGTAGTCCGGCTCACCGCCCGGGGCAACCTCGGGTTCGGGCAGCTTCCGGAACACCTTGACGGCGGTGGGCGCCTGCTCGGCCGGGTAGTAGCCGTCCTCCTCGTTCAGGTCCGGGATGCCGCTGCGCATCCCCAACACCTGCCGGATCGTGGCTCCGTTCGCGTCGAAGAACCCCAGTTCCGGGGGGAGGTACTTCGCGGCCGGATCGTCGAGGTCCAGCAGGCCTTCCTCGGCCAGCCGGAGAACCTGGGCGGCGACGATGGTCTTGCCCGAGCTGTGGGTGGGGCTCTGCGAGTCTGGGGTCAGGCGGCTGCCGTCGGCGAGCCCGGCGGCTCCGGTCCAGCTCCCCTGGTCGGCGACGATCACGGCGGCGGTAACCGCCGTGAGTCCGCCCTCCTCGACGGCCGCGTCGAGCGCCGCTTGGAGCGCTTCCGCGGTCGATCCCGGGAGGGCCCGATCGGGGAACGGGGGGAACTTCCCGAGCGCGTAGGTTGGCGAGGCGCTGGGGTCCGGATGGCTGTTGGCCACCTCCACCGTGCTCGCCTGCGCCGACGGTGCTGTCGGCTCGTCCACCGCGGGGGCATCGCCCCCGTCGCAGGCGGCGAGGAAGAGCAGGACCGCCATCACACACAGCCGAGGCGTCCGATGGAACCGATGCAGGGCTCCGGTGGTCGTCGTCGCCTCCTCCTTCATGCTCGTTCCCCCCTGGCCTTCGCCGGCTCCCAGACGGAGTCCTCACCCACACACCGAGCAGGTCCGCTCCCCGTGCGGGAGGATCGGCTCGAAGGAGATGGAGACCGTGTTCTCGATCGGGCCTGGGGCGAGCGGGACCGGGGGCTCGAGGACGTATCCCAGCCTGCCGTAGGAGCTCCTGTCGTCCTGTTCGAGCCCCGCATCCTCGAACGTCTGGGCGAGCGTGCGGGCCTCCTCGGTCGTCACGTCGGAGCAGTTCGTCGCTCCTCTCGGACCGGTGATCGCCGTGGCGCGGAGCAGGTTTCCGGCCGATGTCGGCAGCTCATCCAGGATGCGAGACTGGTCGATCCCTCGTCCCGCCGGTTCGTAGCAGACCGCGTACCTCGACGGCACGTATGCCCTGATCACGCCGCTCAACCATGCGCTCGTGGGCAACCACGACGCCGGATGCGTGAGGAGCGGATCGAGGCGTTCGAGAGCGCTCGCCTGCTCCGGCGTCGCGACGGTGCCGCGGTCCCGCGGGTACATCTCGGGGTTGGACCAGTCGACGCTGATGAGACGGTCGCCGTCGCGCACCTGGACCGAGCCCCACATGACGCCGACCGGTTGCTGTCTGCCGGCGGCGTTCTCGCGTACCTGCCCGGTGAGGATGGCGAGATCGTGGTCGAACAGTCCGGTCGAGACGAACTCGGACCGCATGAGCTCGACGCCCTCGGTCGTGAGGTGTTGCTCGAGCAAGCCGGTCCTGGTCTCGTTCGCCCCGAAGGGGAAGTCGCCTGCCTGTTCCCAGATCACCCGCCCGTCGGCGTACACCCAGGCCTCGATGAGGGATCCTCCGTCGGTGATGCTCCTCCCCGAGAAGCTGAGCACGAGCTCTCCGTCGTTCGGAGTGCTCGGTGTTGCCCCTTCGGGCGGCAGGCCGATGAAGCCCACCGGGTTTCGAGCAGGAGGGACCGTCGGTCCGGTGGAGGCCGGCGTCTGGCTACGGTCGAACGGCCCACCGGTCGCGACGATCCAGATGGCCGCCACGAAGACCGCGAGCCCGACCACGCCCGCGGCGACGCGTTGGTTCCGGCGCTTGCGGTCGCGTCGGCGAAGGAGACGCTCGAAAGGGGGTCCGGGCGGTGTGAGCTGTTCGGCGGCCCGTCGGACGATGTCGCGTTCGTCGATCACGGTCGTTCCTCCACGGTCCGTCGGAGTGAGTCGCGCGCCCTCATCGTGAGCACGCGAACGGTGTTCGCCTTCATCCCGAGGAGCGTGCCCGCCTCCTCGGTGGAGTACCCGAGGTAGGCGGTCAGCACGATCGCCTCGCGCTCACGGGGTGTCAGCGTTCGGAGGAGCCGAACGGCCTCGTCGCGCGTCTCGACCGCATCGAGCGCGTCGTCCTCCGGCGCCAGGTGGCAGCCTTGCGCGTGGCGACCGCCGCACGCCGAAGGCGCTTGCGATACAGGTTCATCGCCGTGCGATAGAGGAAGCCGACCGGCTCGTCCATCGCCGAGACCCGTTCCCAGCGCTCCCAGACCTTCAGGAACGCATCCTGCATGACCTCCTCGGCCTCGGACCGATCGCCGGTCATGATCGCGAGCGCCCCGAAGAGCCGCGCGTGTTCGAGCTCGAAGAACTCCTCGAACGGCACGGCGACGTCGCTGTTGAGTTCTCCTCCCTCGGGGTTCGGTACGGGCACGGCCTGCACGTGAGACGCCATCGTGTTCATGAACCCCCGAGGGGGCGGGAAGGCTTACGCCAGTCCACGGACTTCTGCATGTCCGCCGTCCTCGGTCCTCAAGCCTCGACGAGCAGCGTGTGGTCGCCTAGCCAGATCATCACGCTCCATGAACGCGCGACCAGTGCTCCGCGTTCGGTTCTTCTTACCCGGAGGCGAGGCGCGGCGGAAGAGCCGGACCTCGGCTCGCTCCGGTAACGGGATCCGCCGTGGTCAGCTCGGACAGAGTGTTGTGACGGCCGGCGCGCAGACCTCGAGCGTCCCCCCGACGAAGACCGTCAGGACGTCGATCCGCTCGAGCTCGATCCTCGGGACGTCGTGGGGGTCCTCGGACAGGACGACAAGGTCGGCGAGCATCCCCGGCGCGAGCATCCCGAGGTCGTGCTCGGCGAACACCCCGGGAGGACCTCGGCGTCCGACCCCACCGCGACGATCCGGTCGCCGGTGATCGCGAGGGCGGTCGCAAGCGGCGCGGTGGGGTCCATCGTCAGCACGACGGCGTCGTGGAGGATCAGGTCGGGGCCGGGCCCTGCCGCGACGCGAGGCGTCCCGAGGCCGGTGGCGACCGCGAGCACCAGGATCCCGGTCAGCAGACGTCGCACGACGGACCGCCTCGAGCCTCGGGGACGACCGGACCCTAAGCACGTCACGGCGTACGGTCAACCGTGAGCGGATGTTGGCTCGACTCGACCCGTGCGCGCGCGACCGCCGTTCCGCATACAGTTCCCCCCCAAGGGAGGGGACCGTGGTCGAACAGCGACGATCCCAGGGAGTGCTGCTGTCGCTCGTCGCCGGGCTGGTCATCGGCGCCGTCGAGACGGTCTTCGCGGTCGGGTTCGCCGCCTTCGTGTTCGGCGGCTATCTGGAGGATTCCCTCCCCGACGGGCTCACCCTGTATCTCGCGGCGGCGGCGCTGACGCTCGCGTTCTTCGCGTGGAGGACCGGTCATCGCGGTGTGGTCGGCAGCCTGCAGGGTGCGGTGGCCGCCGTGCTCGCCGTCGTGGCGACGACCACGGCGCTCGATGCGTTCGGGGGCCCGGAGCGGGCCTTCCTCACCGTCGTCGCCGCGACGCTCGTCGTGACGATCCTGGCCGGCGTCGCGTTCCTTGTGCTCGGGACGCTCAGGCGCGGCAACCTGATCCGATTCGTGCCCTACCCGGTCGTCGGCGGGTTCCTGGCGGGTATCGGCTGGCTGTTGGTGAAGGGCGGCGTCTCCGTCGCATCGCGCGTCACGCCCTCACTGGACACGATCGGGGACCTGACGGAGTCCAGGGTGCTGCAGCAGTGGGTCGGCGCC
>JBAVEY010000038.1:0-45312 GCA_049587975.1 Actinomycetota bacterium | reverse complement strand
GCCGGAGGGCACGGAGCTGTCCGACTCGAGCTGAGGAGGGGTCGACCTCGCTGGGGCCGGCATCTCCGGGGACTCGTCACGTACCGAGAACTCGCGAGCGGCCGGTACGGCGCCGAGTGGCAACGAGGCGACCACGGTCGTGCCTCGACCGGGCATCGAATGCACCAAGAAGGTCCCGTTCGCGAGCTCGACCCGCTCGCGCATCGAGGCCAGACCCACCCGGCCGCTCTGCAGGTACTCGCGGGCCCTTCCCGAATCGAACCCCTGGCCGTCGTCGATCACCTCCACCCGGAGCTGACCGCCCGTCGTCTCGACGGCGACGGTGACCGAGATGGGGTTCGCGTGCTTGGCCGTGTTCGACAACGCCTCTTGCACGACCCGGTACGCGAGGGTCTCGAGGTCCTGCGGGATCTCGACGCTCGCGTGGCCGGCGAACTCGGTGTGCACGTGGTAGTCGCGACCGAACCGATCGACCGTCTCCCGAAGCGCGGGGATCAGCCCGCGCTCCTCGAGCAGCGGCGGCCGCAGTCCCGACATCAGCCGACGGAGGTTGTCGGCCTCCTCGGAGAGCTCGGCGCGGACCTTCGCGAGCACGCCGAGCCCCTCGTCCAGCTCGCCGGCCTTCAGCATCAGGAGCACGGCCTCGAGCGAGAGCGAGGCGGCCGAGACCCCCTGGACCGGACCGTCGTGCAGGTCTCGCGCGATGCGGTTGCGTTCGCTCTCGATGGCCGCGTTGGTCCGGCGCATGATGCGGGTGCGATCCTCGTCGCGGTCCTGGAGGAACTTGAACAGCGACCGGATCGTCTGGTCGGCGACGCGGGCCGCGGTCACGTCGCGGACGAGCAGCAAGCGACGCGGCGGGTCACCGGGGACCTCTGAGGTCCGCGACTCGAGGTAGATCGCGTGCCCCTCGCGCTGGAGCGTCCCCTGACCGGTCGCCGAGAGCGACGCGAAGTGCTCGTCGGCCTGGATCGAGGCGGCGAGCGCGGCCCAGGGCTGGCCCTCGACCAGGGACTGGGGGAGCTCGATCATCCGGCAGAAGGCGCCGTTCGCGCGGACGATCACGTCCGTCGGGTCGAGCTCCACGATGCCGTCGACCGCCGACTCGAACACGGCGCGCAGGCGTTCCTCCGATTCGCGCAGGGTCTCGTTCGCGCGTTGGAGCCGGGCGAGCGCCTTGTCGGTCTCGCGGAGCGCGACCTCCTTCTGATCGAGTGCATCGTGCACGGCCCGCTGCGACTGGGTCCCTCGCACCTGGTTCACGAGGATGCGCAACGCGATGGCCGCGGCCAGCACGCCGATCAGCATCGAGCCCTGTCGGACATCGATGTCCCCTCGCTGCTCGTAGACGGCGACCAGGGCGAGGGCGCCGCTCGTCGCCGCCACCGAGAGCGTCGTGAGCACGGCCCTGCCGTACCGAGCAGGGTCCTTGCGGCGCTCCACCATCCGCCGGGGGATCACGCTGACGAGCGCCGCGATGAACAGCGACCCGAACGCGATCGGCAGATCGATCGTGGGCTCGCCGACCTCGAACGACGCGTGCAGCCACAGGTCCGCGAACGCGAGGACCCCGGCGCACATCGCGCAGATCGCGAGGAACATCCCGAGGTGCGCGACGTTCGGGCGGGTGAGCGCCAGCGCGCCGTACGCCGAGAAACCGGAGGCGACGATCAGCGCGAACTCGGCCGCCGAAGCGGCCGTGGCGGGTTCGGCCGCCGAGTCGGGCCGAAGGTACAGGAACAGCATCGTGCCGAAGGCTGCGCTGAGCAGCGCTACGTCGGCCGCGATCTCGCGCCGATCCTCGCGGGCGACGTGCTCGCGGAACTCGATCGCGACGGCGATCAGGAACAACAGCGCCACCGCGAGGAACCCGAGGTCGTACAGGCCGGGGCTGGGCGGGTCGGGGCCGGCCGCCTCGGTCACCAGGAACGTGCCGCTCACGAGGGCGATCGCCAAGATCCCGAACCCGAGCGCGGGCGCGCACCGCCAGGCGTCCTCCCTGCGGCTGCGCACCAAGATCACGACCGCCGACAGCAGGCACGATCCGGCGACGATCGGGAAGCGGATCCCGTCGATCGATCCGGAGCGGCCTGACGCCGCGTAGGCGAACGCCACGCCGCCGCCCGCGACGAGGAGGACGAAGGGCGCGAACCATGGAGCCCTGCGTTGGGTCTGCGTCGACATCGTAGGAACGCCAATGATGGCGCAGGCGGGCTCGCGTCTCCATCACCCGACCGGGGTCACCTGGAGGACCGGCCCTAGGCCGGACGGCCGGTACCGGCGTAGCTCGCGGTGCCTAGCCCCGTGCGGAGGGCGGCGATCCGTGCCTGCGTTCGGCTACTCGATCAGCCGTCGACGGAGCGCCTCGGCCACGGCCGCGGTCCGGTCCGAGGCGCCGAGCTTCTCGAAGATGTGCTCGAGGTGGGTCTTGACGGTGTCGGGCGAGATGTACAGGCGCTCGGCGATGTCGCGGTTGGTGTGGCCGAACGCGAGGAGTTGCAGCACCTCGATCTCGCGAGCGGTCAGGGTCTCGGCTCGGCGGTCGCGTTCCTTGGCCTGGGAGAGCTCCTCGGCGAGAGCCACGACCAGCTGGGGGTCGATCACCATGTTGCCGCCGGCCACCAGCCGGACCGTCTGGATGAGGTGCTCGGCGTCGCGAGCCTTGAGCACGTAGCCCCGGGCGCCGCTCCGGACGGCCTCGACGACGAACTGCCGGTCGTCGTAGGCGGTGAGCATGATCACCCCAGTCTTCGGGTGGGTCTCGCGGATCTTCCGAGCGGCCTCCAGACCGTCCATCTCGGGCATCCGGATGTCCACCAGGGCGATGTCCGGCTCTACCTCGGCGACGAGATCGACCAGCTCCTGCCCGTTCGCGGCCTCGCCGACGACCTCGATCCCATCGGCCATGTCCAGGTACCTGCGGAGCCCCTGGCGCACGAGCGAGTGGTCGTCCGCGATCGCTACCCGAATCGTCACGCTCGGTCCCCCTCCGGACACTCGAGGATGCGCGCCCATCCTATATGGCGGCCGGGACCGGTCAGAAGAGAAGGCGTCAGAAGATGTAGTACCAGTTGACCGTGAGCACCGAGAGCACCCCGAGCCCCGCGGCCGCCACGGCCAGGGCCGCGGCGCGGGGGATGCGGAGCCGTTCGAGCCCGAGCGCCAGCCCCCAGAAGGCCGGGAACAGGGGCAGCAGGAACCGTGGCATCGACATGAGCGGCCGGCCTTGGAACACGAAGGTGAGCGGGATGAGCAACCCGCACCACAGGTAGACACCGTATGAGGGGCGCAGTCGCACGAGCGCGTACACGGACGCGGCGAGCATCGGCACCACGATCAGCCAATCGATCAGCCAGTAGCCACCGTTGGCCTCGCCGAGGTAGCGGAACGCGTCACCGGTCCCGTTCCACAGCGTCGACCAAGGCCACGAGAAGGTGCGCTCCCAGTTCGCCTGGAAGGTCACCGGGGCCAGCCACTCGCCGGCTCGCACCCACCAGAACCCGAGGTACGCGAGGAGCCCACACGCGGTCGCGGTGGCGGCGAGGATCCCGGGCCACGCCGGTCCCCGCCCCTCCCGCCGTTGGTGGAACGCCTCGATCGCGAGCGCGGGTGCGAGGACGATCCCGACGCTGCGCGTGAGGGCGGCGAGCGCGCCTGCCGCGCCGGCGACCGCCCAGCGCCTCCGCCGGGCACCCCAGAAGGCCGTGACCGAAAGGAGGAGGAACAGGGACTCGCTGTACGGCATCAGGAAGAAGTGCGCGGTCGGGAACACGCACATCAGGAGCACGGTCGTCCGAGCGGTCCGCTCGGACAGCTCGGACGTCGTGAGGAGGTAGGTGACGACCAGCCCGCCCCAGAAGGCGGCATTCGACACGATGGTCGCCGCGCCGAGCGGGTGGCCCCCGAGCGCGAACGAGAGCCCGCGCACGAGCAGCGGGTACAAGGGGAAGAACGCTGCGCTCCCGTCGCGGAGGCGGTAACCGCTCTCGGCGATCCGAAGGAACCACAACGCGTCGAAGCGCTCCCACGCCGTGAACGCGTTCTGCCACCCGGGATCGACCGCGTGGGCCGGCCAGCCCGGGACGCCGACCGAACGGAGCGGTGGGAACAACGTGACCCCCACCACGCCGATCACGAGCATCGCGATCCGCAGCCCGACGAACGCGAGGAGGCAGAACCGGACGGCGCGCTTGATCCGCTCGCGCGCCTCCGAGTTCCCGAGCGAGACCGACGGGCGGTGGTTCGGCCCACGGTCCCGCGGGTCGGCCGGTGCGTCGGCCGCCGGCTCCGGCTCGGTCCTCATCGCGTCACGCCGTGACCGGCGTTCGGACCTCGACCGGGGTCGGCGGCACGGGCTCGGGGACGGGCGGCGGTTCGCTCCGTCGGATCCAGGCGATCACGCACAGGACGAGGATCGCCGCCCGCACCCCCACCATCGTCTCGAACACGGCGGTCGGGATCTCGGTGAGTCCGCCGGTCAGCCCGTTCGTGTGGCCCAGCCAGCCGAACTCGGTCAGGAACACGATCACGTTGGCGGCCTCGAACGCGATGAACAGCCGCAGGTTCGGCAGCGCGAGCGCGAACCAAGGGAGCAACCACAGGCTGAACTGCGGCGAGTACACCTTGTTCGAGAGCAGGAACAGGACCAAGATCGGGAAGCCCAGCGTCCAGCGCGCGAACCCGGGATCCCGCCTGGCCTTGACGAGCCACACCACCACCACCCACGCGACGAACAGCACGAGCGAGGCCACGTTGATCAGGCTCGTGTCCGCGCACCCCCGTCCCGTCGCGAGCTTGCACGCCGCGTTCCACAGGCTGTTCCAGCTGGCCCCGCGCGCCTTGCTGTTCTGGAAGAACTCCAGCCATCCGGTCGTCCCCCAGATCGCGAACGGGAGGTTCAGCGCAACCCACGTGCCGGCGGCGGCCCAGGCGAGGTGGATCCCCCGGTCAGGCTCCTTGCCCCGGAAGCGCCCCGCGACGAACGGCACGACGAGCAACGCCGGGTACAGCTTCGCGGCCGCGCCCAGACCCAGCAGCACGCCCGACCAGACGTCGCGCCTGCGCACGTAGGCGAGGGTGGCCGCCGTCGTGATCGCCACCGCGAGCAGGTCCCAGTTGTTCGTGGCCGCGAGGGCGAGGGTCGGCGCGAGCGCGAAGTACAGCACCCGGCGTCCGACCATGAGGTACAGGCAGAACGCGATCCAGAAGGCGGCGATCCACATCAAGATCGCGTTCGCGAAGTAGAAGCGGCTGGTGTCCGGGCCTGAGGCCCACGCCGCGAGCCGCATCGTCCACATCGTGATGACCGGGTACTCGTCGCACGTGCTGTCCTCGGCGACGCCCTGGCACGGGTCCAGGAAGGGGAGTCGGCTCCCCGTGAGCTGCTCGCTCTGGATCAGGCCGACCAGGTCGGTGTAGCAGCCGAGGGTGAACGGGCGCCCGTCGTTCCAGTCGTGGATGACGCAGGGGGTCTTGATCGCCAGGCCGACCACGAGGGTCCCGGCGACGAGCAGGAACACCACGCCGATCCCGATCGTGCGCGTGGAGGCAGGCACCCGGTGATTATCCTCGGCGAACGCCGCCGGGCGCGGAGACCCGTCTTCGTGAGCGCCGGGACGCCAGCGGACCGCGCGGGCGGCCGTATCAGGTCGCGATCTCAGCGGTGGGCGGCTCAGCTCCCCTCGGGACGGGAGATGCGCCGAACCTGTCGGCGCGGACCCAGCCGATCACGCAGACGGCCAGGATCACCGCTCGGACCGCGACGGCGATCTCGAACACTCCGATCGGCAGCCCGGCGAAGCCGTCATCGACGCCGATGTAGCGTCCGAACCAGGAGAACCGCGTGACGAACACGGCCACGTCCGCGATCTCGAACGCGACGAACCAGCCGAGGTTCGGGTAGGCGAGCGCGAACCAGGGAAGCAGCCAAAGGCTGAACTGCGGCGAGTACACCTTGTTCGTCAGCAGGAACAGCACGAGGATCGGGAAGCCCAGGGTCCATCTCGGGAACCCGGGCTCGCGCCGCGTCTTGAGCACCCACACGACGGCTATCCACGCGACGAACATGCCGAGCGACGCCGCGTTGACCAGCCGCGTGTTCGCGCACGTCTCCCCGGTCGCTCGTTCGCAGGCGAGGTACCAGAGGCTGTCCCAGTCGGCGAACCGGGCGGCGTTGTACCGGAAGAACTCCCACCACCCCGCGGGGGCGGCGAGGACGAACGGGAGGTTGACCGCGACCCACGTCCCGATCGCCGCCCACGCGAGCCTGATCCCGCGGTCGGGCTCCTTCCCCCGGAAGCGCCCGGCAACGAAGGGGACCACGAGCAACGCCGGGAACACCTTGGCCGCCGCCCCGAGCCCCAGGAGCACACCCGACCAGCCATCCTTGCGGCGCAGGTAGGCGAACGTACCGGCCGTCGCGAGCGCGACCGCGAGCAAATCCCAGTTCATCGTGGCGTACAGCGCGAGGGTCGGTGCGAGCACGAAGTACAAGACGCGGTCGCCGACCAGCACGTACAGGCATACGGCGACGACGAGCGCCGCGATCCACATCAGGATCGCGCTCGTGGTGAAGAAGCCGGTGACGCTCGGACCGGAGACCCACGCCGCGGCCCGCATCGTCCACATCGTGAGTACGGGGTACTCGTCGCACTCGCTCGGCCCGTCCTCGCAGGGATCAAGGTACGGCAGCCGGCCGCCGCGCAGCTGTTCGGTGCCGAGCTGGTGGACGATGTCCGAATAACACAGGCGCGTGTACTGGCGGTTGTCGGTCCAGTCCCCGGAGGCGCAAGGAGACTTGATCACGTGCCCGATGATCAGGGTGCCCGCCAGCAGGGCGAAGACGGTCCCGAGCCCGATCCGTCGAGCGGCGTTCGGCATCCGGCTGATTATCTCCGGCCCGACGCCGGGCCCGCGCCCGAGCTCCCGGAGCCGAGAAAGGCGGCGGGGCCGCCGAAGGGGGAGGCGGCCCCGCCATCACGCCCGGCAGAACCTGGATGAGGCTTCGCCGGTGGGGAACGCCTCGTGGGCGTTCGCCCGTTCGTGCCGTCCCTGTACCTTCGGCACGTGCGTGGGTTCGCCTGAGGGTGCCGCGGTCGGAACTTCGGGCTGTCCATCCTGGCTAGCCCGCTCCCCGGAGTTCGCTCGGTGACGGTAGGAGGCTCGGACGGACGAAGCCGCTTGAGTTCGGCGAGTTGCGGGATGGGATCGGGACAGACGGGGAGGCTCACGATGTCCAAGCTGATCTATTCGGTGATCACGTCGCTCGATGGCTACGTTGCCGACGCTGATGGCGTGTTCGATTGGGCGGCCCCGGACGAGGAGCTGCACACGTACGTCAACGACCTCGAGCGCCGGGTCGGCACCTATCTCTACGGGCGCCGGATGTACGAGGTGATGGCCTTCTGGGAGATGGATGAGGCCGTCGCCGGCCAGCCGCCCTTCATCCAGGACTACGCGGAGATCTGGCGGGCGGCCGACAAGGTCGTGTACTCGACCACCTCGGATGCGGTCTCCAGCGCCAAGACGCGGATCGAGCGGGACTTCGATCCGGATGCGGTCCGGCAGATGAAGGCATCGGCGAAACGCGATCTCAGCATCGGCGGGCCGGGGCTCGCCGGCCAGGCGCTCGCCGCCCGCTCGGTTGACGAATGCCACCTGTTCCTCACGCCGATCGTGGTGGGAGGCGGCATACGGTCCCTCCCCGACGACATCCGTCTGGAGCTCGAACTCCTGGACGAACGCAGGTTCGGCAACGGTGTGGTCCACCTCCATTACCGCGTCGCGAATTGAGCGGAGGGGGCAGATCCCGGGACGGTGGCGACATCGCGTTTCCACTGGCCGACGCCGGGTACCGTGGATGAGATGACGACCGTGCTTCTCTTCCACCACGCGCAAGGTCAGACGCCCGGCTGCCTCGCCTTCGCCGACGAACTGCGGCAGGCCGGACATACGGTCCACGCCCCGGACCTCTACGACGGCGAGACGTTCGACGATCTCGACGAAGGGCTCGCCCACGCCAAGCGGATCGGCTTCCCGGAGATCTTCCGCCGTGGGTCGGCGGCCGCCGCGGACCCGCCGGCTGACATCGTCTATGCGGGGTTCTCCCTCGGTGGCCTGCCCGCCCAGTCGCTCGCGCAGACGCGACCCGGCGCGAGGGGAGCGCTCCTGTTCCACTCGTGCGTCCCGACGTCCGAGTTCGGGGGCCCGTGGCCCGAGGGTGTTCCGCTCCAGATCCACATGATGGATGCGGACCCCTGGGGAGAGGAGGATCGGCCCGCGGCCGAAGCGCTGGTCGAGGAGGCCGATGGCGCGGAGCTGTTCCTCTACCCGGGTTCGGCTCACCTGTTCGCCGATCCGAGCCTGGAGGACTACGACGAGCAGGCGGCCGGGTTGCTCAAGGAACGCACGCTCGCCTTCCAGCAGCTGGTCGCGTAGTCGAACGTCTCCACTGTGACGTTCCCCGCCTGGGTCGTGTCTCGTCCTTCGCGCCGGGCCGGGCACGGGCTACCGCCCATCCCCAAACCGTCCGACTCGACCCGTTACGGGCGCCCGCGGTCGGGGGCGCCCTTTCGACAGCGTCCTTGGACGTGAGGAGCGCCCCGCCCGGGTCGCTACGTGTAGGAGTGCTCCTCGTCCGGGAAGGTCCCGGCGGCGACGTCCGCGGCGAACGCGGTCGCGGCCTTGGCGATCTCGCCGCGCAGGTCGACGTAGGCGCGCGCGAACTTCGGGACGCGCTCGGACAGGCCCAGCAGATCGTTGGAGACGAGCACCTGCGCGTCGGTCCCCGGTCCCGCGCCGATGCCGATCGTCGGCACATGCAGGGTCCGCGTGAGCTCCTCGCCGAGCTCCGACGGCATCGCCTCGAGCACGATCGCGAACGCGCCGGCCTTCTCGAGCGCGAGCGCCTGATCGGTGACCCGCGCCGCCTCCTCGCCGCGGCCCTGGACGCGATAGCCGCCCATCGCGTGGACCGACTGCGGCGTGAGGCCGACGTGGGCCATCACGGGGATCCCGAGCTCGACCAGCTTGTGCACGAGCTCGACCTGCGCCCCCTCGATCTTGACGGCGCCGGCTCCGCCCTCTTTCAGGAACCGGCCGGCGTTGCGGACGCCCTCCTCGACGCTGACCTGGTACGACAGGAACGGCATGTCCCCCACGACCAGGGCCTTCGTGACCCCGCGCGCCACCGCGCGCGTGTGGTGCAGCATCTCCTCCATGGTGACGGGCAGCGTGTTCTCGTAGCCCAGGACGTTGTTGCCCACCGAGTCGCCGACGAGCAGCACCGGGATCCCGGCCTCGTCGAAGATCTTCGCGGTGGGGAAGTCGTAGGCAGTGAGCATCGCGAACCGGGTGCCCTCGGCCTTCCACGCCTGCAGGTCGCGGATCGTCACCGTCATCGCTCGCGCCTCCTTCGATGAGTGCACGGCAGCAACCTCCGAGTCTACCCCGAGCGGCTGGTGCGGGCCGTCAGGCGGCGACGTCGAACGCGTCCACGATCTCGACCCGTCCTGCCTGGTCTCCGCACACGACGACGTGGGGGCCCGCCGCGAGCTGCAGGGCCCCGAGCGTCCCACTCGTCGCGTCGAAGAACGCAGCCGGGGTGATCCACGCCGGCGTCCGCCGATGGACGACGTAATCGAGGGCGGCCAGCCACGTGTCGAGATCCTCCGGCGTGTGTCCGTCGAGGAGTCGCACGACGGCGAGTACGCGCGTGGCGTTTGGCGCGGCGTCCAGGCCCACGGCCGCGAGTCCTGCCGGGAGCCTGGATGGGCCGTCCCACGTGCAACCTGAGGGCCAAAGGGATGCCGTCGCGACCGGCTCGGGGCGCATCGCTTCGACGGCGTGGTCCCCGTTCAGCGTGTCGAGGAACGTCCGCTCGAACTCGAGCGCATCAGCTCCTGTCGCGACGTGGATCCGGGCACCGTCACCCTCGTTCACGGTCCAGCCCTGGATCGTCGGCTTGCCCTCGAGCACACCTATCCGGCGATCCTCGAACGTCGCGAGCGACCGATCGACGGTGATGGCCGCCGCGAGCGGATCCCAGAAGAAGTAGCCGCCCGCATCGAGGGAGAGCGCATCGAACAGCGATCGGACGACGCCGGCCTCCGCCGTGACGTGATGACGGCGCAGGGCGTCGGCGAAGAACGGTGTGACCGGCACGTCGTTCGTTGCGTCGAGAGGCACCAGGTCGATCGGAGCACCCGAACCCAAGACCTCCTGGGCTGCCACTGGGTCGACCCAGACGTTGAACTCGGCCAAGGGGTTCTCGATGGCGTTGCCCGGGACGCCCACCGCCCCGCCCATGATCACGATGCGTTCGATGTCGTCGACGAGGTCGGGTTCGGCCCGAAGGGCGAGCGCCACGTTCGTGAGCGGCCCGAGGGTCAGCAGGCGGACGGGCTCGTCGGCCCCCCCGATCGACGTCGCGATGAGTTGAGGCCCCGGTTGTTCGGCGGGCTTCCTGTCCGAGTCCGGGAGGTCGACCCCGTAGAAGCCGTCGCTCGCGGCTCGCCACTCATCCGGGAACGCGCCGGCCACCTCCGACGTGCCGGGCAGCGGTTCGTCGGGGCCACAAGCGACCGGGAGGTCGTCCGGCGCGTTCGCCACCTCGAGGAGACCGAGCACGTTCCGCACGCCGGCGTCGCAATGCGCGAGACCGGTCCCGCTCACAGTGATGGCCTCGACCCGAACGGCCTGGTCCTGGAGCAGGAACAAGAGCGCCATCGCGTCGTCCTGCCCCATGTCGGTGTCGACCACCACCGGCACCCGTTCGTGCTCAACCGGGGTTCCGGTGCAGCCCGCCAGCACCAGGGTTAACGCCCCGAGGGCCGCCGCAACGCGCGATCCGATCACACCACCATGCTGGTCCTCGGCGGTCGCCGATGCCACGGGCATGTGGCACGCGTCCGTCGGGTCCCGACGGACGTCCTGTCACCGGTGGGTGCTAGGGTCGGCCGATCAAGCGAGCCGGTAGACTCTGGGGGCCACACATCCTGCTCCCCCTGTGGGGGCCGTCCAGACCAAAGGAGGTGGAGAGCTGAGGCAGTACGAAGGCATGCTCATCCTGCCCGCGGAGGCCGATGAGTCGGTCGTGTCCGGGGCATTGGACCGCATCACCCGCGTCATCGGCGAGGCGGGCGGACAGGTCGGCAACGTCGATCGGTGGGGCCGGCGGCGGCTCGCGTTCGAGATCGAACGGCAGGGCGAGGGCTACTACGTCGTGGTGGAGTTCACGGCCGATCCCGAGGTCCTGACCGAGCTCGAGCGTTCGCTGCGGCTGGCCGACGAGGTCCTGCGGTTCAAGATCGTCGTTCGCGGCGAGGCCGCGTAACGAGCAACGACTTCCCCCTCCCCGGTACGCCATCCGACGGGGAGCGGTCACGGAACGGAAGGTGATGGAGATGGCGAGCGAGAACCAGGTCACCATCGTGGGCAACCTCACGGACGACCCAGAGCTGCGCTACACGCCGAACGGCGCGGCCGTCGTGAAGTTCCGCGTGGCGGTCAACCGCCGCTACAAGGACGAGTCGGGCAACTGGAAGGACGGCGAGACGTCGTACTTCTCGGTGAACGCCTGGCGGACCCTGGCCGAGAACTGCGCCGAGAGCCTCACCCGGGGCACGCGCGTGGTGCTGTCCGGCCGGTTGCAGATGCGCTCCTGGGAGACCCAGGAGGGGGACAAGCGCACGGTGGTCGAGATCGAGGCCGACGAGGTCGGTCCGAGCCTGCGTTGGGCGACCGCGAAGGTCGAGCGTCAGGGTCGTTCGGGTGGTTCAAGCGACTGGGCGCCCGCCACGGTCGGCGCTCCCACGGCAGACGAGGAGACACCGCTGGATGCCCCCTAAGACGAAGAAGCGACCCGCCAAGCGGGAGAAGGACGACAAGGGCTGGCAGAAGAAGCAGAAGCGCAAGATCTGCATCTTCTGCAAGGACCGGATCGAGTACGTCGATTACAAGGACACCGCCACGTTGCGGCGGTTCGTCTCCGAGCGCGGCAAGATCCGGGCGCGCCGCGTGACGGGCAACTGCTCCCAGCATCAGCGCGACGTCGCGACCGCGGTCAAGAACGCGCGCGAGATGGCCCTGCTGCCGTACTCGACGCGATGAAGATCATCCTGCAGAAGCCCGTCGATAAGCTCGGCGTCCCCGGTGACATCGTGGACGTCGCCGACGGCTACGCGCGCAACTACCTGATGCCGCGTGGGCTCGCCGTGAAGGCGACCAAGGGCGGCGTGAAGCACGTCGAGAGCCTCAGGCGCGCCCACGCGACCCGCGTGGACGCGGCCAAGGCCGATGCCGAGCAGGTCGCCCAGCGCCTGATGGCCTCGCCGATCACCGTCGCTGCCCACGCGGGCGAGGAGGGACGGCTGTTCGGCAGCGTGACGCCGAGCGACGTCGCCGAGGCGATCGAGGCCCAGACCCGTGTTCGGGTCGACCGGCATGACGTCAACATGGACGAGCCGATCCGCTCGGTGGGCGTGCACGAGGTCCGCGTGCACCTCTTCGCCGAGGTCGACCCGATCATCTCGGTGGAGGTCACGGCTTCGGAGGAGTAGAGGTCGGACGCCCGGCCCCGGCGGTTGCGCTGAGGTCGGGGTCCGGCCCGGGCTGTTCGTCTTCGCCTACGCGCGGGGTCCGTGCTTTCGGGCGTTCGTTGGGCTTCGGGCCTCAGCCGGAACGTGGGCCCCAGAAGCGTTCATGCCTCTCCCGAAGCATGTGGTGGAGCGTCGCGGGGTTCCGCGATGTCTCGTGGCGCCGCTTCGATCGCTCGACGAGTGCGTCGCGGTCGTCCGCTCGTACGCTCGTACGAGGTCCAGGCGGCTCGAACATACGAGCCGAGCTTCCTCCGCGAACACCTCTTTGGGGGTGCCGACGGAACGGAGGAACTCGGGTGCTCGGAACGGCTCCTATCGCCGCAGTAGCTGCACAACGGGACCGCGCCGCGATGGTCGCAACCAGCCGCCCGCCAGCCGGCCCCCGACCTCAGCCCGCCCCCTGGACGCCGACCACCGCGTAGGAGCAGAATCACAGCCGTGTGATCCCGATGTCGGCGGGGGGCGATACACACCTATCCACAGGGTTTTCCCCTTGTGGAAGCGCAGGTGGGAGGCACAGTGACAAGGAATCTTCAGGCACGACCAGCGGATCGGGTTTCCCCACGGCTTTTCCGCTGGGACCGGGGGCTCCGCCGGTCTAGCGTTGCCCGCCGGTTGCACCGTCGGTCGAGGGGGGAGCGGGGTTGGTGAGGGCTGCGGACGACGTCCGGCGGATCAGGCCGGAGCGGGTACCCCCCCACAACCTCGAGGCGGAGGAGTCGGTCCTCGGCTCGATGATGCTGTCGCCCGACGCGATCGCCGACGTCATCGAGATCGTCCGTCCCAACGACTTCTACAGGACCGCGAACGCGAAGTTCTTCGACACCCTGCGCGAGATCTACGGCCGGGGTGACCCCGTCGATGCGATCACCGCGGTCGAGGAGCTGAAGCGTCGGGGCACGCTCGAGGAAGTGGGCGGCCACCTGGCGATCTCGGACCTGGTCGATCGGGTGCCCACGCCGTCGTCCGCCGCGTCGTATGCCCGGATCGTCGCCGAGACCTCGCTGCTCCGTCGGTTGATCGGCGCGGCCGCCGACATCATGGACATGGCCTACTCGGCGCCGGAGGAGCCCGAGCACGTCGCCGATGTGGCCGAGCAGCGCATCTACGAGGTCGCCCGTCACGGCGAGAAGGAGCAGGTCGCCTCGCTCCACGAGCTCGTCGACGAGGCGATGACCGACCTCGAGCGGATCCAGAACCGCGAGTCGGCGTTCGCCGGCGTCCCGACCGGCTTCCGGGACGTCGACTCGCTGCTCTCCGGGATGCAGGCGGGGAACCTGATCGTGATCGCGGCACGGCCGGGCGTCGGGAAGTCGTCGTTCGTCACCAACGTCGCCCGCAACGTCGCGGTCGATGCCGGGCTGCCGGTCGCGATGTTCTCGCTCGAGATGTCGCGCTGGGAGATCGGGATGCGCCTGCTCTGCGGGGAGGCTCGGGTGCCCTGGGACAGCATCCGCAACAAGCGGGTAGGCGCCGAGGACTGGTCGCGGATCGCCCAGGCCGCAGACAGCCTGCATGAGGCGCCGCTGTTCATCATCGACTCGGGCAACGTCACGCTCGTCGACATCCGGGCCAAGGCGCGAAGGCTGTCCGCGCGACGTGCCGGCCTGGGCATGATCATCGTCGATTACCTCCAGCTGATGTCCCACACGCGGCGGGTCGACAACCGCCAGCAGGAGATCGCCGAGATCAGCCGCGGCCTGAAGATGCTCGCCAAGGAGCTCGAGATCCCGGTGATCGCTGTCTCCCAGCTGAACCGAGATCCCGAGCGCCGTCAGGACAAGCGGCCGCAGCTGTCGGATCTGCGCGAGTCCGGCGCGATCGAGCAGGACGCCGACGTGGTGATGTTCATCCACCGCGATGACTCGGACCCGGCCAAGAAGGGTCTCGCCGACCTGATCGTGTCCAAGCACCGCAACGGGCCCACCGACACCGTTCCCCTCACCTTCCTGCCGCACCTCACCCAGTTCCGCAACCACGCGACCTCCGTGACGTGACCGTCGACCGCCGCCGCGTCCGGGCACTCGCCCGCCGGCTCGAGCGGCACTTCGGCGATCTCCTGCCGCCCCGAGCCTCGGATCCGCTCGACGAGCTGATCCTCACGGTGCAGTCGCAGCACACGAGCGATCTCAACGCCGAGCGCGCGTTCGGCCTCCTCCGCGGACGGTACCCGACGTGGGACGACGTGGTCCGCGCCCCGACCGCCGAGCTCGCCGACACGATCCGGTCGGGAGGGCTCGCCAACACCAAGGCGGCAAGGATCCAGGCGATCCTGCACCAGATCCACCTGCGCGAGGGTTCGTACGACCTCTCGAGCCTTCGGACGCGCTCGGACGCCGAGATCGGGACGTACCTCTCGTCGCTGCCCGGTGTCGGGCCGAAGACCGCCGCGGTCGTGATGGCGTTCGCGTTCGGCCGCGAGACCATCCCGGTGGATACGCACGTGCACCGCGTGGCCACGCGTCTCGGCCTGGTCCCGAAGACCTCAGCTCAACGCGCGCAGCGTCTGCTCGAGGAACTCGTCCCCGAAGACCTCAAGACCCCGATGCACGTGGGTCTGATCAGGCTCGGCCGTGAGCTCTGCAAGGCTGGCCGGCCCCGGTGCGAGGACTGCCCGCTGTTCGAGCTGTGCCCCACCGGGCCGGTGGTGCTGGGTGCTCGTCCGTCGAACACCTGATCCGTCTCGTGCCGATCGGAGCGGGCGAGGGGAATCGAACCCCCGTTTCAAGCTTGGGAAGCTTGCGTTCTACCATTGAACCACGCCCGCGAGTGCCGTCCGCCGGAGCGAACGGCCCCCCAGTCTAGCGAGCCCTGCGGACCGCGTTCGAGGCCACCCTGCTAGCCTGCGAGGCCCCATGACGCAGCCGGATCCGGACCTCTGGCCGCACGTGCTCTCGACGATCGCCGCCGGAACCGCCCTGGATCGCGACGAGGCGGCGGCGGCGATGCGCCTGGTGATGTCGGGGGATGCCACGCCGGGACAGGTCGGCGGCTTCCTGATGGCGCTGCGCACCAAGGGCGAGACGGTCGACGAGATCGAGGGGCTCGCCGACGCCATGCTCGCGCTCGCGAACACCGTCGATCCGCCCGAGCCGGTCGTCGACACGTGCGGGACCGGAGGCGATCGCAGCGGCACGTTCAACATCTCGACGATCGCCGCCCTGCTGGTGGCGGGGGCGGGGGTCCCCGTCGCGAAGCACGGGAATCGGGCAGCCTCGTCGATCTGCGGATCGGCCGATCTGCTCGAGGCGCTCGGCGTCCGGATCGACCTGGACGCGACCGGCGTCGAGCGATGCCTGGCAGAGGCCGGCATCGCGTTCATCTTCGCGCCCGTGTTCCACCCCGCGATGGGTCACGCGGGTCCGGTCCGCCGCGAGCTCCGCGTCCCGACGGTGTTCAACTTCCTCGGACCGCTCACCAACCCCGCTCGACCGTTCGCCCAGGTCGTGGGTGTCTCGGACGAACGCATGCTGCCGCTCCTCGCACAGGTGCTCGCCCGGCGCGGGACTCGGGCGAGGCTGTTCCGGGCGCTGGACGGCCTGGACGAGCTCACGACGACCGGGCCGTCGCTCGTCTTCGACGTCGTTGACGGCGCGCTCCGTGAGTCGGTGCTCGATCCGGCCGACCTCGGACTCGCCCCGTCCGACATCGGCGACCTCCGCGGCGGCGACCCGGAGGCCTCGGCGGCGATCGCCCTCGCGATCCTCCGCGGCGAGCCCGGGCCGCGTCGCGACGTCGTCTTGCTCAACGCGGCGGCGGCGCTGGAGGTCTCGGGCAAGGCGGGATCGCTCGGCGAGGGGCTCGCGATGGCGGCCACCTCGATCGACTCAGGGGCGGCCAGCGACACCCTCGCGCGTTGGGTCGCCGCCTCGGGGAAGGGGTAGCATCCGGCCCCGATGATCCTGTCCGACGTCGACATCCGCAAGGAGCTCGCGGCGGGCCGCGTCGAGATCGATCCGTTCGACGACGCATGCGTCCAGCCCTCGTCGGTCGACCTGCACGTCGACAGCCAGTTCCGCGTGTTCGCGAACTCCCGCTACCCGTACATCGACGTGCGCCGCGAGATGCCGGACCTGACCGAGATGGTCGAGGTGGTCGGGGATGAGGCGTTCATCCTGCACCCCGGGGAGTTCGTCCTCGGATCGACGATCGAGCGTGTGCGTCTGCCGGACGACCTCGTCGCGCGCCTGGAGGGTAAGTCGAGCCTGGGCCGTCTCGGGCTGCTGATCCACTCGACGGCCGGCTACGTCGATCCCGGTTGGGACGGGTTCCTCACGCTCGAGCTCTCGAACGTCGCGAACCTGCCGATCACGATCTACCCGAACATGAAGATCGGGCAGATCTCGTTCTTCCGGCTCAGCACCCCCGCCGAGGTGCCCTACGGGGCGAAAGGGACCCGGAGCAAGTACCAGGGCCAGCGCGGACCGACCGCCAGCCGGTTCTTCGAGGAGTTCGGCGAGCGCGAGCCCTAGCTCGAGCCGTTCTCGCCCTCACCCTCGGCGTTCTCCGGAGCGGGCTCGGATGGGGGCGTCTGCGCCGCATCCTCCACGGGGTCGCGGAACCGTCGCGCGGCCTTGGCCTTCAGCGCTCGGTACCAGGCATCCTCGTAGGCGTCCTGATCGGGCTCCGAGGGGCCCGGTATCGATCGGTCGGCATGTACTTCTCCCGTCACCTGATCCCGCTAGTGGCCGGATCCGATCGTTCGGCCAACCGATTCGACCGGTTGCAGACCCGGACCGATCCCCATCGAAACGGCGGCCATCGCCGCCTGCGTGCGGTTCGTGACGCTCAGCTTGCGGAAGATCGCGGCGAGGTGCGCCTTCACCGTCTTCTCCGACAGGAACAGGGCGCGAGAGATGTCGCGGTTGCTCCTGCCCTCCGCGAGCAGCGCAAGGATGTCGGTCTCACGCTGCGTGAGCGAACCCGCCGTGCGCACCGACGGGGATCCGTCGCCTGGGGGCCCGCCCTCGATGGACTCGAACAGGTTCTGGATCACCTTCGGCGAAAGGACGTTGCCCCCGCCCGACAGGGCGACGTTGATCGCCTGTTCGAGGTCCTCGGGCGTGGCGTCCTTCAGCATGTAGCCCGCCGCGCCCTCGGCGAGCGCCCGCCGGACGTAGTGCGCGTGATCGAACGACGTGAGCATGATCACGGGCAGCGTGGGCCAACGGCTCTTCACGTCTCGCAGGAGCTCGAGGCCGTCGGCATCGGGCATGCGGACGTCGACCAGCGCGATGTCGATCGTCCCCGTGGACAGCGTCTCGAGCGCCTCGCTCGCGCTCCCTGCTTCCATGACCTCTGCGTCGGCGAAGCATTCGCGGATCACGTGACCCATCCCGCGGCGCACCAGCGCATGGTCGTCGACGACGAGCACCCTCACCGGCCCACTCCTTCTCCGTAACGGGGCAGCCTCGCGACGACCCGCGTTCCTTTGCCCGGCGCCGACTGGACGTCGAGCGTTCCGTGGACGTCGGCCACCCGCCGACGCAGCATGTCCAAGCCGAGGTGGCCCTCCTCCCGTCCGCCCTGCGAGCTTTCGAACCCTCGGCCGTGATCTTCGACGCTGACCTCGACGGAGCGATCCGATGCGAGGACGTGGACCGCGACCTCGCCCGCATCCGCGTGCTTGGCCGCGTTCGCGATGCCCTCTCGGATCACGGAGGACGCGGCGTCGAGTACCGACGCCGGCACCTGCGCAAGGTCGCCCTCGACGGACCACGTGGCCGGCAGCTGCCACCGTTCGAGGACGCTCTTCAGCAGGTCCTCGATCGGTTGCGCCGGCCCCGGTTCGGCCGGCGCGAGGTTCGCGAGCACACCCCGGATCTCGTCGAGCGCCCTGCGCAGCTCCCCGATCGCCTCGTGCAGGGCCCCGGTCGCCTCCGACGGCTCGATCTCGACGCGATGGGCGAGCGACTCGAGTTCGAGCACGGTGGCGGTGATCACCTGCGTGAGCCCGTCGTGGATCGCGTACGCGAGCCGGACCCGATCCTCGTCGGGGTCGCCGAGACCATGAGGGCCTTCCAGCGCCCCGTCACGTCGTTCCAAGCGTTCGGCGGAGTTCGCCTCGCCCCGAAGCGTCATCGTTCGCACCGTCCTCCGTCCTTCGTCGGGGTGCCCGCCGCACGCGGTCCGAGGCTGCTTCGGCGCGCACCCGTCTGTCGGCACCCGCCCATGCGGAGGATGCCGGTCCGTTCGGTCTAGTTCTCGTTTCGGTCGTTGGAGGCGGTGGCTTGAACGCGGGTCTCAGGGTCGGGGCGGGTTGAGCTTGGTGGGCCGAGCTCCGGACGGTCGGGGAGGGTCGTGGCGGCCCGTCAGGGCGTGTGCCCGAGGACCGAGCGCGCCAGGACCTGGGCGAGGTCGAGGACCTCCACGCGGCCGCCTCGCGCCCGTTCGCCGTCGTCGAGCATGACCAGGCAGTACGGGCACGCGACGCCGACCGTGTCGGCCCCGGTCGCGGCGGCCTCGTCCGCGCGTTCCTCGTTGATCCGTTTGCCGATGCGCTCCTCCATCCACATCCTGGCGCCGCCGGCCCCGCAACACAGGGCTCGCTCCGCGTGGCGAGGCATCTCGACGGTCTGCATGCCCGGGACCGCGTCGAGGGCTCGCCTCGGGTCGCGGTACACGCCGTTGTGGCGGCCCAGGTAGCACGGGTCGTGGTACGTGAGCGTGGCCGGCACGCGGCCGGTCGGTTTCAGCCGGCCCTCCTCCACCAGTCGCGCGAACAGCTGTGAATGGTGGACCACGTCGTAGTGGCCGCCGTAGTCGGGGTACTCGTTGCGGAGCGTGTTGAAGCAGTGCGGGCAGTTCGCGATCACCTTGGTCACCCCGGCCCCGGAGAGCGTCTCGACGTTGCGTTCGGCGAGGGTCTGGAACAGGTATTCGTTGCCGATCCGGCGAGCTGGATCGCCGGTGCACAGCTCCCGGGGTCCCAAGATCGCGAACGACACGCCGGCGCGCTCCAGCAAGTTCACCACCGCCGTGGAGATCGCCTTGGCGCGATCGTCGAAGGCGCCGGCGCACCCGACCCAGTACAGGTACTCGGGAGCCCGTTGCCCCTCCTCGACGACCCGGACATCAAGGCCCCGGCTCCAGTCCGCCCGCTGTGCCTGCGGCAGTCCCCACGGGTTCCCGGCGGCCTCGAGGTTGCGCAGCAGGGCACCGGCCTCCGCCGGGAAGCGAGACTCCGCCATCACGAGGTTGCGGCGCAGATCGACGATCGTGTCGACATGCTCGATGTCGACGGGGCATTCCTGCATGCAGGCTCCGCAGGTCGTGCACCCCCACAGGACCTCGTCGTCGATGACCTCGGGGACGAGGGGGATCGCCTCGACCTCTGTGCCTGCCGCCCTCGCCTCCGCGATCCGCGGCCCCTGCTCGAGCAGGTGGTCGCGGAGGTTCATGACCAGCAGCTTGGGCGAGAGCGGTTTGCCCGTGTTCCACGCTGGGCACGCGCCCTGGCACCGGCCGCACTCGGTGCAGGCGTAGAGGTCGAGCGTCTGCTTCCAGGTGAGATCCGTGATGGACGCGGCGCCCAGGTGGACGTCTTCGGCCTCGGCGCCCTCGAGGTCGATCCGGAGCGGGGTCAGGGTTCCCCTCGGGCGGGTGTTCGCGAAGTAGACGTTGATAACGCTCGTCGCGATGTGCAGGTGCTTCGAGTACCCGAGGTAGACGAGGAAGCCCAGGATGATCGCCATATGGAGCCACGAGAAGGCCCACATCGCCGTCCGCTGCCATCCCTCGGACATCCACGTGAACAGCGAGGAGGTCGCGGTCGACACGGGCGTCCACCACGAGTCCGGCGCGTACCCGGCGGCGATGCGGGCGCCGCGTGCCAGGAACAGCGTGACGATGATCCAGAAGATCAGTCCGAGGATCCGGTACGCCTCCCTCCGGTGGCTACCGACGAACCGCTCGGGATGCTGGCCCACGCGGATGCCGATGGCGATCGCGATCCCGACCAGCACTCCCGCCGCGAACAGGTCCTGGACGAGCCCCAACCATCGCGTGCCGCCGATCAGCGGGAGCTCGAAGGTCGGATCGATCAGCTCGCCCGCGATCTCGACGATCGTGGTGAGCAGGATCAGGAAGCCCCAGAAGATCAGTGCGTGCATCAGGCCGGGCACCGCCCGCTGGAAGAGCTTGCGTTGTGCGAGGACCTCCGTGCCCTCCCGGGCGACCCGGCGCGGCACCTGGCCCCCGCGGTCGACCGGACGTCCGAGGCGCACGAGCCTCGTGAGGAGCCGTGCTCGTCGGGCGGCCATCCCCCCGGCGACGCCGATCATCACGGCGAGGAGGGCGGCACGCGCGAGCATCCGCGGGAGCATACCCCGTTGGCCGTGCCCAACGCCCCGTGACGTCGGGACCGCCGTGGCCATCCGACCTCGGGTGCGGACTTCGCGGGAATAGTCATCTCAGGCACGAAGTTGATACGGGTGCGCTCAGGCTTCTATATTGGGAGCGACTGAAGGACGTCAAGCGAAGGAGGAAGACCCGATGGCACGTGCGGTGGGGATCGACCTGGGGACGACGAACTCGGTGGTCTCGGTGCTCGAGGCCGGCGAGCCCGTCGTCATCCCGAACGCCGAAGGGTCGCGTACGACGCCCTCGGTCGTGGGGTTCGCCAAGAACGGCGAGATCCTGGTCGGCGAGGTCGCCAAGCGCCAGGCCATCACGAACCCGGACCGAACGGTCCGGTCCGTGAAGCGGCACATGGGCGCCAAGGACTGGGGACCCGACGTCGACGGCAAGAAGTGGACGCCTCAGGAGATCTCGGCGCAGATCCTCGGCAAGCTGAAGCGGGACGCCGAGTCCTACCTCGGTGACACGGTCGACCAGGCCGTTGTCACCGTGCCGGCGTACTTCGACGACTCGCAGCGTCAGGCCACGAAGGAGGCCGGGCAGATCGCGGGGCTCGAGGTGCTCCGGATCATCAACGAGCCGACGGCCGCGGCGCTCGCGTACGGCCTCGACAAGCAGCACGACCAGACGATCCTCGTGTTCGACCTCGGGGGTGGGACGTTCGACGTCTCGCTGCTCGAGATCGGCGAGGGCGTGTTCGAGGTCAAGGCCACCCACGGCGACACGCAGCTGGGCGGGGATGACTGGGATCAGCGCGTGATCGACTGGATGGTCAAGGAGTTCAAGAACAACTACGGGATCGACCTCGGAGCCGACCGGATGGCGCTCCAGCGACTCAAGGAGGCCGCCGAGAAGGCCAAGATCGAGCTCTCGCAGGTGAGCGAGGCAACGATCAACCTGCCGTTCGTCTCGGCCGGCGCCGACGGACCGCTGCACCTGGAGATGAAGCTCACGCGCAGCGAGTTCGAGCGCATGACCGAGGACCTGGTCCAGCGCACGCGCGAGCCGTTCGAGCTCGCGGTGAAGGACTGGGGCAAGAGCGTCGACGCGATCGACCACATCATCCTGGTCGGCGGCTCGACGCGGATGCCGATGATCCAGGAGCTCGTGAGGGATCTCACCGGAGGCAAGGAGCCGCACAAGGGCGTGAACCCGGACGAGGTCGTGGCGGTCGGTGCCGCGATCCAGGCCGGCGTCCTCAAGGGCGATGTGAAGGACATCCTGCTCCTGGACGTCACGCCGCTCACGCTCGGGGTCGAGACCAAGGGCGGCATCTTCACCCGGCTGATCGAGCGCAACACGACGATCCCGACGCGCAAGTCGGAGACCTTCACGACCGCGGACGACAACCAGACCAACGTCGAGATCCACGTGCTGCAGGGTGAGGCCGAGACGGTCTACTCGCCGGGCGTGCGATCGCTCGGCAAGTTCATGCTCACCGGGCTGCCTCCCGCACCTCGCGGGATGCCGCAGATCGAGGTGGCGTTCGACATCGATGCCAACGGCATCGTGAACGTGTCCGCCAAGGACATGGCCACCGGCAAGGAACAGGCGATGACGATCACCGGTGGGACGGCGCTGTCGAAGGACGACATCGACCGCATGGTCCAAGACGCGGAGAAGTTCGCCGCCGAGGACCACAGCCGGCGCGAGGCCGCCGAGGCGCGTAACCAGGCCGACCAGCTCACGTACCAGGTCGACCGGTCGCTCGAGGAGTGGGGCGACAAGGTGCAGGAGGCCGACCGGGAGGCGCTCAAGAAGCTGAACGACGAGCTGAAGGAGGCGCTGAAGGGCGAGGATGTCGACAAGGTCAAGGCTGGAACGGACGCCGTGATGCAGAAGTTCCAGAGCATCGGGCAGGCGATGTACCAGCAGACCCCTGAGGCGCAGCAGACGGCCGCCGCGAGCGAAGGCGGGCCGTCGGTATCGGAGCCCGAGGGCGAGAACGACGTGGTGGAAGGCGAGATCGTGGACGAAGGAGGAGAGCGATGAGGGATCGCATCATGCTGTGGGGCGACCAGCTGCCGGACATCCGGCTGTTCGACGACCGGTTCGACCGGCTGATCGAGCGGACGTTCGGCCGCGAGCGTCAGGCGCCGTGGATGCCTGCGATGGACGTGTACGAGACCGACGACAAGGTCGTCGTCACGGTCGAGCTACCCGGCCTGTCCGCCGAGGACGTCGATGTGTCCGTCGAGGACTCGACGCTGACCGTGAGCGGCTCGCGCGAGTTCTCCTCGGAGGTCAAGGAGGAGAGCTACCACCGGATCGAGCGGAGGTACGGCACCTTCAGCCGGGCCGTCACCCTGCCGCCGCAGGTGGACACGTCCAAGGTGGACGCGCGGTTCGAGGACGGCGTCCTCACGGTGGACGTCCCGAAGATCGAGATGGCCAAGCCGACGAAGATCCAGATCAAGGCGGGCCTGACGAAGGCGGACCAAGAGAAGGCGGACAAGTGACCGAGCACGACCGCGACGAGCGCGACGAGCCGCGGCCGAAGGTCCGCATCGTCGATAAGCGGCGGTACCGCGACGACGAGCCGATCGAGCCGGCACCCGAGGCGGGAGCCGAGGCGCGAAGCGGCGGTACCGGTTCGCCCACCCAGACAGAGACCGCGGGGGAGACGTCCCGTCCCCCGCGGTCCGGGGGCGGGTCGACCGACGGGTCCGACGAGCTCGCGCGGGCGCAGACGGAGGCGGCCGAGTACCGCGATCATCTGCAGCGGCTCCAGGCGGAGTTCGAGAACTACCGCAAGCGCATGACCCGCTCGCAGGAGCGGCTCGTGGACGCCGAGCTCCAGCGTTTCGTGCAGGGGTTGCTGGAGGTCCTCGACGAGTTCGACCTCGCGTTGATCGCGGCCGAGCGCCAGCCGGACTTCGACACGTTCCGCAAGGGCGTCGAGCTCGTCTACGCGAAGCTCGCCGAGACGCTGCGAGCCGAGGGCCTCGAGCGGATCGAGGCGGAGGGCAAGGCATTCGACCCCAACGAGCACGAGGCGCTGATGCAGACCGGCGACGGCGATGGCGATCCGCACGTCGCGGAGATCTTCCGACAGGGCTACAAGCTGCGTGGCGCCCTGATCCGTCCCGCGAGCGTTCGCGTCGAGCGGGCGTGAGGCAAGGGGAGCGGCCGTGAACGGCGACGTTCGTCGGGAGTGGTTCGAGAAGGACTACTACCACGTCCTCGGCGTCCCGAAGAACGCCACCGCGGCCGAGATCAAGAAGGCCTACCGCAAGCTCGCCCAGCAGCACCATCCCGACGCCAATCCGGGGAACGCACAGGCCGAAGATCGGTTCAAGGAGATCTCGGCCGCCTACGACATCCTGGGGGACGAGGACAAGCGCAAGCAGTACGACCAGGTGCGCGATATGGCCGCGTCCGGGTACGGGACGGGCGGTTTCCCCGGCGGTGCTGGTGGGTTCCCGGGCGGGGTCCCCGGCGGGGTCCCCGGCGGGGTCCGGTTCGAGGACCTCGGCGATCTCGGGGGCCTGTTCGGCGGGCTGTTCGGTGGGGGCGGGCGGGGTGCCGGCCCGCGCGCGGCCCGAGGCGCCGATCTCGAGACCAGCGTGACGGTCGCGTTCGACGATGCGATGAACGGGACCACGATGCCGGTTCGGATCGCGGGCCCCGCACCATGCGAGACCTGCCACGGCAGCGGTGCCGCCCCCGGGACGAGCCCGGCGACCTGCACACGATGTGGAGGGTCGGGTGCCGTGGCGGTGAACCAGGGGTTGTTCCAGATGAGTCAGACGTGCCCCGTCTGCCACGGGTCCGGGCGCATCGTCCAGACGCCATGTCCGACGTGCGGAGGGACCGGGAGCCGTCGCAGGACGCGGAGCTTCCAGGTGAGGATCCCGGCAGGCGTGAGGGATGGCGCAAGGATCAGGCTCGCGGGTCGAGGGGAGCCCGGTCCGGCCGGCGGTCAGCCGGGGGACCTGTACGTGCAGGTCCGCGTGCATCCGCACGCCTTCTTCGGGCGTTCGGGGCACGACCTGACGCTCGAGCTGCCCGTCACGTACGCGGAGGCGGCCCTCGGCGCCGAGGTGCGCGTCCCGACGCTGAACGGACCGGTCACCATGAAGGTGCCCGCGGGGACCCCCAACGGGAAGACCTTTCGCCTGAAGGGCAAGGGGGCGCCGAAGCGAGGCGGCCACGGGGATCTGCTCGTCACGACCCGCATCGAGGTCCCGCGGAAGCTGTCGAAGCCGGAGAAGGAGCTGCTGCGGCAGCTCCAACAGACCGAGAAGGGATCGCCACGCCGAGGTCTCGGCGTGGATGCATGAGGAGGCAGGCGTCGTGAGCGAGACATCGGATCGCACATCGGAACGTCGAGCCGAGCTGACCGAGGAGCGGGCCGTCTACATCATCAGCGTGGCGGCCGAACTCGCTGGCGTGCACCCGCAAACGCTGCGGATGTACGAGCGCCGCGGGCTCCTCGCGCCGAAGCGGACATCGGGCAACACGCGCCGATACTCCGAGCGAGACATCGCGCGCATCCAGATGATCCAGGAGCTGACGCAGCGAGAGGGCGTCAGCCTGGCGGGTGTGAGGCTGTTCATCGAGATGCGCGAACAGCTGGCTCGGATGCAGCGGCGCACGGAGGAGCTCGAACGCGAGCTGCTCGACCAGGTGAGGAGGCGCCGGTCCGGCGCCGAGATCGTCCCGCTCCGCAGCGTGCGGTCGTTCCTGTGGGAGGACGTCGCTCGGTGACCGAGCTCCGGGGTGATCGCGTCCTTCTGCGAGGGTTCCGCCCCGACGAGGTGTCCCTCGCGCTCGACCGGATGCAGACGATCCCGGCCACGGACCTGGATGAGGCCGCGGTACGAGAGCGGCGCGAGCGCATCGAGCGCTCCGGCCAGACGATCGGTTGGGAGATCCTGTTGGCGGTGGAGGCCGAGGGGCGCCTGGTCGGCGACGTCCAGGGCCGGTGCCCGCGGTTCGCGATGCCGCGCGGGGTGTGGGAGCTCGGGATCGAGCTCTGGGACCGGGCCGATCGCGGACGCGGTATCGGGCGGGAGACGGTCGCGCTCCTGTCCTCGTACCTGTTCGGCCGAGAGGACGCGATCCGGGTCCAGGTCACGACCGACGTCGAGAACGGGGCCATGCGTCGGGTCCTGGAGGTGCTCGGGTTCGGCTTGGAGGGGGTCCTGCGAGGCTTCATGCCGGATCCGACCGGAACCCCCCGCGACTACGCGATGTACGGGATGACCCGACCGGACTGGAAGAACGCGGTGAGGAACGGATGGATGCCAACAAGCTGACGATGAAGTCGCAGGCCGCGCTCGAGGGAGCGCGGGAGCAGGCGGTGGCGCGCAGCCATCAGACGATCGAGCCCGAGCACCTGCTGCTCGCGTTGCTCTCGGACCCGGAGGGCGTCGTGTTCCCCGTGCTGCACGGGGTTGGGGTCGCCCCCAAGCCGCTGCGCGACCGGGTGGACGCGGCGCTCGACCGCCTGCCGAAGGTGTACGCGCAGGGCGTCGAGGTTCGGATCGGGCCGGCCCTGGGGACGGTGCTCGACGCCGCCTTCCGCGAGGCCGAGGCGCTCGGCGACGAGTACGTCTCGACCGAGCACCTGCTGCTCGGGCTGTTGGACGGTGCCTCGGGCGCCGCGACGGTCCTGCGGGATGCCGGGGTGGACCGCGACGCGCTCCTCGCGGCGCTGGCGCAGGTCCGGGGCCGCCAACGCGTGACCGACCAGAACCCCGAGGACAAGATCCAGGTGCTCGAGCGCTACGGGCGCGACCTGACGGACCTCGCACGCCGCGGCAAGCTCGACCCGGTGATCGGCCGGGACGACGAGATCCGCCGCGTGATCCAGGTACTGTCCCGTCGGACGAAGAACAACCCGGTCCTGATCGGCGAGCCCGGCGTCGGCAAGACGGCGATCGTGGAAGGGCTCGCTCAGCGGATCGTCTCGGGCGACGTGCCCGTGTCCCTGAAGGACAAGCGCGTCGTGGCACTGGATCTGAGCGCCATGATCGCGGGCTCCAAGTATCGCGGTGAGTTCGAGGACCGGTTGAAGGCGGTCCTTCGAGAGATCGCGGACTCCGAGGGGCAGATCGTCACGTTCATCGACGAGTTGCACACGATCGTGGGAGCCGGGGCGGCCGAAGGCGCGATGGACGCCGGCAACATGCTGAAGCCGATGCTCGCCCGCGGCGAGCTCCGGGCGATCGGCGCGACCACGCTGGACGAGTACCGCGAACACATCGAGAAGGACCCTGCGCTCGAACGCCGCTTCCAGCCGGTCCTGGTCGGCGAGCCGAGCGTCGAGGACGCGATCGCGATCCTGCGGGGTCTGAAGGAGCGCTACGAGGTCCACCACGGCGTGCGGATCCAGGACCCGGCGCTGGTCGCCGCGGCGGTCCTGTCGGACCGGTACGTGACCGGCCGGTTCCTGCCGGACAAGGCGATCGACCTGATCGACGAGGCGGCGAGCCGCCTGCGGATGGAGATCGACTCGGTCCCGATCGAGATCGATGAGGTCGAGCGCCGGATCATGCAGCTCGAGATCGAGCGCGCGGCCCTGCGCAAGGAGAGCGACCCCGCGTCGAAGGAGCGGCTCGAGCGGCTCGAGCAGGAGCTGGCCGACCTGCAAGAACGCTCGTCGGCGATGCGTGGCCACTGGCAGCAGGAGAAGGAGCGGATCGACCGGATCCGGACGCTGAAGAGCGAGATCGAGGCCACCCGTGGCGAGTTCGAACGCGCCGAGCGCGACGGCGACCTCGAACGCGCCGCCGAGCTCCGTTTCGGCCGGCTGGTCGAGCTGGGGAAGGCGCTCGAGCAGGAGAACCAGGCCCTCGGGGAGATCCAGCGCGAGCAGAAGATGCTGAACGAGGAGGTCACGGAGGAGGACGTGGCCCAGGTCGTCTCGACGTGGACCGGCATCCCCCTCGCTCGGCTGATGGAGGGCGAGATGGCCAAGCTCCTGCACCTCGAGGAGGCCCTGCACCGACGTGTGGTCGGGCAGGACGAGGCGGTCTCCGCCGTCGCGAACGCGATCCGACGCTCCCGAGCTGGGCTGTCGGATCCCATGCGGCCGATCGGCTCGTTCCTGTTCCTGGGACCGACCGGTGTGGGCAAGACCGAGCTCGCGCGCGCCCTGGCCGAGTACCTGTTCGACGACGAACGCGCGATGGTTCGGATCGACATGAGCGAGTATCAGGAGCGCCACACCGTGTCGCGCCTGGTCGGGGCGCCGCCCGGGTACGTCGGGTTCGAGGAGGGTGGCCAGCTCACCGAGGCCGTCCGGCGCCGTCCGTATTCCGTCCTGTTGCTCGACGAGATCGAGAAGGCGCACGCGGATGTGTTCAACGTCCTGCTGCAGCTGCTCGAGGACGGGCGCCTCACCGATGGGCACGGGCGGACCGTGGACTTCCGCAACGCGGTGGTGATCATGACCTCCAACCTCGGCGGCGCGATCTTCCGCGATACCGGGATCTCCACCGACAAGCGTCGCGAGGCGGTACTCGAAGACGTGCAGGGCTTCTTCCGCCCCGAGTTCGTGAATCGGATCGACGAGATCGTGGTGTTCGAGCCGCTCGCCCCCGAGCAGATCCGCGAGATCGTGGACATCCAGATCCGTCTGCTCGCCGGGCGCCTCGCCGACCGGTCGCTCGGACTCGTGCTGACCGACGCGGCGCGCGACCTCATCGCGACCCGCGGCTACGATCCCGCGTTCGGGGCCCGACCGCTGAAGCGGCTCATCCAGCGCGAGATCCAGGACCCGCTCGCGATGAAGCTGTTGTCGGGCGAGATCGGCGATGGAGACACGGTGGTCGTGGACGCCCAGGAAGGATCCCTGACGTTCAGGCCGACGGCCGATGCGGCGTCGGCCGATCCCGAGTGATCCCAGTCTCGCCGGCGGATGGACGGCCCGCCCGGGGCTCAGTTCCGAACACCGGGATTCGGATACTGGCCCCATGAACCCGTGGCTGAGGGTCGTGGCGGCCTTCGCACTTGCGATCGCGGCGGCGCCGTTCCTCAAGGTCCTGCCGCCCCTCATCGTGCTGCTCTTCTTCGTGGGGGGGATCGCCGGGGCGAACCTCGCGCTGATGCGACGCGTGAAGAGCGAGAGGGCCGAGTTCCGCAACGACGCGCTGGTTTGAAGCGGGAGGCACGGGACCCGTTCGGCCTGCTCGCGTATCCGTTCTCACTGTTCGGGCGGTGCGAGCAGGCCTCGATCGAGGACCTCCGGTGGGGGAACTGGCACGGGCTGGACGTGAAGCGTTTCGACCTCGACGTGCTCGACCCGCACGGGCGGCGAGCGATCCCGGTTAGCGTGCGCGATCGCTCCCGTGGAGCCGACCCCGCTCCCCTTGGTGGTCGAATCCGAGGCTCTGGGCAGGCTGCTCTCAGGGTCTCGGTCGAGCGGATCGATGTCCGACCGACGGGGGCCGATCCCGGCTACGTCGTCCGGTGCGACGACCCGCGCTGGCGCGGATCCTGGTCGGAGGCTCGATGCAGCGGTGGCTCGAGGCGCTCGAAGATCCGTGGGGCTTCGAGGTGAGTGGGTCCCTCCCGATCGTGTACAGGCCGCCGTCCGCGGGGATCGAGGAACCGCTCGAGCGGCATGAGGGCTTCGCGGAACTCCTGCGAGCCGCGAGAAGCGGGCCGGCGATGACGGGCACCATCACGATGCCGGCCGCTCCGGGTGCGCATCCCGACGACGCCTCGTCGGACGTGAGCGGGTTGGGGGAGCCGGACCGAGCGTCGTAGCGTGGGCCTGTGAGCGTTCCGGGCTCGAACGGAGAACGACCTCGTCTGTTGCGCCGCAGCCGGGACGATCGGGTGATCGGCGGGGTCTGCGGGGGTCTGGGGCGGTACCTCGGCGTCGACCCCGTCTTGCTTCGGATCGCGCTGGTCATCCTCGCGATCGCGGGTGGCGGCGGCTTCCTGATCTACGTCGTCGCCTGGGTGCTGATCCCGGTCGAACGGGACGGCGAGGATCTCGGCTCGGCGAGGCCGGAGGGCGCCGACGCCACGCGGTTGATCGTGGGCGGCGCGCTGATCGCCATCGGGACGATCCTGCTGCTCAACCTGTCCATCCCTGCGCTCGGCAAGTACTTCTGGCCGCTCGCGTTGATCGCGGTCGGCGTGGCGGTCGTGATCCAGGCCTCCTCGTCCCGTCGATGAGCACACCCGTGCCCCCGCCCCCGCCCGCGGCGCCCCCTGACCGATGGACGGGACGTCTGGTATTCGGGCTGGTCCTCGTCCTGTTCGGCGTGGGGTGGCTGCTCCAGGCGCTGGGTGTCGACGTGCCCTGGGACGTGCTGTTCCCGGGGGTGTTGATCGGCATCGGGATCGTGCTCGTCTCCTCGGCCCGATCGGGCGCCGGACAGGTCGGACTCATCGTCGCCGGGATCGTCGTCACGATCCTCCTGGTGTTCGGGACCGCGATCGACATCCCACTCGGAGGTGGCGTGGGCGACCACACGGCCCATCCGACCGGGGATCGGATCGAGCGCGACTACGAGCGTGGCATCGGCAAGCTCACGCTCGACCTGACCGACCTCGACTTCGGTGCGTTCGGCGCCGCCGTCGACGTTCGGGCCCGGGTCGGGATCGGACAGCTCGTGGTGATCGTGCCGCAGGACGCGCCGGTTCAGGTGAGCGCGCGTTCGGGCCTCGGCAGCGTGCGCGTCTACGGGCAGCAGGAGGGCGGCATCGGCGCGGAGCTCTCCGCCGCGGCCCCGGCCGGCGCGCCGGTGATCCGGCTCGAGGCGACGGTGGGCATCGGGGAGGTGCGCGTCAACCATGGCTGACCCCGGGCTCAACCGCTCCGCCCTGGTGGCGGGCGTGTTCTTCATCGCCGCCGGTGTGGTCTTCCTGCTCGAGCGTCTCGGGGTGTGGGACGTGTCGCTCCGCGTCCTGGGGCCCGTGCTCCTGATCACCCTCGGCATCGCGATCGCCCTCGGGGGACGAGCGCAGCCACCGACGTCGTAGACCGATGTCCTCGACGGGCGCCTCGGGTCGTCGCCCTGCGCGCGAGGGGCTAGGCTTCGCGTCGACCTCTTCAGAAAGGAACGGCCGTGGGCTGGACCCTGGCGATCATCGGCGGGATCATCGTGCTGGTCGCGATCTTCGGCGTCGGGTCGTACAACCGCTTCGTCTCGCAGCGCCAGCTGATCAAGGACGCGTGGGCGAACATCGACACCGAGCTGCGCCGCCGCTACGACCTGATCCCCAACCTCGTCGAGACGGTCCGCGGCTACGCCTCGCACGAGCGGACGGTGTTCGAGAACGTGACCAGGGCGCGGGCCGCGGCGGCGTCGGCCACCGGGTCACCGGCCTCCCAGGCCGCCGCCGAGGGGCCGTTGGTGGCCGCGCTCCGGCAGCTGTTCGCCGTGGTCGAGAACTACCCCGACCTGAAGGCCAACCAGAACTTCCTCGCCCTCCAGCAGGAGCTCGCGAACACCGAGGATCGGCTCCAGACCTCGCGCCGCTTCTACAACGCGAACGTGCGGGACTACAACCAACGGGTGAAGCAGTTCCCGTCGGTGATCATCGCGTCCACGTTCCATTTCCAGGAGGAGGAGTTCTTCGAGATCGAGGACGCCTTGCGCGAGGCGGGTGCGCCGCAGGTAGCCTTCGGCGAGGGGGCGGCCGTGACGTTCGGCGGTCCCGAGGTCCCACCGGCCTCACCGCCGCCGGCCCCCGCCTCGGGACCGTCCGGCACCCCGCCGCCACCGCCGGGGACGCCCGACGCGTAGCCGATAGGCACCCGGCTCAGGCGAGCTCGAGCTCCGGTGCGGGACCGCACCCCCGGAGCATGGTCGCCCGCCGAACGTCGCCGGTCAGCCACGTCCACGTGATCGCCCAGACGAGGGCGACGGTCCCCATCGCGACGGCCGTCGGACCGGCCCCGAACACGTCGGCCAGCACGCCGGTGAGGATGCTGGATACGCCGAACGTGAGCGTCACGAGCATGCCGTCGACGGCGAAGATGCGCCCGCGGATGCGGTCGGGCACGACCCGCTGCAGCCCGTAGGAGGACAGGGTCCACTGTGCCCCGCCGCCCACGTGCGCGACGAGGACGGCCCCCATCGCCAGCAGGAGCCCGGGAGCCAGACCGAGGAGGGCGTAGCCCACGCCGAACGTGGCGAGCGCACCTCCGATCGCCCCGAACAGCCGCCGATCGTCCGGTCCGGCGAGCGCTCGTCCGATGAACGGTCCGATCAGGGCTCCGACACCGCGTGCCGCCATCAGCAGGCCGAGGCTGATCTCGCCGGAACCACTCTCGCCGGTATGGAAGTCACCGAACGCGAGCAGCGGCAGGAGCACGAGCACCCCACCCGCGATCCCCCATCCGAACTTCACGGCGAGCAACGCCAGCACCCGGTGGTCCCTGCGCGCGTAGTGGACGGTCTCGACCGTGTCCTTGCGCAGGCTCGGATGCTCGGACCGCGCGCGAGACTCGGCGAAGGATGCCCGGACCCGGAAGATCAGCATCGCCGAGAGCAGGAACGACGCCGAATCGACCACGATCGCCGTGTCGCGACCGAACAACCCCGCCACGACCCCGCCGAGTGCGCCGCCGACCGCCAGCATCGTGCCCCACAGCGACCCCGACAGGGCGTTGGCCACCGAGAGGTCGCGGTCGTCCACAAGGTTCGGCAGGGCCGCCGCCGAGGCGGGCTCGAACGCTGCGGCGAAGACGGCGGTGGCCGCCAGCAGCACGTACACCAGCCAGGCGAGGTCCTCGGTCCGTACGAGGAGGAACCCCAGGACGAGCACGGCCCGCGCGAGGTCGCAGGCGATCATCAGCCTGCGCCGGTCCAGACGATCGGCGAGCACGCCTGCGAACGGGGAGGCGAGGAAGTACGTGAGGTCCTGGGCGGCGATCGTGAACGCGACGGCGAGCGCCTGCCCCGTGAGGTCGAGCATCAGCCCGAAGAGCGCGATCAGCAGGAACCAGTCGCCCCCGAGCGAGATCACGGACGCGAGGTAGAGGCGCCGGAAGTTCCGGTTGTGCCGCAGGAGCGAGACCGAGGCCCGCAGGCCCCCTTGCGTCTCGACCGGCTCGCGCGCCACCACGACGATTTGAAAGACTACTTGCGAGGGACCGAAGCGGAGGAGGCCAACGATGGGAGCTGCGGCGCTCGAAGGGGTCACGTGGTTCCGGCAGGCGGCGTTCCGGTGGCAGGGCGATGGCCCCGTCGTGTACGTGGATCCCTGGGGTGTCCAGGATGACGTCCCCGCGGACATCATCCTCATCACCCACGCGCATTTCGACCACTTCCAGCCGCACGAGATCGAGCGGTTGCGGACGCCGGCCACCAAGCTCATCGCGCCGCACGACGTGGCGGCCGAGCTGTCCGGGGAGGTCACCGCGGTCGAGCCGGGGCTCGCGGTGGAGGCCGACGGGCTGAAGATCCAGACCGTGCCCGCCTACAACACCGCCGAGGAGCGTCTGGACATGCACCCCCGCAAGAACCGGTGGGTGGGATACGTGTTCGAGCTCGGCGGTCACAGCTTCTACCACGCGGGCGACACCGACGCGCTCCCCGAGCTCGAGAGCCTCGACCCCGACGTTGCGATGGTGCCGATCGGCGGGACGTACACGATGGACTGGCAAGAGGCGGCCGGGTTCGTGAAGGCGATGCAGCCGAGGATGGCCGTGCCGATGCACTACGGGTTCGTGGTCTGTTCCCCGTCACACGCGGGCAGGTTCAAGAAGGCGGCCGCCCCGGTGCCGGTGGAGACGCTCGAACCCACCAACCCGTTCGAGCAACCCTAGGAAGGCAGGGGTCGAAGGACGACCGAGGGAAGGGAAGGAGCAACGAGATGGCGCTCGGGTACGACCAGCCGCTGTACATCTTGGCGTTCGATCATCGAGGGTCGTTCCAGAAGAAGTTCTTCGGCGTCTCCGGCGAGCCCAACGCGGAGGAGGCCGCTCGGATCTCGGACGCCAAGCGCGTGATCTACGAGGGCGCAAGGCGCGCGCTCGACGAAGGGGTGGAGGCCGGGTCCTCGGGCGTCCTGGTCGACGAGCAGTTCGGGGCCGACATCGCGCGCGACGCGAAGGCCGCGGGGTTCCGGCTGGCGATGCCCGTGGAGAAGAGCGGGCAGGAGGAGTTCGACTTCCAGTACGGGGAAGACTTCGGCGCGCACATCGAGGCCTTCGACCCGACCTTCTCGAAGGTGTTGGTCCGCTACAACACCGAGGGCGACCGGGCGATGAACGAGCGCCAGGCCGCCCGCCTGAAGCGGCTCGGCGACTGGTTGCACGAGCACGGACGTCGGTTCCTGTTCGAGCTGCTCGTCCCGGCCACGCCCGAACAGATCCGGGCGGTGGGCGGCGACGAGCAGCGGTGGGACTCGCAGGAGCGACCGAAGCTGATGAAGGCGGCGATCGAGGAGCTCCAGGGCATCGGCGTCGAGCCCGACATCTGGAAGATCGAGGGCATCGATGCCCGAGGAGACTGCGAGACGATCTCGGCGACCACGCGCCGGGATGGCCGCGACGGGGTGACGTGCGTGGTGCTCGGCCGGGGGGCCGACGACGCCGCGGTCGACCACTGGCTCCGGATGGGATCGGGCGTCCCCGGCTACATCGGGTTCGCGATCGGTCGCTCGATCTGGTGGGATCCGCTCAAGGGGTTCGTGGACGGCAACCTCGGTCGCGAGGAGGCCGCCAAGCAGATCGCCGCCAACTACCGGCGGTTCATCGACGTCTACAACGGAAGGTGAGGGGGCGTATGGCGATGGCGGTCATCAAGACGATCGACCTGGTCGGCGTGTCGTCCGAGTCCTGGAGGGACGCGGCGCACCAGGCACTCGCGGAGGCGTCGAAGACGATCCGCGGGATCGAGTCGATGGACATCCTCGGCACGAGCGCCGTGGTGCAGGACGGCAAGATCTCCGAGTACCACACGCACGTGCAGATCGCGTTCCGCATCGAGCGGTAGGCATCCGGAACGGAGACCTCCGGCACGGCCGGATAGACTCGGTCCTCATGCCGGCCTCCGTCGTCGTCGGGACCCAATGGGGGGACGAGGGCAAGGGCAAGGCGACGGATTACCTGGCCGACCGGATGGACCTGGTCGTCCGGTACCAGGGTGGCAACAACGCAGGGCACACGATCTTGGCCGAGGGGCGCACGCTGAAGTTGCAGCTGATCCCTTCGGGGATCCTGTACCCGCACATCACGTCGGTCATCGCCGACGGCGTCGTCGTGGACCCGCGCGTGCTCCTGGACGAGATGGACGGGCTCGCGGCCGTGGGTGTCGACCCGTCCCGACTGGTCGTATCCGGCAACTGCCACATGATCATGCCCTACCACCTCGAGCTCGAGCGCGTGACCGAACGGTTCCTCGGCAAGAACGCGCTGGGCACGACCAAGCGCGGGATCGGGCCGGCGTACGGGGACAAGGCGGCGCGGATCGGCCTGCGGATCCAGGACCTGTTCGACGAGAAGATCTTCCGCGAGAAGCTCGACGTCGTGCTCCGGGAGAAGAACCAGATCCTCACCCGCATCTACGGGCGTCTTCCGCTCGTGGCCGAGACGATCGTCGACGATTACCTGCGCTTCGCCGAGCGGCTGCGTCCGCACGTGACCGACACGTCCAAGCTCTTGCACGACGCGCTCCGGGAGGGTAAGGAGGTCCTGCTCGAGGGCGCCCAGGGCACGATGCTCGACCTCGACAAGGGGACCTATCCGTTCGTCACCTCATCGAACCCGGTCACCGGGTACGCGCTCGCGTCGGCCGGGATCGGGCCCCGCGAGGTGGAGCGGGTGATCGGGATCACGAAGGCGTACGTGACCCGTGTCGGCGCCGGCCCGTTCCCTACGGAGGACCACGGACCCGAGGGCGACCGGCTCGGTGAGCGAGGCCAGGAGTTCGGGACGGTGACCGGACGCAAGCGCCGTTGCGGATGGTTCGACGCGGTGATCCTGCGATACGCCGCGCGCGTGAACGGGCTCACCGAGCTATTCGTCACCAAGCTCGATGTGCTGTCGGGCTTCGATACCATCCGGGTCTGCACCGCCTACCGCGCCGACGACGAGACCTTCGATGACTTCCCGCCGCACCAGTCACTGTTCCATCGCGCCGAGCCCGTCTACGAGGAGCTCGAGGGCTGGCAGGAGGAGATCGGGGGGGCGACCATGTTCGGCGACCTGCCCGCGGCCGCCCGCACCTATCTCGAGCGCGTCCGGGAGCTCGTCGGCGTCCCGATCGGCGTGGTCTCGGTCGGCCCGGGGCGCGAACAGAGCCTGAGTGCCGGAGGTCCGGGCGGCGGATGAAGGTCCTGGTGGTGGGCGCCGGCGGGCGCGAGCACGCGCTCGCGTGGCGGCTGGCTCGCGACCCGGCGGTGGACCGGCTCGTCGCGGCTCCGGGGAACGCGGGTATCGCGCGGGAGGCCGAGTGCGCCCCGGTCGCGGCCGACGACGCCGCCGGGCTGCTCGCGCTCGTGGAGGCCGAACGCGTCGACCTCACCGTGGTCGGCCCCGAGGGACCCCTGGTCGGCGGGCTGGCCGACGAGCTCTCCCTGAGGGGTCATCCCGTGTTCGGACCCTCGGCGGAGGCCGCGCGCCTCGAAGGCTCGAAGGCGTGGGCCAAGGACCTCTGCGAGCGGTACGGGGTTCCCGCTGCGGCGAGCCTCACGGCGAGGTCGATGTCGGAGGCGCTCGGCGCGCTCGACGCGTTCGGGCCTCCGTACGTCGTGAAGGCGGACGGGCTCGCGGCGGGCAAGGGCGTCGTGATCACCGAGGAGCGGACCGAGGCGGTCCGGGCGCTCGAGCGCGCGCTCGTTGACCGGGCGTTCGGCGACGCGGGGTCCACCGTCGTGGTGGAGGAGCACCTGAGCGGCCGCGAGGTCTCTGCCTTCGCGCTCGCCGACGGCGAGAGGGTGCTCCCGCTCGCCTTCGCGCAGGACTTCAAGCGGATCGGCGATGACGACACCGGACCCAACACGGGCGGGATGGGCGCGTATTCGCCGGTGCCGTTCGTGGCCGCGGCGGACGCCGAACGGATCCGAGCCGACGTGCTCGAGCGCACCGTCCGCGCGCTCGCCGCCGAGGGCGTCCGCTACCGCGGCGTCCTGTACGCCGGCCTGATGCTGACCGAGGCGGGTCCCAAGGTCCTCGAGTTCAACTGCCGCTTCGGCGACCCCGAGACCCAGGCCCTCATGCCGCGGCTGGACGCGGACCCGGCCGGGCTGTTCCTCGCCTGCGCGCGAGGTGAGCTCCCGGGTGAGCCGATCACGCTGCGTCCCGGCGCGTGCGTCACGGTGGTGCTCGCCTCGGGCGGCTACCCAGGGCCGCACGAGACCGGGTTCGAGATCGCGGGTCTGGAAGCGGCCGCGCGCGTCGAGGGCGCGACGGTGTTCCATTCGGGCACGGCGGAACGGCAGGGTAGAGTGGTCACCGCGGGGGGACGCGTGCTCTCGGTCAGCGCGACCGGGTCCTCGATCGCCGAGGCCCGGGACCGCGCGTACGATGCGAGCTCGCGTCTGTCCTTCGAGGGGATGCGGCTACGGACGGACATCGCGGCGCTGGCGGCGAGGGAGGAGCGGGCATGAGCGATCCGGCACCGCTGGTCGGCGTGCTGGTGGGTTCGGCGGCCGAGCTTCCCTTGATGCAGCAGGCGACCGCGATCTTGGAGAAGCTGGAGCTCCCGCACGAGATCCGCGTGATGTCCTCCTCGCGGAGCCCCGACCTCGTCGACGAGTATGCACGGACCGCGTTCGACCGCGGCCTGAAGGCCCTCGTGTGCACCACGGGGATCTCAGGTCACCTCGCGGCGGCCGTGGCCGCCCGGACGATCGTGCCGGTGATCGGCGTGCCGATCGCGACGGACCAGATGGGCGGCGAGCAGGCCCTCTACGTGACCGCCCAGATGCCGAGCGGCGTGCCGGTCGCGGCCGTCGGCGTGGACTCGGCGATGAACGCCGCGGTGCTCGCCGCCGAGATCGTGGGGGTGGCCGACCCCGACGTCCAGAAGCGGCTGTGGCGGTTCAAGGACGACCTTGCGGAGGGGCTCAGGCTGTGAGCTCGCGCTTCGTCGTCCATCCGGAGCCATGATCCCCCGCTACGCCCTCCCGGAGATGGCCGCGGTCTGGTCCGAGGGCGCGAGGCTCGGCCACTGGCTCGAGATCGAGGTCTCGGTTGCCGAGGCGTGGGCCCGGCTCGGCGTCATCCCCGAGGAGGACGCGCGCGAGATCCGCGCGAGGGCGGCGTTCGACGCCGCCCGGGTGGCCGAGGTCGAGCTCGTCACCAGGCACGACGTTGCGGCGTTCGTGCAGGTCGTGGCCGAGACCGTTGGCCCGGCCGGCCGCTGGGTGCATTTCGGGCTCACCTCGTCCGACGTCTTGGACACGGGTCTCGCGCTCCAGCTCCGCGACGCGTGCGACCTGCTGCTCCACCACCTCGAACGCCTGCTCGCCGTGGCGAAGTCGATGGCGCTGTCCCATCGCGACGTGGTGATGGCGGGGCGGACGCACGGGGTCGTGGCGGAACCCACGAGCTTCGGGCACAAGGTGGCGCTCTGGGCGTTCGAGCTCGACCGCGACCGCGAACGGCTGCGGCGCGCCCGCGAAACGGTGAGCGTCGGCGCCATCAGCGGCGCCGTCGGCACGTACGCACAGGTGGACCCCCGCGTCGAGGAGGAGGTGTGCGCGAAGCTCGGCCTCCGCGCCGCCGAGGCCTCGAGCCAGATCGTCGCGCGCGACCGCCACGCCGAGCTGATGGCGACCCTCGCGATCACCGCGTCGACCTTGGATGCGATCGCGACGGAGATCCGCCACCTCGCGAGGACCGAGGTGCGCGAGGTGCAGGAGCCGTTCACCCGGGGTCAGAAGGGCTCGAGCGCGATGCCGCACAAGCGGAACCCGGTCCGCTGCGAGCGTGTGACGGGGCTCGCGCGCGTGATCCGCGGCAACCTGCAGGCGGCGCTCGAGAACACCGTGCTCTGGCACGAGCGCGACATCTCGCACTCGTCGGCCGAGCGCGTGATCCTGCCGGACTCGACGATCGCGCTGCACTTCATGCTCGCGGAGATGGCCGACGTCCTCGACGGTCTCGAGGTCTTCCCCGACCGGATGCGCGAGAACCTGCAGGTGGGTGGAGGGCTGGCGTTCTCGCAGAACGTGTTGCTCGCGCTCGTCGATGCGGGTCTGCCGCGCGACGAGGCGTATGCGATCGTGCAGTCCGCGGCCGCCGCGGCTTGGGACGAGAGGGCGTCGTTCCGGGACCTCGTGGCCCAAGATCCCGAGGTGGGTGAGCGGATCGGCGACCGGCTCGACGAGCTGTTCGACCCGGGCCGCGCGCTCCGCAACCTCGACGTGGTGTTCGACCGGCTCGAGAAGGTGGAGGTCGCATCATGAGTCAGGCCAAGCTCGCCGGACAGGGGAAGGTCCGCGACATCTACGAGGTGGCCGACGACCGACTTCTCCTGGTCGCCACCGACCGTATCAGCGCGTTCGACGTCGTCCTCCCGAACCCGATCCCCGACAAGGGGCGGGTGCTCACGGGGCTGACGCTGTACTGGCTCGACAGGACGAAGGACCTGATCGGCAACCACCTGATCAGCGCCGACCGCCGCGACTTCCCCGAGCCCTTCCGCAGCGAGCCCTCGCTCGCCGGTCGCGCCATGCTCGGCACGAGGGCCGAGGTGATCCCGGTGGAGTGCGTGGCTCGCGGTTACCTGACCGGGAGCGGCCTCAGGCAATACCGGGCCGAGGGTCAGGTCTGCGGCGTCCCGCTGCCGCCCGGTCTGGACGAGGCGCACCGTCTCCCCGAGCCGATCTTCACGCCGACCACCAAGGCCGCCGAGGGCCACGACCTTCCGCTCACCTTCGAGGAGACCATCGACCTGATCGGCAAGGGTCTGGCCGAACGCCTGCGCGAGGTCACGATCACGCTGTACGAACGGGGAGCGGAGGTCGCGGCCGAGCGCGGGATCATCGTGGCCGACACGAAGTTCGAGTTCGGGTTCGCGGGGGGCGAGCTCATCCTGATCGACGAGGTGCTCACTCCGGACTCCTCCCGGTTCTGGCCGGCCGATGGCTACACACCCGGCAAGACCCAACCGAGCTTCGACAAGCAGTTCGTGCGCGACTGGCTGGACGCGAGCGGCTGGGACCACGAGCCCCCACCGCCCGAGCTCCCGTCCGAGGTCATCGAGCGCACGGCGGCGAAGTACCGTGAGGCCTACGAGAAGGTGACCGGCCAGTCCTTCGACCACTACCGACACCTGATGGGTGTGATGAGCGAGAACGACTCGGCGGCCAGCGCGGCTGACCTCGAGCGCCTGCGGACGGAGCACGCGTGACGTTCACGTTCGAGGTGCTCGTGCGCCTGCGCCCGGGGCTGCTCGATCCGCAGGGCAAGGCCGTCGAGGGCTCGCTCCCGGCGATGGGCTGGACGAACGTCAGCGGGGTCCGCGTCGGCCGCCACGTCGAGCTCACGATCGAGGCCGCGGACCAGGCCGCCGCCCGCGCGCAGGTCGAGGAGATGGCGCGACGACTGCTGTCGAACCCGGTGATCGAGGACTTCCAGGTCCTGACCGCGGCCGAGGTCGGCGGGTGAGCGACGCGCCGCGCGTCGGCGTCGTCACCTTCCCCGGCTCGCTGGACGACCGCGATGCCCTGCGCGCCGTCGCGTTCATGGGCGGGAGGGGTGTCCCGCTCTGGCACGCCGATCGCGACCTGTTCGGCGTCGACGCCGTGATCCTCCCCGGCGGATTCTCGTACGGCGACTACCTGCGGTGCGGGGCGATCGCGCGGTTCGCACCGGTGATGGAGGAGGTGCGCGCGTTCGCCGAGGGCGGAGGCCCCGTGGTCGGGATCTGCAACGGGTTCCAGATCCTCTGCGAGGCGGGGCTGTTGCCCGGGGCGCTGATCCGCAACCGCCAGCTCCGCTTCGTGTGCCGGTGGATCGACGTGCGCGTGGAGACCTCGCTGTCGCCGCTCACGGCCGATCTGGTCGCCGGGGAGGTGCTCCGTGTCCCGGTCAAACACGGCGAGGGGCAGTTCGTCGCGTCGGCGGCAGACCTCGAACGCCTGGAGGGCGACGGTCTTGTGGTGTTCCGGTACTCCGGGCCGGATGGATCCCTCGAGGAGGGCGCGAACCCCAACGGCGCATCGAACGCGATCGCCGGCGTGCGCAACGACTCCGGCAACGTCGTGGGGCTGATGCCGCACCCCGAGCACGCCGTCGACCCCGACGTCGGGGCGACCGGCGGCCAGCCGATGTTCGCGTCCCTGCTCGCGTCCGCGCTCGCCCGCGTATGACCGCCGAGGAGCCGAGGCACCGGGCCCTCGGGCTCACCGATGACGAGCTCGCCGCGATCGTCTCGACGCTCGGCCGCCAGCCGAACCGGAGCGAGCTCGCGATGTACGCCGCGATGTGGTCCGAGCACTGCTCGTACAAGTCCTCGAAGATCCACCTGCGGACGCTGCCGACCGAGGGGCGGGCGGTCCTCGTCGGGCCCGGGCAGGACGCGGGGGCGGTCGACGTCGGTGAGGGACTCGCCGTCGTGTTCAAGATGGAGTCGCATTCCCACCCGAGCGCGGTCGAGCCGTACCAGGGTGCCGCCACCGGCGTCGGAGGGATCGTCCGCGACATCATCTCGATGGGTGCGCGCCCGATCGCGCTCCTGGACCCGCTGCGGTTCGGACCGCTGACCGAGGAGCGCAACCGCTGGCTCTTCGAGGGCGTGGTCGCCGGGATCGGGGGCTACGGCAACTGTATCGGCGTGCCGACGGTGGGCGGCGAGATCGTGTTCGCCGAGCCCCACTCGGCGAACCCCAGCGTGAACGTGATGTGCGTCGGCATCGCACCGGCCGACCGACTGGTGACCTCGGCGCGCCAGGTCCACGAGGGCGCGCTGCTCGTGTTGTTCGGCGCCGCGACCGGCCGCGACGGGATCGGTGGGGTATCGGTGCTCGCGAGCCGGACCCTCGAGGAGGGTGTGCAGGAGAGCCGCCCGAGCGTGCAGATCGGCGACCCGTTCGCCGAGAAGCTCCTGATCGAGGCCTCGCTCGAGCTCGTCGAGCGCGACCTGCTCGAGGGTCTGCAGGACCTCGGTGGGGCGGGGCTCACGTGCGCCGTGTCCGAGTCCGCCGCTCGTGCCGGGCTCGGCGCCGAGCTGAACCTGGACGCCGTGCCCCTTCGCGAGTCCGACCTCGAGGCGTTCGAGATCCTCACGTCCGAGTCGCAGGAGCGCATGCTCGCCCTCGTCGCGCCCGAGCGGCTCGGGGACGTCGGCGAGGTGTGCGAGCGCTGGGGCCTCGCATCCGCGGTCGTCGGTCACCTCGTGACCGGGGGCGGTCTGAGGGTCGTGATGGGCGGGACCACGATCGCCGACGTTCCCACGCGCTCGCTCGCCGATGAGGGCCCCGTCTACAGCCGCCCGGCCGAGCCGCCGGCCGAGCCGGCCGACCCGCTCGCCGAGGACCCTACGTTCGCCGCCGTCGCGGTCCCGGCTGGGGACGCGCTTCTGCGGGTCCTCTCGAGCCCGAACGTCGCGGACAAGCGCTGGGTGTGGGAGCAGTACGACTCGCTGGTGCAAGGGGGCACGGTCCGAGGGCCGGGCGGGGATGCCGCCCTGATCCGGATCGAAGGGACGCTGAAGGCGCTTGCGCTCTCGAGCGACGGGAAGGGACGGTTCGGGCGGCTGGACCCGTACCTGGGGGCGGCGCATGCCGTCGCCGAGGCCGCGCGGAACGTCGCCTGCACGGGGGCACGCCCGCTCGCGATCACGAACTGCATGAACTTCGGCAACCCCGAGCGGCCCGAGGTGATGTGGCAGTTCGCCGGGTCGATCCGCGGGATGGCCGATGCGTGCCGCGCGCTCGACACGCCAGTGACCGGCGGGAACGTGAGCTTCTACAACGGATCGGGCGACTCCTCGATCTGGCCGACCCCGGTGATCGGCATGCTCGGTCTCCTGGACGACTACCGCTTGGCGGTCGGCTCGGCATTCGCAGGAGGCGGTGCGGCCGTGTACCTCCTCGGCGAGACCCTGGCCGAGCTCGGAGGGAGCGAGTTCGCCGAGGTGGTGCTCGGCACGATAGCCGGTCGGGCGCCGGCGCTCGACCTCGAGCGGGAGCGGAAGCTGCAGCTGCTGTTGCGAGAGGCCGCCGCCACCGCCGACCTGCTCGCGAGCGCACACGACTGCTCCGATGGCGGACTCGCCGTCGCGCTCGCCGAATCCGCGATCGGTGGGGGGACCGGGTTCGCCGTCGGGCTGCCCGGTGACCTGCCGCCGCACGTCGCGCTCTTCTCCGAGTCGGCGTCTCGTGTCGTCGTGAGCGTCGACCCGTCGCGCGCGGTCGAGCTCGAGGATCTCGCGGGCACGCTCGGCGTCCCGCTCTCGCGCTTGGGCGAGACCGGAGGCCCGCGGATCGCAGTCGACGGTGTGTTGGATCTCGCCCTCGACGAGGCCACCGCCGCCTACGAGGAGGCGATCCCGAAGCTCCTCGCCGGTTGAAGGCTGCGAGCGACGCGAGGGTCCGGTGCTAGCATCGGGCCGAGTGGGTGCCGAGGGTCCGAAGGAGGAGTGCGGTGTCTTCGGCGTGTGGGCGCCCGGCGACGACGTCGCGCGGCTGACCTACTTCGCGCTCTTCGCGCAGCAGCACCGCGGCCAGGAGGCGGCCGGGATGGCGGTCTCCGACGGCGAGCACATCCTCGTGTTCAAGGAGCTGGGCCTCGTCTCGCAGGTGTTCGACGAGGCGACGCTCTCGACCCTACGGGGCGACCTGGGGATCGGGCACAACCGCTACTCGACGACGGGCTCGAGCACGTGGGAGAACGCCCAGCCGGCGTTCAAGACCGACGGCCAGCGTTCGCTCGCGCTGGGGCACAACGGGAACCTCGTGAACACGCTCCAGCTCGCCGGGCGGGTCGGCGCGGCCGGAGCCGCGACGACGGATTCCGATCTGGTCGCGACGATCCTGGCCCGGCACCCGTCGGAGGACCTCGGATCGGCGCTCCTCGACGTCCTCCCGACGCTCGAGGGCGCGTTCTCGTTCGTCGTGATGGACGAACGGAGCCTGTTCGCGGCCCGGGACCCCCACGGTCTGCGGCCGCTCTCGATCGGCCGCCTGCCGAACGGGTTCTGCGTCGCGTCCGAGACGTGCGCGCTCGATATCGTGGGCGCGACGTTCCTGCGCGACGTCGAGCCGGGGGAACTGGTCCGGGTCGACGAGCGCGGCGTCGTCCCGACGCGCTTCGGGCAGGCCGAGCGGAGCGCGCTCTGCATCTTCGAGTACGTCTACCTCGCGCGCCCGGACTCCCGGATCCGTGGCACGACCGTGCACGAGGTCCGCCGCGAGCTCGGGCGCCGGCTCGCGGCCGAGGCGCCCGCCGACGCGGACCTCGTGATCCCCGTCCCCGACACCGCGCATTCGGCCGCGTCCGGCTACGCGGAGGTCTCCGGGATACCGTACGGCGAGGGGCTGATGAAGAACCGGTACGTCGGAAGGACCTTCATCCAGCCGTCGCAGTCGCTGCGCGAACGCGGCGTGAAGTTGAAGCTCAACCCGATGCCCGACGCGGTGCGCGGCAAGCGCCTCGTGGTGATCGACGACTCGATCGTCCGCGGCACCACGACACGCCAGATCGTCCAGGCGCTCCGCGAGGCAGGTGCGACCGAGGTGCACACCCGCATCACCTGCCCGCCGATCCGGTGGCCGTGCTTCTACGGCATCGACATGTCGACCCGCCAGGAGCTGATCGCGGCCGACCTGGCCGTCGAGCAGATCAGGGACTACGTCGGGGCGGACTCGCTCGGGTACCTGTCGCTCGGGGGCATGGTCGCCGCCACCGGGCAGGATGCCGGCTCGTTCTGCCGCGCGTGCTTCGACGGCGAGTACCCGATCCCGATCCCCGAGCGCGCCGGCAAGTTCCTGCTCGAGCACCCCGCGAAGTCGTGAGCTCGGAGGCGTACCGGCGGTCCGGCGTCGATCTAGAGGCGGCCGCGAAGGCGGTCGGGCTGATCCGTGAGCTCGGCGGCGCGGCGACGCGGCCCGAGCTCGTCGAGGGCGTCGGAGGGTTCGCCGGGTTGTTCGAGATAAGCGACGGCCGGTTCCTCGCCGCCGCGACGGACGGCGTCGGCACGAAGCTCGAGATCGCGAGGCGCTCGGGCCGGCTCGACACCGTCGGGATCGACCTGGTGGCGATGTGCGCCGACGATGTCGTCTGCACCGGCGCCGAACCCCTGTTCTTCCTGGACTACCTCGCCGTGGGCTCGGTCGACGCCGAGCGCGTGGCCGCGATCGTCGCGGGGGTCGCCGAGGGTTGCCGACGGGCGGGGTGCGCGCTGCTGGGCGGCGAGACGGCGGAGCACCCCGGCGTGATGGCCGATGACGCGTTCGACCTCGCTGGGTTCTGCGTCGGGGTCGTCGAGGAGGA
>JBAVEY010000037.1:0-1755 GCA_049587975.1 Actinomycetota bacterium | reverse complement strand
TCAAAAGCGGACATTTGCAGTGCACAAGCGCGCATGTCCGCTAAGGGCTAAAAGCGGACATCCCCTCGCGGTTTCCTAAGGCAAATTCAGCTACTTCGGGCCTGTATGTCTGCTTCGCGAACGAGACTCAGTGCTCCGCGGACTTGCCATCTCCTCCGTCAATCTGTCGGCCCATAAGCGCAATGGCGCGCTGATAAACCGGAGCCGCGTTCCATGCCTGGATCGCCGCGAAATTGGCTTCCCCCGGCTGGTATCCCGCGCCGGCGCGCCAGCCATGAGCCTTAAGGAAATTTGCTGTTGAGGTGAGCGCGTTGGCCGCGACGTCGAGATTTCCAGAGCCGTAATTCAAGATATTCTTAGGCAAGAACTGTGTCTGGCCGATTTCACCGTGCATCGAGCCCCGTGTGCTCGCCGAGAGGACGCCGCGATCGATCAAAGTCAGCGTTGCGTTAAGTTGGTCGGTAAAATAGGCCGACCGACGACAGTCGTAGGCGAGAGTAGCTACGGCCGACAGAGTGTTCTGACTCCCGCGTTGGCTTCCGAATGCCGTCTCCATACCCCAAATGGCCAGGAGCGGCCCTGGCGGGACGCCATAGCGCTGCTGGATTGATGCGAAGAGCGCTGCATGGGATTGCTTGAGTCCACGTCCGCGCGCGACAATGGTCGCACCGCCGCGTTTGGCGAGAAACTGATCGAGCGATAGGCTGAAACTTCTTTGGCCGCGGTCAGCTGCGATGGTCGCGGTCGCATAGCTCGTCGCCCCCAAGGCTGCGAGGGTTGACGCGCTCACGCCCCTTCCCCTCGCCTCAGCGGCGAACTGTTGCTTCCATGCCTCAAAGCCCGCAGCTGTGCTGCCGCACTGCGCGGCACTCGCTTCGCCGGCCACCCACATGAGCCCGATCAATGCTACAAAAGTGGCCGTGCTGAAGCGCCCACCTTTGGTCATTTCGAACTCCCTTTCAACAAAGGGTTACCGAATCGTTGCTGGGGCCCGCAGCAATCAGGTGCTCAGCCACCGCGACTTGAATTCCGCCATCAACTGCTCATGGTTCACGGAGGCGCGTTGCCATTGTATGAGGTTTTCGGCGATGACCTTCATCCCGCTCATCAAATGCTGATTTAAGCTGGCGTAGCGGGCAATCTCACGACTCAAGCGTTCGCCTTCGCCGTGCAGCATGTCGCGTATGCGTTGCAGTTTGAGAATGACCTGGTCGACTTCCTCCGCCGAAGGGCCAGCAACGCGCCGGATCAACTCATTCAGGTTTTCGGCGGCTGGGTCATTGGCCGGGTCAGCCTCGCTTCGCTGCCGTTGCAGAGACGACACGTCGCGCCGGGCGAACTCTCGGATCTCACCCTCGATTGCGTTCGCCGCCGCCTGATCGACATCGCTCAGTTCTTTCGGTGCACGCCGGTCCGGCGGAACGTATTGCTCCGGGCCTGATTTCTCTGGACCAAGCTTGTCTGCACCACGCCGCGTGATGTCCGTCATCGGCTAACTCCGCGCAGACAGGTGGTGCACGGCGGGAAACGGCCAATTGGGGTCTTGCCTAACTGGTGCGACCCGCGGGGGCCGCTCCCGGCGTGCCGTTCGTAAATTTGCCGCTACGCCAGAGCCCGAACGCTTGCGCTAGCGATTGTCGCGGCATTCTGACCCGGTGGTACCATACAAACCTCCGCGTCTGACTTCGCGAACTTGCATAATCAAATTGGGCCCGCCCCTCGATGCTGTCAACGTGACTTTAATTGCAACGCCGA
>JBAVEY010000036.1:0-3240 GCA_049587975.1 Actinomycetota bacterium | reverse complement strand
ACTCTAGAGCGGTCGGTCAACTGCGGGAATCAGCGGACTGACCGACCCCCATTTGATCTAGTACGCGTGCTTCTTCGACCAACGAGCCCATCCAGCTTGCGGTACAGGGGTGCCGGACCGCGCGCGCCTGGCGGAAATCATCATCAGGCCGCGGGAGGACTGCTCGGGCTGGCGGCCACAGCCTGGAGTAGATGGGCGTCCTGGCCCATTCGTTCAGCGGCGCGATGGAGTCGACTGCCCTCTACTAGCGTCTCGAGCTCAAGGAGCGCGTACAGGGCCGACCGGACCCGGCACCCGCGCAGCGGCGAGGGTCGTTCGGATGTCGGACAGGTCCCTCGACCCGGGCCACGGTAGCGGCCGCGCGGCGTGCCACGGGCGGATGGTAGGAGGCGGATGCGACCCGATTCACCGTTAGGACCGCTCGTGAGTGTCGCTCAACCGGGAACCCGCTTCCGCCGAAGTACAAGCCAGCCAGCAGGCGCCAGACGGCCGGCGGCGAGCGGCCCCGCGCGGCGCGCGGCCGATGGGAGGTCCGGGGTGAAGGAGTTTCGGCGGATCGACAGGCTGCCCCCGTACGTCTTTAACGTCGTCAACGACCTGAAGGCGGCCGCGCGCCGCGCGGGTGAGGACGTTGTGGACCTCGGCATGGGCAATCCCGACCTGGCTTCGCCCGAGCCGGTCGTCGACAAGCTCTCGGAGGCGGCGCGCGACCCTCGGAACCACCGCTATTCGACTAGCCGGGGCCTCCCGAACCTCCGCCGGGCGATCGCGGATCGCTACGAGCGCCGGTACGGCGTCCCGCTTGATCCGGAGACCGAGGTGGTCGCCACGATGGGGGCGAAGGAGGCGATCAGCCACATGGCGTGGACCCTCGTCGGCCCCGGCGACACGTGCCTGGTCCCCGAGCCCACCTACCCGATCCACACGTTCGCGGCCGCGATCGCCGGCGCCGACGTCCACTCCGTGCCGCTCGGGGCGGACGGGGACTTCTTCCCCGACCTCCGACGGGCGTTCGAGGGCACCTGGCCGCGACCGCGCCTGGTCCTCACCAGCTTCCCGCACAATCCCACGACCGCCTGCGCGGAGTGGTCGTTCTTCGAGCAGCTCGTGGCGTTCGCCCGCGAGCATGACGTCGCCGTGATCCACGACTTCGCCTACGCCGACCTGTGCTTCGACGGCTACCGGGCGCCGAGCTTCCTCGAAGTGCCCGGCGCCATGGATGTGGGCGTCGAGGTCTTCTCGATGTCGAAGTCGTACTCGATGCCCGGCTGGCGTCTGGCGTTCGTCGTCGGCAATCCTGAGATGGTCGGGGCGCTGACGCGGCTGAAGAGCTATCTCGACTACGGCGTGTTCCAGCCGATCCAGATCGCGGCAATCATCGCGCTCAACGAGTGCGAGGACCGGACGGAGGCCTACCGGGACGTGTACCGCTCGCGGCGTGACACATTGATCGACGGGCTGGCCCGCGCCGGCTGGACCGTCCCGGCGCCCCGGGCGACGATGTTCGTCTGGGCGGAGATCCCCGAGCCTCACCGGGACGGTGGGTCTTTGAAGTTTGCGAAGTTCCTCCTGCGGGAGGCGAACGTGGCGGTCTCGCCCGGCGTCGGCTTCGGGGTGGCCGGCGACCGGCACGTTCGGTTCGCGCTCGTCGAGAACGAGCAGCGGATCCGTCAGGCCACCCGTGGGATTAAGCGCGCCCTCCGGGCGTGACGCGGCCGTCTCTCGGGCTTCTGCGGGCGCTCATCACGCGGGGCCGGCTCGAGTTCCTCGGCTGAGTTGACGCCAGCTTGACGCCACCAGGGCCGGCTGACCCAGGTCGACTGAGGTACCTGCAGCGCGTCTACCAGCGGAAACGTCTCTCAGTCGTACTCCACCAACGTGCTCACGGGGTTTCCTAAACCGCGAGTCGCAGGTTCGATTCCTGCCGGGGAGCACGCCATGACCAGCGGGACGGGGTGCAGCCATACCAAGGATGCGCTCTCATTACCTCCGAAATCCACTTCCCCCGAACTTGTGGAAGGGTTCAAGCCGATACTGACGTGCACGTCGTTCCCCAAGCTGCTGGACGTGAACCTCACGACCTACCCGCAGACCTGGTCACTCTTCCAAGATCTAGTGCTTGCGAAGAGCCATACCTGGTGAGTTCCCGCCAGGTCCGGCCCCGCTGACCGACATGCCGGGCCCACACCTGTTTCCATTCACTTGCGCCTAGCCCGACTCGCGATCTGTTGAACCGTGTGTCATCGGTCAAGGAATCTGGAGGGAAAGAACGGTGCCCTACACGCCCGACGTGAGTGACGTCAGCGGCAAGCGGACGGCGGCCTGTTTGCTCGGTGGTGGCTCCGGGGATTCACTTGCGCGGGGTGCCATTGCTGCCGGAGTGTTGGCCGCCGCCTCCCTGGATCCAAGGTGCGGGTGCGCTCTGGGTCGGCGTTTCCTTGGTGGCGGTACCAGAGTTTGACGCCGAGCCGTCAGCGCTAGCGGGCTCGGAGCCGTCACCCTGGCGGTGCGCACTCGCGGCATCGGACCCAACGTTGGAGCCAGCTGGAGCGGTCGAAGCCGGCGCAACGCTCGCGCCGGACGGCTCGCTGGTCCCCATCTTCTGGCATGGATCAGGCGTGTCGGCCGGGTTCCTCCGATGGTCGTCCGCCGGAGCTGACGCCAAGGCGGAGACGGCCTTTCCCTTCTCGCACCCCTCGGTGTCCGTGGAGTGAGCGAAGTTAGAGACCTTCTCACCGTGCGAGGTCACATCCGAGGGCTCGGAGGCATGAGGGAGATCGAAACCGAGACGACCCGCAAGGATCGCGATGGCGTCTTGCACCGGAGCCGGAAGCGCTCCCGCCACTGCGAGCCCGCTCGTCAGCATGAGAGCCGCCGCCAGCGCGAGGACGACCGCCCGCTTGCGCGTGCGCGGGTATCGGCGCCGTCCTCCCGGCCGATCGATGTGGACAAAGGTCGGCACCTTCTCCGGCAACCGGTTCTGGAGCAGCTCCCATCCGGCCTGGGGGTCCGGCGTTGCCTCCTGCGTGAGCAGGCCAAGGCGCGCATGCAGCTCGGCGAGCCCTCCGACATCCTGACCGGGGTGGAGTGCCTCGATCTCGTCAAGTGAGGCCGTGCGGGCCTCCCAGCGCTGCATGTCCTGTTCCAGGTCCGGGTTCATCGTTCCCCCAACGTCCGTCGAAGCGCCTCCAGGGCCCGCCACTGCTTCGTGTTGACGGCGCCGGTCGTCTTGCCAAGGGC
>JBAVEY010000035.1:0-16452 GCA_049587975.1 Actinomycetota bacterium | reverse complement strand
ACGTAGGCCCGCTTGGTGATGCCGAGCCCGGGCCACAGGGGCTTGTCCGGACGGGTGACCTCGACGCGCCTGGGAGTCATCGCACGTCCGCCTTCGGATCGGCCTTCGGTGGTTCTGGCTCGGCCTGACCGGCCACGCCCGGGGTCACGGTCCGGATGGCGGACCACAGGTCATCGTCCTCCCGGGAGGGCTCGTACCAGCCCCACGAGTGGGAGGTCAGCCGGTGCAGCGTCTGCGTCGCGGTCTCCACAGCCCCGAGTCTCGCGCACCGGTCGCCCGCCCGACACGTCCGAGCTTCAGGGCAACGGATCCGTCGGCCGCTCGGCCAGCAGTCGCGTGATCCGCTCTTCGAGGCGCCGGACCATCTCGAGCAGGGCAGCGTTACTCGGGAGCTCGCGGCGGTACGTCTTCGTGTCGATCTGCAGGTGCGATCGGGAGGAGTGTCGCACGGTGGCCAGGACGACCGATGGATCGTTCGGGAGCACGGCACCGGGATCTGCGGGAGGCTCGGGGAGGTCGTGCTCCGTCCGGACGCCGTACCCCTCCGCGACCGTTCCGAAGACCGGCGTCTCTTCATCCGGAGACGGCATCGGGTCCTGATCGGTCTCCTCGTACCCGATCCGGAGCGTGACCCACTTCTTGTCCACGACCGCGAGACCGAGTCGACGCTCGGTCGGGACGACGATCTCACGCCCCCACCCGTCGATCGCCAGGGCCGGCCCGATGACGATCTCGGACCCGCTGTCCCCGGGAACGACCTCGAGGCCGGTGACGACCCCCCAACCGTGCAACGTGCGGTTGAGCAGTCGATCCTTGCCGAGCGCGTGGTCCTGCTCCTCGGTGAAGTCGCTCACGTCGAGGGCTTGCCCGCGAAGTAGCGGTTCCGCGAGAAGACCGGGAAGGGCACGCCCTCCATCGGATCGCCGGGAGCGGTCATCTCGTCCACCTTCCTGATCGATGTGCGCCTCAGAAGTCCCGGACGATCCGGAGCACCGGGCGTGGTCGCGGGGCGCCCGCGGCGAACGGCCGCTCCTGGTCCCAGCGGTCCTCCGACGGCGTCAGGGACAGATCCACGGGAGGCATGCTGGTGTCGATCGGCTCCACCAGGCGGCCCCAGTCCCGGACGAGCTCCAGCAGTCTCCCGGTTAGCACGACCGCCCGATCCCGTTGTTCCGCCTTGTCCCATCGGTAGCTCGGCGCGTCCCCGAGGGGACCGCCGACCAACGTCGCGTAGGACCGCTGGTCCGACGGCTCGGGCGGCCACTCGTAGCCCTTGATGATGCCGAGGAGGAGCTGCTCGACCAGCGGCATCATCGATCGGTAGCGGAGCCATCGGTGGTTGCTCCACGAGAGCCCGTCGCCCTGGTTGATCGAGGGGTCGTGGGCGAAGCGATTGACGAGGAACTCGCCGGCGCACCGTCCGCGCTCGCTGAAATGGTCGATGAGCGTCGGATCCATGTTGAGGTTCATCCCGCCCTCGGCCTTCGTGTGCTTGATCACGACGATGCGGTCCCGGTAGCCGGGGACACGCGTCTGGGCGTTGTCCATCCAGTTCTGCATCGTGTCGATGATCGCGTGACCGAACCCGATCACGCCCTCGATCTCCGTCCAGCGAGCGCTGATGCCCCCTTCGTTCCCGAGCGGCGACCAGATGTTCTTGCACTCGTCCGGGTCCAGATCCTCCTCCGGACCCAGGTTGATGCCGAACGTCGGCCACCGGGGCAACGGGCCGTCGAAGAAGTGGATCGGGAAGTTGCTCGTGATCCCACCGTCCGAGAACCAGCATCGCTTCGGCACGGTCCTTCCCTCGTCGTCCGAGTCGGACAGCCGCATCGCCCAGAGCGGCATGGCGCTCATCAGGGCCGGGAAGCTGAGACTGAGACGCGCCATCACCACCACGGGCATGTTCGCCGGGTCGGGCAGGGGCCAGATGCCCTTGCGGCGCATCACGTCGAAGGCCTCGCCCTCCTTCTCGGTCCTGGCCGCAGGGACGACGCCCTCCGACACCATCCAGTCGACGATCCGGGGAGGGAACAGCTCGCGGAACTCGTCGGGCGAGAAGAAGAACATGCGGTTGCGGAACGGCATCGTGTACGGCGTGCCGTCGGTCAGGTTCGTGGTGAACATCTTCAGGTTCACCCCGGCGTCGGCGAGATCGTGCAGGGTGAGGGGTTCGCTCGGGTCGGTCTTCCCCGCGAGCGCGTCGAGCTCGTCGGCCAGCCACGTCGTGAGCGGCTTCGGCATGAGGCGTCGATCCGGTCCCACCTGGAGGTCTTCCGACCTCGGCGTGCCGGGTGGGCAGGGGTCACCCGGGGCGAAGCCGGAACAGATGCCGAACCGGTTCTCGGGCATCGCCCTGTTGCCTCGCAGGACCAGGGAGGCCGCCGCCGCGGCGAACGTGCCGATCACGCCGAGGAGCAGGCCGGTGACCACCGCGAGCCAGAGCGCGATCACGGCGATCCCCTCCGCATCCCCACCGAGGAGGGCCACGATCGACAGGACCAGCGTGGCCAGGCCCAGTGCCGCCCCGGCGAGCGCGGCGACGGGCGCCCCGGCCAGGATCGCCCACGCGACGTACCGTGCCTGCCGGAACCGGCTGCCCTTGCCCCGGAGCGCCGCGGAGAGGATCCGGAACAGCGGGCGTGTGCCCTCGGTCGGCTGGAACAGGTTGAACATCACGGAGCCGTCGGCCGCGGGGGCGTCCGCCGACAGGCGTGTGGGGAGCCGACCGAGCCGCTCGTACCCGGCCCCGGGGACGCTCCGTCCCACCTCGGCGGCCGCCGCGGCCGCCGCCGCCATCGCGCCGGCCGAGGTGCCACCCACGTTTCGAACCCGATAGGTGCGGGCGATCTCGCACACGGCCTTCGGGTAGGTGATCCCGCTCGTGATGCCGCCCTTCATGACCAGGTCGCAGGTGAGCGACGGATGCTGGTAGTCCTCGTGGCCGTGTTCGTCCGGTCGTGGAGTCGCACGTTCCATGGGTCGATCCCTCCTCCCGGTCGCTCGAATCGAACGCGCCGTCCACGAGGTGTCAAGTCGGCCGTGCGGGCTAGCGAGGTTGCCGGGCTCGACCCGCCTACGCCCTTCGTCCCGGAAGGCGCGTGACCCAGCGCATGAGTGTGAGCGAGACCTGGTCACCACGTGCCATTGAGTCGGCCCCCAACGCTGCCGATACCTCGAGCACGATGGAGCGGGTTCGCGAGCAGCCGAAGAGCCATCACCGCCCCAGGGCCGAGACCGTCGAGGACGGGTCGGTCGAGCAGGGCGTGAACGCCTCGGACCTCGAGCGCGAGCTGGACGACCTCCTCGACGAGGTCGACGCCGTCCTCGAAGAGAACGCGGAGGAGTTCGTCAAGGCGTACGTCCAGAAGGGCGGCGAGTAGGCCGCCGCGTCCCGTGAGCTGCGCGAGCGTCCTCGGGTACGCTCCGCGCACGGGACCGAACCGATACCCCCGCCGCCGACGGATGCCGACCCGATGATCCGTGTTCGGGGGTCGGTGCGCATCGCGCTGTCGGTGGCGATCGCCGTCTGCGTTGCGGTTCCCGCGTGGGCGGCGCCGCCGGTCGACGAGCGCGAACTGCTCGGCGAGTCGGTGGATGGTCGACCGATCCGCGTCTTCCATCGGGGTGATCCGGACGACGTGCGCGTGCTGGTGGTCGGATGCATCCACGGCGACGAGTGCGCCGGCGTTCGGATCACGGACCGGTTGCGGACGGGTCGCCCTCGGCGCTCCGTCGACCTGTGGATCCTGCCGAACCTGAACCCGGACGGCCGGGACGCGCACACGCGGCAGAACTCGCGCGGTGTGGACCTGAACCGCAACTTCCCGTACCGATGGCGGCCGGGGCCCCGGGGCCGGTACTACCCGGGGCGTCGTCCCGCGTCCGAGCCCGAGACCCGGATCGCCATGCGGCTCATCCGGCGCATCGAGCCCGACATCACGATCTGGTTCCATCAGCCGCTCGGGCTGGTCGACGCGTCGGGGGACGTCACGATCGAGCGACGGTACGCCCGGCTGGTGGGGCTCCCCCTCGTCCACCTCGATCGGCTCCACGGGACGGCGACGTCCTGGCAGAAGCACCTCCTCCGGGGGACTGAGGCGTTCGTGGTGGAGCTCCGGGGCCGCCGCCTTCGCCCACGCGAGGTCCGTCGATACGCGAGGTCCGTGTACCGGCTCGTGTCCCCGTGGGCGCCGCTCCGGGCCGGCGCGTAGCCCGGCGGGGATCTCGAACTCCCATCGCCGATCTGTTCGTTCGTGTCGGAGCGCTGACGCAGCGGTGACGGCCCGCCACCGATGATGACCGCGATCGAGGCGACGAGACCGCACGGCGATCGTCGGTCGCCGCCCGGAGGTTCGTCTCGGGCTGGTAGATGGCGGAAGAGGTTGTGAGGTCGCAACGACGCAGCCGAGCACGAAGGAGATCAGCGTGGCGGAGACATCAGCACGCACCGCCGAACGCGCCTGGCGCAAGACCCGTCAAGAGGGCCAGCCGGCGGCTGCGGTGACCGCCGAGATCGCTCGACCGAGCCTGACGGAGGACGACATCAAGGCCATGGTCGAGGCCAGGCTCCAGGCGGCGGTCGATCAGGCGATGCAGAGCCCGGCGACGAAGGCCTCCTGTGGTTGGATGTCCCATCGCCCGACCCATAGGTTCGGGACCACCTCGTTCTAGGGGTCGAGTGAGATCCCGTCGTCGAAACGAGGTGGCGACGCCTTCGGGGTCATGCCCGACCGGCCGGATCAACGCGGGAGCCGCCCGCCGTGCTACCAGCGTTCGCGGTGGACGACATCGTGGAGATCCCGTCGGTTCGGATGCGCGATCGGTGCGAGTGGACGGTCGGCGGGATAGCCGAGCGCGATCAAGATCGCGCACTCGCGATCCTCGGGCACGCCGAGGATGCTTCGGACCAAGGTCTGGTCGCCGACCGAGGCGTGCCCGCTCCCGATCCCCAGTTCGGCCGCGGCGACCATGATCGACATCGTCGCCTGTCCGGCGTCGTACTGGAAGGTGTCGCGTTCGTCCCGGTCGTCGGACGTCGGCACGATGATGGCGATCGTCGCGGCGGAGCCGGCGACGTGAGCCGCGTACCGCCACGCCTTCGCCAGCTCGTGCAGTCGATCCCGGTCGGTCACGAGGACGAAGTCCCAGGCCTGTTGGTTCATCGAGGAGGGTGTCCGCCGCCCGGCTTCGAGGATCCGGTCGAGGTCCTCGCCGGGGATCGCGCGGTCCTCATACGTCCGAACGTTCCGACGAGCCCGGAGGGCGTCCCGTGCCTCCATGTCGAGGAACGATAGCGCTCGAAGGAGCGTGACACGTCGAGGATGCGGATCCGGGTCGCGTGAGCGGCGGTGGGGGACTAGCCTGATGTGGTTGCCAAGCGCTCGGAAGGAGGGATCGCCCGACCCGCACGGCGTAGACATCGACCGAAGGAGGCCCGCATGTCCCATCAAGCCCAGACCCGCCGGGTAGGTCCCGCCTACAGGATCAGCCGAGGGCTCATCCTGTTCGTCTACGGCTTCGCGATCGCGTGCATCGTCATCCTCGCGATGGCCTTCTTCCTCCAGCTCTTCAACGCGAACCAGACGGCACCCTTCGTCGATTGGGTCTACCGCGCGGCGAACAGGATCATGCTGCCGTTCCGCGGGATCTTCCCCTCCGTCGAGGGCGAACAGGGCTCGGTCTTCGACGTGTCGATGCTGTTCGCCATGTTCATGTACGGGCTCCTGGCGCTCGGCATGCATGGCCTGATCGCATGGATCGACCGGAAGATCGCGGCGATCCGGTACGAGTCGATGTGGCAGCCGGCCGCGACGCCGGCGACGGGTCGGGACGTCGTGACGATCCCTGCAGCAGCGCCGGCCGGGCCCACCGTCACGACGACACCGCCGGGTCCACCCCCATCCACGGGATAGGCACCGCCGAGCGCGCCTGAGCGTCGGATCTCGGAGTCCTCCTGTCGACGGGTCGTCGTTGTCGGGGCGGGTCCGGTATCGCGTCGTAGGAAGGACAGCTGACACGACGGATGAGATCTTGACCTTCAGACTGCTGCGTTGAGCGAAGCGGTGCACACGCCAGGGGAGGGTTGTGTGGCCCCGGACCTGCGGTATCAGCAGGGGAAGTCGCATGAAGCTCAGTGAGGTCCAGTCGATCGTCGATCTGGGGACCTGGCTCCAGGGCATGGGCATCACGGCGTCCGAGCATCCCGATTTCGGCGGTGTTCACGACGTGCACACCAAGGGATCGCTGCACTACGGGGGCGCGGACGACGTCGCCGACATGAAGCGTCGGGGGCTCGAGGGCAGGGCCCTGGATGTCAACGACAGCGACCCGATGGACGACAAGTTCCGCAAGGACTTCCCAACGGAGAAGGAAGGCCTGACGTTCATCTACTTCAGGCTGCTCCACGCCGCCGCCAGGTTCGACTGGCCGCTCGATGAGATGTTCTTCAACGGCTTCGGCTACATCAAGGAACGGGGCAAGCCTGACGAGGCTCCGAACCACCCGATCACGGGACACGACACTCATCTGCACATCGGCGTGACCGAGGCGACGTTCTAGGGTCCTGTCCTCCGCGGCGTCACCCCGGATGGAACAGCTCGTATTCGATTACCCTCAGCGACCGGACCAACGTACCCTCGGACGGATGGGTGAGCACCCCGACGGCGACGCAGACGCTCCGGACCCTCCGCCATCGGAGCGTCTGCGAGAGGCACCCGCCCCCGCGAAACGCGCCATCCTCCGCCGACTGATCTTCCTCGCGGTCATGCTCGTCTCCCTCTACGTCGTGTGGCCCAGCCTCGTGAAGGTCTTCGCCTCCTCGCCGGAGCTGCTGTCCCTGAACCCGATCTGGTTCGCGGTGATGCTCGTGGCCGAGGTCGCGAGCTTCGCGTGCGCGTGGAGCCTGCAACGCATCTCGCTCCGCACGGGGAAGTGGTTCGGCGTGGCGACCGCTCAGATCGTCGGGAACGCCTTCAGCCGTATCGTCCCGGGCGGGCCGGCCGCCGGCGGGGCGCTCCAGTACCGGCTCTTGGTGCGTTCGGGTCTGGATGCAACGCAGGTCGGAACGGGTCTCACGTCTGCCTCTCTCATCAGCTACGCCACGCTCTTCGCGCTCCCGCTCCTTTCGATCCCGGCGATCGTGTTCATCGCTCCGGCACCGCGAGGCCTCACGCAGGGCGCGTGGGTCGGGGCGGTCCTGTTCGTCGTGACGGTCGCGGCCGGCGCCGTGGTCCTCACGACCGAGCGCCCGCTCGAGTTGATCGGTCGCGCGATCCAGTGGGTGCTGAACCACACGCGCCGTCATCGACCAGCCGTGAACGATCTGCCGGTGACCCTAGTCAACGAGCGCAACGCGATCCGCGAGCAGCTCGGGTCACGGTGGTGGCTCGCCGTCATCACCTCGACGGGCAACTGGCTCTTCGATTACCTCGCCCTGCTCGCGGCGCTCGCCGCCGTGGGTTCACGGCCGCGGCCCTCGCTCGTCCTGCTCGCCTTCGTCGGCGCCGCGGTCCTGGGGATGATCCCACTCACGCCGGGAGGGCTTGGATTCGTCGAGGCCGGACTCACCGCGCTCCTCGCGCTCGCCGGCGTCCCCGGCCCCGAGGCGGTGCTCGCGACGCTCGCGTACCGACTCGTCGCGTACTGGCTACCCCTGATGGTGGGACCGATCGCGTACCTCTACTTCCGGCGCCGATACGTAGCGAGATGGTCCTGATGGCGGGGGTCGATCATGGGACGAGGTAGGCCCGTAGCAGGTGCACCGTCCCGGAGACGCCCTTGAGCTCCACCGGACCGATGTCGTCGAACGCGATCCCGTCCTCCTGCGACGCGTCGGCGACTGCCCGGCTGACCAGCACCTCGCCCTGCCGCGCATAGTCGGCGATCCGCGCAGAAAGGTTCACGGTCTGGCCGAAGTAGTCGCCCTCCTGGAACAGGACCGGCCCGGCGTGCAGCCCGACGTGGGCGGGCGGCAACCCCGCGGCAGCGAGCCCGTCCACCATCTCGAGGGCGGCATGCACGCCGGAGCCGGGGTCGGCGAAGTGGAACATCACGCCGTCGCCGAGCCACTTGATGGGCTTGCCGCCGTGCTGTACGGAGCTGCGCTGCACCAGTCGCGCGACCGTCGCTGCCAGGTCGGCGGCCGCATCGTCGCCACGTTCCTGGGTCAGCCGCGTGTACCCGGTGATGTCGAGGAAGCAGATCGCCGGGAGTCGCGCGAGGCGGCTGTGGATGCCCGCCTTCTCCATCAGCACCTCGAACCCTTCGATGATGTTGGCGGTCCAGGCGCGCGCCTGGTGGGCGTGGTACATGGCGAGGATGGCTTGCTCGGAGAGTGGGCTACTCCGATCGGCGAGCTCGGCGTTCCCGATCTCCTCAGGGCCCTTGCCTGCGGCGGCGGCCGGCTCGATCACCTCGGAGTTCCACCATGCGGCCTCCTGTTCGGCGATCCGACGGGTGCTGTCACCTTGGACGCGGAGCAGACGCTCGACCGCGGTCGGGCGGAACCCCTCGGAGACCTGGAGCTCGATGAACGGCACGATCGCCATCTCGTCCTCGCGGAGTCGGTCATCGGGCGACGGTTGCGCCATGCCGATCGCTTCGCGGATGACCGTCAGCAACTCGAGCGGGACCCCGGTCCGGTCGCTGACCTGCTGGAACGTCTCGGGAGCGAGGGCGGCGAATCGCTCGAAGCTGGCCGCGTCGAAGAACTCGAGCGACAGGGCACCGTGCCTGATGGCGGTGGCCACATCGTCGAGCGGGATCCCCGCGTCCTCGAGCGATCTGGCCATCAGCACGCGGCGCACGTCGCCCGGCGAGAAACGGTCCGGCTCCTCGGGGGCAAGGATGCCGAGGTCCACCAGTCGAACGAGGTAGGAAGGCTCGACCCCGACCCGCTCAGCGGCGCTCTCGCGTGAGTACCAGGTCACGTGACCACCCTACTTCGGCTGTCGGAGTCGGGATCAGTCGCGGTCCGGCCACGGGGCGACATCGACCTCGTTGCCCTCCGCGTCGGCCAGCGTCCACCACTCCGGCGCGTTCGCGTCGCTCACCAGGTGGCCACCGGCCGCGAGCGCCGCCGCCACGCGGGCCTCCGCCTGGTCGACCGGCACGTAGACATCGATATGGATCCGGTTGCGCTGAGGGCGCGCCGCGTCCATCTGCTGGAACCAGAACGGCGGCCCCTGGAAGCGGGGGTCGATCAGGTCCGCGTCGCCAACCTGCTCGTAGCCGAGCACGGCCCGCCAGAACGGCAGCACATCGGGGATGACCAGCGCGTCGATCGCCACCTGCACGTTCTGCAGGGCGGTCGGGTCAGCGGCGACGCCCAGCTCGCGGGCCGCCGCAGAGATCTGCCCGGCCAGCTCGACGTCGAGCTCGCTCAGCCGGGAGAAGTGATCGGGTGTGGTCGTCCTCAGCCGAACGGTCACGCCGTCGGGCCGGAGGTCGACGTCGGGGTGATGGTCCGCTGCGTCGGCGAGCCTCCCGATGGCGTCCACGAGCGCGACGCCCGCCGCGAACGACCCGGTGCGGAAGTGCGCGCACGCATCCTCCCGCACGACCCGCCAGTCGAGCTCGTGGAACGGCTGCCGTGAGATCCTCTCGCTCATCCATCCCTCCTCGTGTGAGACGGACGAGCCTACCCGCGAACTCACGCCCCGCATGGGGCGGCGCGCTTCGGGCAGCGGCAGGATGACCGCTCGAGCCCCCCGCGGCCCCGGCCTCCCCGGCCGCCCCGGTCACACGCAGGCCCGACCAGTGGGCGCCCTGGCTCGCTCGACGATCGGCCGCTGTAGGCTGGCGCATCGACGGCTCGTGGGAAGGAGGCGACCGATGGACAAGGTCGTGCATTTCGAGATCCCGGTAGACGACGCGGCACGAGCGAAGGGGTTCTATAGCGCCGTCTTCGACTGGCAGCTCTTCGATGCGGACATGGGCGGCGGGAACGTCTACACGACCGTGACGACGACCCCCATCGACGAGCAGACCCGCCTCCCGACCGAGCCCGGCGCGATCAACGGCGGCCTGATGCGACGGACCTCCGACACGCCCGCACCGGTGATCACGATCGGGGTCGATGCGATCGACGACACGTTGAAGAAGATCGAGGCCGGCGGCGGCGCCGTCATCCAGCCCAGGACCGAGATCCCGGACATGGGCGCGTTCGCCTACTTCAAGGACACCGAGGGCAACGTCGTCGGATTGTGGGAGACCCTCTGAGCCGAGACGAGCCCGTCATGCGGTGTGGTATGCTTTTCGCATGTCAGAACAGATTGCGGTGCGCATCCCGGACGGATTGGCCGAGTCCCTCGAGGACCTCGTCTCGCAGGGCAGGTTCGAGACCAAGGCGGAGGCCGTCCGGATAGCCCTCCAGGCGCTCGTCGATGAGGAACGACGCCGGCGGGTCGGAGAGCTCATCGCGGATGGGTACCGGCGGATCCCGCAGGACGAGGACGAACTCGAAACGGCACGGCGCGCGGCCATCCGGTCGATCGAAGAAGAGCCCTGGTGATGCAGCCGGCTCGAGGCGAGGTGTGGTGGGGCGAGGCACCCGATGAGAAGGGGCGACCGTACCTGGTCCTGACACGTGATGAAGCGATCCCCGTCCTGGGAACCATCCTGGTCGCGCCGGTGACCCGAACGGTGCGGAGCATCCCGACGGAGGTCCTGCTCGGCTCGGAGGAGGGCCTGCCAGCGGAAGGCGTCGCCACGCTCGACAACGTGCTGACGTTCCCGAAGGCGATGCTCGTCCGGCGGATGGGTGCGCTCTCGCTGGGCCGCCGGGGGGAACCGTGCGAGGCGCTCCGCGCCGCCGTCGACTGCTGAGTCGAAGCCGCCCGCTCTGAGCGAAGACTGAGTCGCTCAGCCGCTGGTCATCCAGGCTCCCCATGGTCAGCTTGACTGAGAGCGGAGGACACCTGCGCGACGCCGACAGTTCATCGGCGCTTCGACGTGCCGATCCCCAACTGCTACTCCGCGCGATCTGGGGTCGGGACGAGGCAGAACGGATGACCTGCCGGATCGGCGTAGACCCGCGAGCGGTCGGCACCCGGCTGATCGTTGAACTTCGTTCCGCCCAGTGCGAGCACGGCTCGCTCTGATGCGTCGAGGTCGGTAACCCGGAAATGCAGGTGAAGTTGCATGGATGACGCCGGGTCCGGCCAGGTCGGAGGCAGATGCCCCGGCGCTCGCTGGAACGACAGGTGGAAGCCTGCCTCCTCCCTTTCGCCTACCGAGTACCAGTCTGCATCTGCGTGGACCACTGGCCACCCCGTGAGCCGGCTGTAGAAGTCCGCGAGCGCGGCGGGATCGCGGCATTCCAGGGCGACTCCGCTCAGCCGTCCAACCCCGCTCACGTTCTTCAAGCTACTCGACGGTCCGGGCAAACGGCGTTCGGACGACCGATGACGTTAGGATGAGAGGACCGCGGGCAGTGGCCGGCGGTCTGGGAAGGAGCGTGAACTCGATGGAAGCCATGGCGATACCCATCAAGCCGGGCAAGCTCGAGACGTGGACATCATGGTGCGATGAGTTGACCGGACCCCGCAAGGTTGAGTTCGACGACATGAATCAGCGACACGGGTTGACCACGCACGCCTCGTGGCACCAGGCGAATCCGGACGGCAGCGATCTCGCGGTCGTCGTGATCGATGGTCCGGGGGCATCTGGCTTCCTCGGCAAGATCGCCACCTCGGATAACGAGTTCGACGCGTGGTTCCGGTCGCAGATCGAGGACGTCCACCCGATGGACTTCTCAGCGCCGCCCCCGCCCATGCCCGTCCGCCAGCTGTAGGGGCCGAGCGAAGGCTCTGACCGCAGCGGAGTCGTGGCCGGCTCGAGCCGCTGCCTGTGGCGGCGGTAGGCTGGTGCAGCGAGGCAACGTCGTCAGATCGTGGGAGACCTCCTGAGCCGAGACGAGACCGGAGCGCGCTCGTCCGATCTACCCGTATCGGCCACATCGCTGAACAACGGCGATCTCGGCGAGCTGCTCTGGAGCGCTGCTCGCGAGGAGACCGACCACCGCCGCAGGGCGCTGGAGCGAGCATCGAGGGCCTCTCGGTTCTGGCCGGAGGAGGCGGGCATAGTCGCAGGTTCCGGCCGTCCGCTCACGGAGCTGCGTGCCGTCGGGCCGTGGGTCGCCGCACGGATCGAGGCGTGGCTCGAGGCTCCTCCTGCAACCCCCGAGCCCGAGGAGACGCGTCGCGGATTCCTCACGTACGCGGAGGTCCGTCGAGCGCTCGACGCCGACCCAGCATGGGAGTCGACGCCATGCGCCGATCTTCAGATGCATACCACGTGGAGCGACGGCAGCCTGCCCCTCGAGGACATGGTCGAGGCCTCCAGGTCCCTGGGGCGGCCGTTCGTGGCCGTCACCGACCACTCACAGGCGCTCACGATCGCGAACGGTATGACGCCCGCCGAGCTCGCCGAGCAGGGTCGCGTGATCGACGCGATGAACGGCGGGTTCGAGCAGGACGGCGACGCGTTCCGCGTGCTCCGTTCGATGGAGGTCGATCTGTTCCCCGACGGCACGCTCGACATGGACGACGAGTCGCTCGCGAGCCTCGATCTGGTGCTCGGCGCGTTCCACTCCGCGCTGCGGTCGAAGGAAGACGAGACCGAGCGCTACCTCGCTGCTCTCAGGCAGCCGCGGCTGCACGTGCTCGCTCACCCGAAGGCGCGGATGTACGGCCGGCGGGTCGGCCTCGTCGCCGACTGGCGTCTCGTGTTCGCCGAGGCCGCGAGGTTGGGGAAGGCGCTGGAGCTCGATGCGACGGTGTGGCGACAGGATCTGAACGTCGAGCTCGCGACCCTCGCGCGCGAGGAGGGCGTCGAGTGGTTCACGATCGGGAGCGACGCACACGCGGCGCGCGAGCTCGAGCTCCTGCCTTTCGGGATGGCGATCGCCTCGCTCGCCGGGATCCCGCGCGAACGCATCCTGAACTACCGGCCGCAGGGATCCGTCCGTTCCTGGGCGCTTCGAGAGCAAGCCTGATCATCTGGGCGCGGACCGGTGTCGTGGTCTGGAGGAGCCGCCGACGAGCCGTAGCCTCCGCGCGGCACGCCCGGGCCCGGCCGGAGCCGGGCTCCGAGCGGTGCCGGGTCGTGGGAACTACTTCGCAGCGCCCTCCGGGGCCGGCGAACCCTCGTCCACCGATGAGACGTCGGCGTTCGCCAGGAGTGGTGACGAGGGCCTGAACCCCTTGACGATGAGGTAGATGCCGAGCGACAGCTCCCAGAAGAATTCCGGGATCGTCGCGATAGCCTGCGCGGAAGAGCCTGGCTCGATGACGTCGAACAGTACGAGGGTTCCCGACAGGATGATCAGCGGGCCTCCGATCAGCCCTAGCCAGGTCATGCCCCGGGGCACCAAGCCGGATCGGTACATCAGGTAGCCGAGGATCAACCCGTTCCCGACGCCGACCACCCAGCCGGGCCCGAGCAGGAACGTCCAGTCGTGGATCGCGACGAGCGATCGGCCTGCGATGACGAGCGAGTCCCCGCCTGCGGCCCCAACGTCCTGCCGCAAGGTCACGACCGCGAGCAGACTGAGGAGGCCGACGCCGATGAACACGGATTCCACGACGCGGGCGGTGACGTAACCGAGGGCGAGGCTCTCGTTCTGCCGCTTAAGGATCGGGAACAACACGACGGCCGTGCCGATGTTGGCGATGATGACGATCATCTCGAGGAACGCCCCGAGGGCGATGCGGTTGTCGGCGCCGGCTCCGACGATGTAGTTGGGGTGATCCAGCACCGGCTCGTAGAAGATGAAGAAGGCTGGGATGGAGGCAACGAAGGTGACGATGAAGAGCCACCCCGCGAGTCTCGCGATCTTCTGAGGATCCACTCGGACTCCTTCCTGAGGCCGATGACGTTCCGAACCGCTGCTGATCGAGGGATATGAAGACCTTTCCTCGAGCGTGTCCCTCTTCTACCAGATCCCTCAGCGCCCCTTAGGGACTCTGCGGGTAGCCGGTCAAGAGTGACTTGACTCCGTGACTCGGTACAGGTGCAAGCTATCGGAGACGCCCTTCAGCTCGTGCTCTCCAGCGTCCTCGAACGACAGTCCGCCAGAGCGGCAGAGCATCGCTATGGTTTCGGAGACGAGGATCTCGTCGGCCCCTGCCACTGCCATGATCCGCGCCGCCTCGTGGACCCCGACCCCGCGCATGTCCTCTCCGGCCAGTTCGACTTCGCCTACATGCACCCCCGCGCGGATCGCGAGCCCTTGCAGGTTCGCGGTTTCGCGGATCGCGGAGGCGCACTTGACGGCGTTGGCGGCCGCGTCGAAGGTCGCGAGCACCCCGTCACCTGTCGTCGTGATCTGCCGTCCGCCATATCGTTCGACGGCATCCCGGCTCGCGTGGAGGTGCATGGACAGCAGCTCGTGCCACGCTGCGTCGCCATTCGCGTGGCCGTGCTGGTCGAGTCCACGATGTCGGTGAACAAGAGCGTTGCAAGGACACGGTGCTGCGGCGAGCCACCGACCCAAGCGCCGCATCCCAGACCATTCGATCATCACCGTCGGCTCGTCGCCGAGGGTCCACCCGTCATGACCTGGGCGGATGTCGTACAGGTCACCAGGCCCCAACTCGAGCATCGTGCCGTCATCCAGCTCGATGCCTTGACGGCCGGACAGCACCATGCCCACGTGGTGGGCCTGGCACCACTCTCCGCCCACGAGCGGCTTGAAGTGCTCTGACCAACGCCAGCCCGCTGGCTGAACGCTCCGCGAGACGGTCAGGCCGCCGATGGAGATCAGCTCTTCCGTGACGCCGCCAAACTCGACGACCTCGTCGGGAGCATCGAAGCTCCTCGCGTGTTGCACGGTAGGCAGTGTCGTGCGCGCTCTCGTGCTGCGCAAACCCAGCGTCAGCCGAGCGCCCCGCCCTGGTCGCTCGTTGAGGAGCGTGGTCGTCGGTCGACGCGCGAGCGGCGTGCCATCCGGGCTTTACGCGTCGAGATCGATGCGACGTATCGGTGAGGAGGCGACGAAGACGATCCGGCCGTCGTTGAGGAGCCCCGTCCTCTCCAGGGACCTCGTTGCCTCACGATCCGGCAAGTACAGCACCACCATCGTCTGGCCGAGTTCAACCATGTCCTCAGCTACGTTCTTGATCGCGCCGCACCCCTCGTCAGTTACCTCCTCGACCTCACAGAGATCGACGGTGACATCGATCTCGGGCGGAGCCGCGACACGCATGCGCAGGCGATCCTCGTCCTGTTCAGTCAGTCTCCCCCAGGCGACGACGTAGGGGCGTGCCTCGGAGCTTCCGATCCGTTCGATGACTGCCATGACGACGATCGTGGCACCGGGGGGCTTGCCGCGCAGTCCTCCGAGCGGGGGAGGGCCGCTGCACAGGGGGTGACTCCCCAGATTCCGGACGACGGGAGTCGCCGGCGAGGCACGACGAAGCCGTCAGCGCTCGAGCAGGCGCATCTGCTCCTCGTTGTGGTGCCCACCGGCTGCGGGGGTGAGGTTGTCGAGCCTGCGGATCTGTTCGGGGCTCAGCTCGATGCCGTCTGCGGCGCAGTTCTCCTCCACGCGCGCGGCCCGCTTCGTCCCGGGGATCGGCACGATGTCGTCTCCCTTGCTCAACAGCCAGGCGAGGGCGACCTGCGCAGGCGTCGCACCGGCGTCCACAGCGACCGCAGCCACCTCGTCGGCGATCCGTAGGTTCCGCTCGAAGTTCTCACCCATGAAGCGCGGGTTGGTCTTGCGCCAGTCGTCGTCCGCGAAATCATCGGTCGTTCGGATCTGCCCGGTGAGGAAGCCGTGCCCCAGGGGCGAGTACGCGACGAACCCGATGCCGAGCTCTCGCACGACCGCAAGCACGCCGTCCTCGGGGTCGCGCGTCCACAACGAGTACTCGGACTGCAGGGCCGTGATCGGGTGGACGGCGTGGGCGTGACGGATCGTGTCCACCCACGCTTCGGACAGTCCGATATGGCGGACCTTGCCTTCAGTTACGAGTCCCGCCATCGCGCCGACCGTGTCTTCGATCGGCGTGTTCGGATCGACACGGTGTTGGTAGAGGAGGTCGATGTGATCGGTGGCGAGCCGCTGCAGCGAACCCTCGACCGCGACGCGAACGTTTTCCGCGCGGCTATCGAGGGGGCCCGCGCTCCCCGGGAGGTGGGAGACCCAGCCGAACTTCGTCGCGAGCACCACCTCGTCCCGGAGGTCCCTGATCGCCCGCCCGACGAGCTCCTCGTTGGTGAACGGGCCGTACGCCTCCGCGGTGTCCAGGAGCGTGACGCCGAGATCGAGCGCGCGATGGATCGTCCGGATCGACTCCCCCTCGTCGATCCCGGCTCCCGTGTAGGCGTGGGACATCCCCATCGTCCCCAACCCGATGCGGCCGACGTCGAGGGTGCCAAGCTTCGCGTGCTTCATCGTCCTCCCCGATCAGCTCCGCACGATGCGGAGCGTCGTCGCCTGCGCCT
>JBAVEY010000034.1:0-14897 GCA_049587975.1 Actinomycetota bacterium | reverse complement strand
CGCTCCTGGGGTTGCCGGACGGTCCCGTCACGCTCGACCTGAACGACCAGGTGATCTTCAAGGAGGCCCGGATCCTGGGGATCACGGGGCGTCAGATGTTCCGGACGTGGCAGCAGACGACGACGTTGCTCTCGACCGGCCGGGTCGACATCTCGCCGGTCATCACCCATCGCTTCCCACTGGATCGGTATGAAGAGGCGTTCGAGACTGCCGCGTCGGGTCACGCCGCGAAGGTCATCGTCTTCCCGCGCGCGAGCGATCAGAGGTAGCCGGCCGTCCCGGTCGTCGTGGGCGGCGGCTCTTGCCGCGGTTGGGCCGCGAGCGCCTGCACCGTGAACGGCAGCGTCTTCACGTCCTCGCCCTGCATGGAGATCACCACGCGGTACGAGCCCGGAGCGGGCAGCGCGAGGCTGTTCAGGTTGAGCGCGATCGGCACGATCTGCTCCGCGTCTCCGCCGGCGGTGAACTCGCCGCCGATGCGGTTCACGGGACCCTCGGGCCCGGATCCGAGCGCGAGGTCCTGGTCTGCTGGGCCGATCAGCCTGAGCTCGAACCGCCGGGGCTCGGTCACGGACCCTGGGGGCACCCGGAACAGCAGGCCGATCCCGATGCGGTCGTGCCGGGCGGGGAACAGGGCCACGGCGATCCGGTTCCAGCCGGCGCCGAGCGCGTACAGCTTGCCCTGCACGGACGCCACCGAATCGGCGAGGAACCCGTCGAGTTCGATGGTGCCCATCACGCCCCCAGTCGGTCGGCCGAACCGGTCGGGACAGCGTAATGCGATAGCGTGAGGTCGCGATGTCCGGTGCGCTCGACTACCTGAAGGAGCGGCTCGCCGAGCTCGACGAGCAGGGGCTCCTGCTGCACCCGAGGACCCTGGAGGGGCCCACGGGGGCTCGGGCGCGGTTCGATGGCCGAGACGTCATCAACCTCGCGTCGAACAACTACCTGGGCCTGTCGAACCATCCCCGGATGAACGCCGCGGCGTCCATAGCCGCGCTCGAGCTCGGTGCCGGCACGGGGGCGGTCCGCACGATCGCGGGGTCGATGGCGCTTCATCGGGAGCTCGAGCGGCGGTTCGCGGAGTTCAAGCTCGCTGAGGACGCCCTGATGTTCCAGTCGGGCTTCACGGCCAACGCCGGCACCGTCGCGGCGATCTTGGACAAGCAGGACGTGATCGTGAGCGACCGGTTGAACCACGCGTCGATCATCGACGGGGCCCGGCTCTCGCGAGCCGAGATCAAGGTGTTCGAGCACAAGGACGCGGACCACGCCGACCGGTTGCTGCAAGAGAGCAAGGCCGCCGATCGGCGCCAGCTCCTTGTGACCGACGGCGTGTTCTCGATGGACGGCGACATCGCGCCGCTCCCGGCGCTCGTGGAGGTCGCCGAGCGGCACGGGGCGATCATGATGATCGACGACGCACACGCCTCCGGGGTGCTCGGGAAGGGGGGCGCCGGGACCGTGGATCACTTCGGCCTCCACGGGCGGGTCGACGTCCAGGTCGGCACCCTGTCCAAGGCGATCGGCGTGCTTGGGGGCTTCATCGCCGGCCCGCGCGAGCTCATCGAATGGTTACAGAACCGGGGTCGTCCCTATCTGTTCTCGACCAGCGCCCCGCCGGCCGCCGTCGCGGCCTGCATCGAGGCCCTCGATATCATCGCGGACGAGCCGGAACGGATCGACCGGCTCTGGGCGAACACGCGGTCCTTCAAGGCCGGCCTGCACGACCTGGGGTTCGACACGGGCGCGAGCGAGACCCCGATCACGCCGGTCATCACCGGTGACGAGGAGCGGACGCAGGTGTTCGCGCGGCGGCTGTTCGAGGAGGGCGTGTTCTGTCCGGCGATCGTGTTCCCCACGGTCGCGAAGGGCTCGGCGCGGGTCCGGACGATCGTCACGGCCGACCACACGGAGCGGGATCTGGTCGACGCGCTCGAGGTGTTCGGACGGGTGGGGGCGGAGCTCGGTCTGCGCTGAGGCGTCGGCTAGGACCCCCCGACGCCGGCCCGGATCCCACGGATCATGAGGTCGAGGCCGAAGTCGAACTGTTGGTCCGTCGTGCAGTCGGCGAAGTGAGGGAAGCACTCCATCACGTTGACGAGGCCGGAGCCCTGCAGTGCGTCGAAGGCGAGATCGTGCTGGCGGGCGTGGTCGGTGTCGTTCCCGAGCATCAATCCCTGCTCCATCATCACGAACCCGAGGATGTAGCCGCCGAGCGCGTTGAACGCCTGCGCGGCGTCGCGAACGGACAGACCCGCACGACGCAGCACCCCGAGCGCGGAGTCCATCGCTCGATACGTGGCGAGACCCTCCAACGGCTTGTGCCGTTCCGCCAGCAACTGGCACACGCTCGGATGCAGGCTCAGGAGCCGTCGCCACTCACGGGACATCGCGCGTGCATCCTCGGCCCAGTCGTCGGTGCGGGTCGGGAACTCGAATTCGTTCATCACGCGCTCGGTGACCCCTTCGAGGATGTGATCCTTGTCCTCGACGTGGTTGTACAGCGACATCGCCTCGACCCCGAGCTCGCGACCGATGCGTCGCATCGTGACGGCCTCGAGCCCCTCCTCGTCCATCACGCGCAGGGCCGCCTCGACGATCCGATCTCGGCTGAGCCGCTCGCGGCCGGGGGCTTCCTCGGTCACGTCCGATCTGGTTCGCACGTTCATCCACCGTCCATATCCATGAGGGAATCTTCCCGGTTCGGGAAACAACTTCGTGTTCCCTGGGTTGACACCTTACATCGTATTCCTATACTCCATACGATGTAAGCATATGGTGTAAGTCGGCCGGAAGCAATCCCCAGGAGCGATGACCTGGGACCGGGGCTGACACGAGCGGTGAGGGGGACGAGGATGAGGCTCAATCCGGAATCCATCGCGCGGGCGAGTAGCAGGCACCCGTGGCGCACGGTGGGCGTGTGGTTCGTGATCTTCGTGCTGGCGGGTTGGTCCGCCTCGGCCCTTCTCGGGCCGGTCCTCACGACCGACTTCGACTTCACGAACACGCCCGAGGCCAAGCAGGCCCAGCAGATCTTGGAGCAGCGGCGCTTGGAGCAGGACGTCGTGACCGAGACCTGGGTGATCGCCGGCTCCGGCGAGGGTGCGACGCAGGATCCGGCGTTCGTGCAGGACGTGAACGCCGTCCTCAGCGACCTGAATGCCCTCGGTCCCGACGTCGTCACGTACGTCCCGCCCGCCTTCCCGCTGCCCGAGCAGGCGGCGCAGGACCCGCAGACGGCGCCCTTCGGGCCCATCCCCTCCGAGGACGGCCGGGCGGTCCTGTTCACGATGGTGATGGCGGGCGACATCGACACGGCGGCCGAGAACGCCGCCGACCTCGAGACCATCCGCGAGGAGGCGACCACGGGCGACGTGCACGCCTACATCCTGGGCGAGGCCACGTCGACGGAGGACTTCAAGAGGATCTCCGAGGAGGACCTGCGGTTCGGCGAGTCCATCGGGATCGTCGCCGCGATCATCGTCCTGGTCGTCGTGTTCGGCTCGCTCGTCGCCGGCATCACGCCGATCGTGATGGGTGTCTTCTCGATCGCCGTGACGCTCGGCATCGTGGGTGTCATCGGTCAGCTGTGGAAGTTCACGTTCTTCGCCCCGAACCTGATCTCGATGATGGGTCTCGCGGTCGGGATCGACTACTCCTTGTTCATCGTGTCGCGCTACCGCGAGGAACGGCAGCACGGGAAGGAGAAGCTGGAGGCGATCGGCAGGTCCGGCGCGACGGCCAACCGGGCCGTGTTCTTCAGCGGCCTGACCGTGGTCCTGGCGCTCTCGGGCATGCTGCTCGTGCCGACCACGATCTTCCGCGGGCTCGCCGGCGGCGCGATCATCGTGGTGGCGGTCTCGGTCGCCGCTTCGATGACGCTGCTCCCCGCCGTCCTCTCGCTGCTCGGGGACAAGGTCAACGCCGGCCGGATCCTCGGTCGCAAGCGCGGGGACGTCGAGCACGGCCGCCCCGGCGGGTTCTGGGACCGCGCCAGCCGGGCCGTCATGGCCCGTCCAGTGCTCAGCCTGGTGCTCTCGGCCAGCTTCCTGATCGTCCTGTCCCTGCCGTTCTGGCTCCAGGCCCACCCCGAGGACAACGGTCGCGGGATCAAGCAGGGCCTGTCCGGCATCACGACCCTTCCGGACGACGTCCAGACGAAGCAGGCGTTCCTGGCGCTCGTGGAGTACTTCCCGAAGGCCGGAGCGAACTCGCCGGCGCAGGTCGTGATCCTCGGCAACCCGAGCGACCCACAGGTCCAGCAGGGGATCGATGCGTTGTCCGCCCAGATCGCCGACGACCCACACCTGGGCACGCCCCCGGAGCCGCGTGTGAGCGAGGACGGGAGCGTCACCGTGATCGACATCCCGCTCGCCGGTGCCGCGACGGATGCCCAGAGCGAGGCCGCCGTCCAAGCGATCCGCGATCTCCGGGGGACCTATATCCCGGAGGCCTTCGGCGGGACGGGCGTCCGGGTGCTCGTCGGCGGTGACACCGCCTTCGTCACGGACTTCTTCGACGTGTCGAGCGAGTACACGCCGATCATCTTCGTGATCGTGCTCGGGCTGTCGTTCATCCTGCTCACGATCGTGTTCCGCTCGTTGGTGGTGCCGGCGAAGGCGATCGTGATGAACCTGCTGTCGGTCGGAGCCGCGTACGGCGCGATCGTGCTGGTCTTCCAGAAGGGAGGTCCGGCGTTCGGCAAGACGATCGCGGACGCGTTCGGGTTCCAGCAGGTCGATGCGATCGAGGCATGGCTGCCACTGTTCCTGTTCTCCATCCTGTTCGGGCTGTCGATGGACTACCATGTGTTCCTCCTCACCCGGATCCGGGAGGAGTACGACAAGTCTCGGGACAACGCCGAGGCCGTCGCGTACGGCCTGCGGACGACGGGTGGGATCATCACCGGGGCCGCCATCATCATGGTCGCCGTCTTCGCCGGGTTCGCGGCCGGACGGTTGACCCCGCTCGAGGAGATGGGGTTCGGGCTCGCGATCGCCGTCCTGATCGACGCCACGATCGTCCGATCCATCCTCGTCCCGTCGGCGATGAAGCTGCTCGGCGACCGCAACTGGTACCTCCCGGGCTGGCTCCAGTGGCTGCCGAAGCTGAACGTCGAGGGTGCCGGCGAGGAGCCGGAGCCCGTGTTGCTCCCCCAGGCCGAACCCGTGGGGGCCAGGGACGACGGCTGATCCACGCACGACGCCACGCGAAGAAGGGGCCTCCGTGCGGAGGCCCCTTCCTCGTTGATAGGGTCCGGCGCCATGGAGGAGCCGCAGGGTCCGGAGCTCCGTCAGGAGCGTGACGAGCTGCGTGAGCGGCTCGGTCGGGTCGGCGTCTGGAGCTTCGCGCTCGAGTCCCTCCCGGCGGCCGAGGAGCGGGAGGCCGTCGCCGAGATCGAGTCGCTCGGCTACGGGGCGATCTGGGTCCCCGAGGCCGTGGAGAGCCGGGAGGTCTTCGGTCATGCCGCATGGATCCTCTCGAGCACCGAGCGGGTGGTGGTCGCGAGCGGCATCGCGAACATCTGGGCACGGGATCCCAGCGCGATGGCCAACGGGTGGCGGATGCTCTCGGACGCGTACCCTGGCCGGTTCGTCCTCGGGATCGGGGTGAGCCACGCCGGCTCGGTCGCCCGCCGAGGCGGGAGCTACGAACGGCCGTACTCGGCGATGCGCGCGTACCTGGACGCGATGGACCGAGCGTCCTCGTCCGCCCCCGAGCCGGAGACGAGCCCCCGCCTGATCCTCGCGGCGCTCGGCCCGCGGATGCTCGAGCTCGCCGCCGAACGTGCGCACGGCGTCCACCCGTACTTCGTTCCGGTGGAGCACACCGCGTTCGCGAGGCAGCGGCTCGGGCCGGGCCCGGTGCTCGCGGTCGAGCAGACGGTCGTGCTCGAGAGCGATCCGTCGCAGGCCCGTCGCGTGGCTCGTGGGTTCGCCCTGGACTACCTGCAGACCGAGAACTACGCGCGGAACCTGAAGCGCGTGGGCTGGACCGATGCCGACGTAGCGGGCCAGGGCAGCGACGCGCTGATCGACGCCGTGATCGCCTGGGGCGACGTCGACCGGGTGGCGCTCCGCATCCGTCAGCACCTCGAGGCGGGCGCCGACCACGTCTGCGTCCAGGTCGTGGCCGAGGACGAGCTCGACCCGTGCCTGCCGCAGCTGCGCGAGCTCGCGCCGGCGCTCCTGGAGCTGTAGTTCAGCCTCTCCGCAGGCGGGCCTGGACGGCGTCGCTCCGCAGCTCACGCAGGACGTCTCGAGCGATCCACGTCGCGGCCCGCCCATCCATCTCGGCGATCTGGTCGGCGGTCCGGATCGCCTCGGCGTTCAGCGCGACGCTGCGCTTGCCGATCTGCCGAAGGGCCCAGGAGATCGCTTTCTTGACGTAGTTCCGCTCGTCGGTGGCCTGTTCGCGGATCGCCGGGAGCAACGAGGCGAAGGCGTCGTCGGACAGGTCCTTGCGATGAACGGCCGCGCACGCCATGAGCGCGAACCCCGCGCGCTTCTCGAACTCGGGCCCACGGGCGCTCCACTCGAGCGCCTTGTCCAGGGCGAACGGTGTCCGGTCGAACAGGTTTGCGCACACCTGGTCGCACACGTCCCACGAGTCCAGGTCGGCCACCCACGCCTCCATCTGAGGGTCTGCCACGCGCGAGGGCTCGTCGACGAGCGATGCGAGGATGCGCGCCTCGTGGACGCCCGAGGCCCACAGCACAGCCGCGAGCTCGTGGTCCCGCCCGAGGTCTCGCGCGACGCGCCGCAGCTCGGTGACCGTGACGCCCACGGCGTGCCGGGTGTCGATCCCGTACCGCGCCATGCCCTCGAGTCGAGCGCGATCGCCCATCCCCTCGAGGGTCCGAAGGACCTCGCGCGCGCGATCGGCCGCCGTCATCCGCGGACGGGCCGGCGTCGATCCCCTAGCGACCGTCGCCGAGGCGCCGGGGCGGGCCTTGTTGCGGTTCCGAGCCGACGTCGTAGGCCTCTCGGCGTCGGCGGTCCTGGTCGACACGAACCTCGAAGTCGCGCTGGAGGGCGCGCCACCGTCTCCTCGCGTACCAGGTGCCGATCCACGCCAGCAGCACGATCGACAGGATCAGCGAGAGCACGATCACGAGGGTCACCTTCAGCACCGCCCCGAGGACGCCGGCCGCGGCGGCGAGCACCAGCAAGATCAGCAGGAACACGGCCACGGAACCATCCTACGAGGGCCGGCGGCGAACGCGGGAGGCCGTCTGCGAGAACCGCGCGATGCGGCGGGCGACGGCCTCCGGTCGCTGGAGCGGCACATCGTGGACCCCCTCGATCCAGCCGAAGGACACCGGCGCTCCGATCGTTCGGACCGATCGCGCCGCGGCCTGCTTGGCACGAACGAAGCCGGTCGCGTCGGGTTCGGCCGGGGAGGTTCGCGTGGCGAGGATCAGCGTTGGCACGCGAACCCGTCGGAGGAGCTCGGCGGTGTCCTGTGCCCACAGCGCGTGCAGGATCTTGAGATGGTTCGCGCGCGACAGGAGCGGACGGATCCTCCCCTCGCGATCGACGCGCACGAGAGAGAGGAAGACCGACTCCAGCGCCGGCGTGACCGGGACCGATCGCCCAAGCATGCTACGGATGCGTGTGAGGAACGTATCGACCGTGATCGTCTCGAACGAAGGAGGCGCGAGCTCCCGTTTCGCGGTCCTCCAATCGAACCATCTCGCATCGAGCCGAACCCCCCGTCCAGCAGCAGGGCCCCAGCGACCAGCCGGGGTCGGCGGACGGCGATCTCGAGCGCGACGTTGGCACCCCACGAGTGCCCTACCACGATGGGTCGGCGGAGGTGCGTCGCGCGGATCACGGCGGTCGCATCCGCCGCCGTTCGATCGAACCCGTACCCGGACGAAGGCTTCGCGGACACGCCGTGCCCGCGCTGGTCGTAGGCGACCACCCGCAGGCCCAGGCGGGCCAGGCGCGGAGCAACGAGGTCCCAGATGTGGGAGGTCGACGCGAGCCCGTGAACCAGGAGCGCATCGCGGCGGCCTCCCGCCCACTCGCGGACGCTGAGGCGGACCCCGTCGCCCTCGACGAACCGCGTTCGCGCGTCCTGCCTCGGCACCCGGCGAGCGTACCGTCGCGTGCGACGAACGTCGTATGCTCCGCCATCGACGAGGCAGAGGAGGTGCTGCGAGGATGTACGGGACGCTCGGACGGATGAAGCCGAAGGCCGGCATGCGCGACGAGCTCATCCGGATGATGAGCGCGCCGCCCGACGGCGCGGCGGCGAACGGCTATCGAGGTTCGTACCTGCTCAAGGCGGACGAGGATGACGAGGTCGTGGTGGCCGTCATGTACGACGACAAGGACGCGTACTTCGCGATGGTCCACGACCCCAAGACCGACGAGAACTTCGGCAAGATCATGGCGCTGCTCGAGGCAGAGCCGTCGTGGACCGATGGGGAGTGGCTCGCATCCGACGTGTGAGCACGGCTCAGGCCGTCCCGCGGTAGGCTGAACGATCGTTCAAGCTAACCGCGGGAGGCGAGCACGTGGCCGACGCACTGCAGAACTTCATCGACGGGACGTGGGGCGACGCGAGCGATGGTGCGCGCTTCGACGTGTTCAACCCGGCGACCGGTGAGGTGATCGCCACAGCGCCGGACTCCAAGGCTACGGACGTGGAGGCGGCCGTCGACGCGGCGCGCCGAGCGTTCGACGACGGTGCCTGGTGGCCGGGGACATCCCCCCGAGAGCGCGGGCGGATCCTGCTCCGGGCGGCGGAGATCGTGCGGCGCGAGCACGGTCGCCTGGCGCAGATGGAGTCCATCGACTCGGGCAAGCCGATCGGTGAGGCGCGTGAGGACATCGACGAGGTCGCGTTCATGTTCGAGTACTTCGGCGGCTGGGCGACGAAGATCGACGGCGACGCCCAGCACCTGTCGACCGACGCGATGTTCATGGTGTGGAAGGAGCCGATGGGGGTGGCGGTCGGCATCACGCCCTGGAACTACCCGATGATGATGGCCACGCAGAAGGTGGCCCCGGCGCTCGCCGCCGGGTGCACCTTCGTCCTCAAGCCCCCCGAGCAGACGCCCCTCACGTGCCTCGAGCTGCCGAGGATCCTCGAAGAGGCCGGGCTGCCCCGCGGCGTGTTCCACGTCGTCACCGGGTTCGGAGAGACGGCCGGGGCGCCGCTCGTCGCCAGTCCGAAGGTAGACAAGGTGGCCTTCACCGGTTCCCGAGAGGTCGGCAAGATCATCATGCGCAGCGGTGCGGACACGCTGAAGCGGGTGACCCTCGAGCTCGGGGGGAAGTCTCCCAACATCGTGTTCGCGGATGCCGATCCCGAGCTCGCGTTCGAGGGTTCGGCGAACGGGGTCTTCTGGAACCAGGGCGAGATCTGCTCGGCCGGGACGCGCATCTACGTGGAGGAGCCGATGTACGACGACGCGGTGAACGCGTTCGTCGAGCGAGCCTCCCGGATCGTGCTGGGCGACGGCCTGGACGAGGCGACCGAGATGGGACCGCTCGTGAGCAGCGAGCAGCAGGAGCGGGTCGAGCGGTACATCGATCTCGGCACCAAGGAGGCGAAGCTCGCGACGCAGGGGGCGCGCCCGGCCGACGCGCGCCTGGCGAACGGCTACTTCGTGCCGCCGACCGTCTTCGCGGACGTCGACAACGGCGCGACGATCGCGCGCGAGGAGATCTTCGGGCCGGTGATGTCGGTGATCCCGTTCTCCTCGGTCGACGAGGTGGTGGCGATGTCCAACGACAACGAGTACGGCCTGGCCGCGGCCGTGTGGACGAACGACGTGAAGAAGGCGATGGTGACCGCCCGGGCACTCCGGGCCGGGATCGTCTGGATCAATGACTCGCAGCCCGCGCCCACCGAGATGCCCTGGGGCGGGTACAAGCAGTCCGGGATCGGGCGCGAGCTCGGCAGGCACGGGGTCGAGGACTTCCTCGAGAGCAAGTCGGTGTACGTGAACCTGTCCTGACGCGCACCCTGCCGCGGCACGAGGCCTGAACGGTCGTGCAAGACCTCGGGTATGCTCCGCGGACATGGCTGGAGGAGAGGTCGTCCTCGTCGATCTCGTGAAGCGGTTCGCCGACGTCACGGCGGTCGCCGGGATCAACCTGTCGATGCCGTCCGGCGAGTTCTTCTCGCTCCTCGGCCCCTCCGGGTGCGGCAAGACGACCACCCTGCGCCTGATCGCCGGGTTCGAGCGTCCCGACGAGGGCCAGATCCTGCTGGACGGTGTGGACATGGTGCAGACGCCGCCGCACAAGCGCAACGTCAACACGGTCTTCCAGAACTACGCGCTCTTCCCGCACCTCACGGTCGCCGAGAACGTCGCGTTCGGCCTGCGGTACAAGGACGTCTCCAAGCAGGACGCGAAGAGGAAGGTGGCCGACTCGCTCGAGCTGGTGCGGCTCCAGGGCCTGGAGCGCCGCCGGCCGTCGCAGCTGTCGGGCGGCCAGCAGCAGCGGGTCGCGCTCGCTCGGGCGTTGATCCTGAACCCGGCCGTGCTGCTGCTGGACGAGCCGCTCGGGGCGCTCGACGCCAAGCTCCGCAAGGCGCTCCAGATCGAGCTCAAGGCCCTCCAGGAGGAGATCGGCATCACGTTCATCTACGTGACGCACGACCAGGAAGAGGCGCTCACCATGTCGGACCGCCTCGCCGTGATGAGCAACGGGCGGGTCGAGCAGATCGGGTCGCCGTCCGACGTCTACGAGGAGCCGACGACCTCGTACGTCGCGGACTTCCTCGGCGTATCGAACCTGATGGACGCGCACGTCACGGGCGGCGGGGCCGACGGCGCGACGGTTCGCCTCGGCGAGTTCGACCTGGTGGCGGCCCAGGGCGACGTCGACACGCGAGGCGGCGTGAAGATGGTGATCCGGCCCGAGCGTGTCCACCTCGAACCCGCGGGGACGACGGGCCAGAATCGCGTGCCCGGGATGGTCGAGCGTGTCGTCTACGTGGGGTCGATCATGCAGGTGATCGTGCACCTCGCCCCGGGGCAGACGGTGCAGGCGTGGTTCCAGAACAAAGGTGAGGGATTGCCGTACTCGCAGGGCGAGGCGGTCTCGGTGCACCTGCCCGCCGACGCGCTCCGCGTCCTGATGGAGTCGCCGGCCCCGGCGCCAGCGGACGTCACCGGCTAGACGTTCGCGAACTCGGAGACGCCTCCCGCCCGTTGTCCCCTGGTCGCTCGCCGGTACGCGAAGTACCCGAGCACGATCGCGACCGTCGTCGTCACGAGGAGGAACGTGGCCGCCGCGTTGACGGCCGGGGTGGGTTCGGCGCGCGTGAAGTTGTAGATCTTGACGGACAGCGGCTCGCTGGTCGCCGGCCCGGACAGGTACTTCACGGTCACGAAGTCGTCGATCGTGTCCGCGAACACGAGCGCCGCGCTCGCGAAGATCGCCGGGTAGAGCAGGGGAAGCAGCACCCGACGGATCGCCTGCCGTGGTGGCGCACCGAGGTCGGTGGCCGCCTCCTCGTACTCCCGGCCGATCGTGAGTAACCGCGCGCGCACGATGATGAACGGATAGGAGATCTGGTAGGTGACCAGGCCGAGGATCTGCGCAGTCGTCCCGAGCTCGACGAACTTCAACAGGTGCTGGAACACGAGGAACAGCGAGATGCCCAGGACGATCTCGGGCAACACGAACGACAGCAGCATCAGGAACGTCGCGCCGGTCGCAGGTCGCCCGTGCCAGCGGTCGATCCCGAGCGCGAACGCAACGCCGAGCGGCACGGAGATGAGCACCGTCAGCAGCCCAAGGCGCAGGCTCTGGAACAGCGCCGCGTGGAGCTCGGGGTCGTGCCACAGCGAGTCCTCCGGGTCCGACCACCACCACTGGAGGCTGAACCCGTGCAGGATGCTGTTGGAGCGGCTGCCGTTGAACGAGATCGCGATCGCGATCGTCAGCGGGACCAGGGACCAGATCAGGTAAGCCCACGTGACCGTTTGCAGGATCCTCGGCTTGCGCCACGGGTCGCGCCACCAGCGGCGGCGCGGGGCGCGTACGACCGCGGGAACGGCCGGCGCGGGGCGCGCGATCGTCTCCTGCGTCACGAGGCCTCCGCCGTTCGGCGGGTGCTCCGCAGGTAGTAGAGCATCGGCACGATCAGCAGCACCATGAGGATGAGCACCAGCGAGGCCATCTCGCCGCCCTGGCCGGTCGTGTTGTAGGCCTCGTCGATGAGGTTGCCGATCATGGTCGTCCTCGGCGAACCCGACAGGAGGTTGTTCGTGTAGTAGTCGCCGAACATCGGCAACGCCACGATGATCACCCCGGCCAGGATGCCCGGCTTGGACAGGGGCAGGGTCACGCGCCAGAAGGTGCTGACGCGGCTCCCGCCGAGGTCGCGGCCCGACTCCAGCAGGCTGGCGTCGATGCGATCGAGGAAGCCGTACAGCGGCAGGATCATGTACGGGATGTAGCCGTACACCAGGCCCATGATCACGGTGAGCGGCCGCCCTTCGAGCCACCCGACCGGATGGTTCACGACGTTGACGAACATGAGGACCTTGTTGATGTATCCGTCGTTGTCCAACAGGTTGATCCACGCGAGCATCCGCATCAGGTAGCTGATCCAGAACGGGGAGATCAGCAGGACGAGCAACAGGCCCTTGTGCCTGCCGCCGAAGCGCGCCACGTAGTACGCGACCGCGTAGCCGAGCACGAGACACACCGCGCTCGCCACGATCACGTAGACGAACGTGTGCACGTACACCGGCGTGAAGATCCCGAAGACCTTGCCCAGCGTCTCCCCGAAGTGCTCGGTGCTCCACCACCAGGGCTGATAGACGGGCAGGGGACCTCGGAAGATCGGGTCGACGGTGCCGAACGCGATGGAGACGACGGTGTAGAGGGGCAGGATGAAAAGGATCAGGAGCCAAAGGATCCCGGGGAGGGCGAACGACGGCCAGTACCAGCGTGGATACTGAATGCCCTCCCTGGCGGTGCGGCCCGCCCGGCGACGCGAACGCCGGGTGGGCTCGCTAGCTTTTTGCACCGGCGACGAATTCCTCCCAGACGGCGTGCCACTGGTCGTCGACGTCGGGTGTGAGCGGCCCTTCCCGGTAACCGACGGCGAAATCCTCCTGCCGAACCACCGCGTCGGGCATCCATGGAGACACGTACATCGCCGGCGCCGCCCAGTTGGAGATTTCCGAGTACAGGCCCTCCGTGGAGGTGAGGGAACTCACATCCGCCTGGTTCTGCGGCGGCTGGTACCCGTTCCAGGAGAAGTTGTCCATCGCGTGTTGGTACTCGAGCCAGTAGTTGATGAACGCGTGTCCGAGGGCAGGGTGCTCGGCGTTCTTCGGGATCGCGATCAGGTCGTTGTCGACCGGGCCCTTGCGGTCGGCCGGGAACCAGTAGCCGATGGCCTCGTAGGCCGCCTCGTCGTACGGCGGGGCGTATCCCCAGCCCGCCACCATGTCCCCCGACCAAGCCGTCATGAGCCAGAACACGTCCTTCGGGAGCTTCGAGTAGGCACCGCTGTAGGAGATCCGCACGTCGACGTCCTCCGTGAGGGCGAGCAGGTCCTTGCGGACGGTCTCCAGGTCTGACTCCTTGCTGGTGTTCATGTCGGTGATCCCGTTCTTCATCAGCACGATCGCCATCACATCGCGGTAGCTCGGGTACGCGCCGACCTTCCCCGAATATTGCGGGTCCCACAGGATCTCCCACGGATTGTCCATCCCGTGGATAACGTCGTCGGGGATGTGGTCGCGCCGATAGCCGATCCCGGTCGTGTAGATCGTGTAGGGGACGGAATACCGCCACCCCTGGTCGTAGTACGGGTCTTGGAACACCTTCCAGTTGTCCTTCTGCAGCGCCGGGATGAGGTCGTGGTTGAGCGGTTGGAGGAGGTCGGCGGCGACCAGCTTGCCCATCACGTCGATCGTCGGGAAGAAGACGTCGGCCTTCTGACCGGCCTGCAGCTTCGCTACGCCCTCGTCCATGTTCTGGAACGTGGACGGCGCCGTGAAGGTGGTGCCGTCGGCCTGGTGGGACTCGACGAACTGGTTCAGCACGTACTTCCACATGTACTGCGACCAGTTCAGGATCTGGAGATCGGCCCCCTGCTCGATCTGGGTGTCGGACGGGATCGGGTCGCCGTTCATCGGTAGGGTCACCGGGTTCTCGGGACGGGCGAGCTTGTACGGCAGGTCCCCGGATGACGTGGTGCCGGGCTTGGTGCAGGCGGCCAGGATCTCGGCGGCGGCTGGGAGGGCGACGGCCGCCCCAGCCGAGGTCTTCAGGAAGTCTCGCCGGCTCAGCCCGTGAGCGGGAGCCTCGCGAGCGTCTCGTGCCATGGCTCGTGCCTCCTCAGGATTGAGTGGCCGTTCAAGGCCCTGGGTACCATAGGGCCCTCGGGCTACGCAAGCCAATCTAGCGCGGAGCGTGCGGAAGGTGGCAGACGTCGTGGTCATCGGGGCCGGCTTTGCGGGGCTGGCCGCCGCCCTCGAGCTCCTGGACGCCGGGCTCTCGGTGGTGGTCCTCGAGGCGCGCGAGCGGGTCGGGGGACGGGTGCTATCCCTCGAGCTCGAGAACGGCGAGATCGCCGAGCTCGGGGCCGAGTGGATCATGCCCGACGACGAGGTCCTTCAGGCGACGATCGATCGGCTGGGCCTGCCCGCGGCCGAGGCCGGTGTCGACTACCTGCGGCGAGAGCCGCGCGGGCGGGGGGCCGTCCCGATGGACGAGCTCGATGCGTTCCTCGAGTCGGCGGACGCCCACCTGGCCGCATCGGATGCCACCGAGCGCTCGATGGGCGCGATGCTGGATGCCGTCCCCGGTGACGACCGGGCACGAGCCGTCGCGAAGGCGCGCCTGCAGGGGACGTTCGCGAGCGACCTCGACCGCGTCGCGTGGCGGGCCGGCTGGCATGCGGGG
>JBAVEY010000033.1:0-6022 GCA_049587975.1 Actinomycetota bacterium | reverse complement strand
CGGCAGAACTTCTCCCACACGACCTGCACGTTCGAGCCGAGGATCAGGTTCGGCCTGTCGGTCGACTTCCCCGCCGCGGTCCGGCGGGCCCGCCACCGCCACTTCAGCGCGAGCCCGGCGAGCATGACCGCCTCGCTCGAGCCGATCGTCGACGCGCCGACGGCGTCGCCGTCCTCGGGGGCGTGGAACAGATGGGCGACCATGTTCACGCAGCGGCGCTCGAACTCGGCGGTCTGCGGGTACTCGTCCTTGTCGATCATGTTCTTGTCGAACGCCTCGGCCATCAGGCGGTCGGCCTCGGGCTCCATCCAGGTCGTCACGAACGTCGCGAGGTTCAACCGGGAGCTCCCGTCGAGCAGAAGCTCGTCGTGGATGAGCCGGTAGACGACGTCGGGCCGCGCGCCGTGCTCGGGCATCGTGAACTTCGGGATCGGCTCGAGGTCCAGCCGTTGGGTGTACGCGGGGGCGACGTCCGTGCCGGCCTCGGGGTCGTCCGGTGGAACCCGCAGATGAACCATCGTTCCTCCTCGGAGCTTGGACCGCGACGATACCTGAGCGGCTTCCACGTTGGTCCCCGCATCGACAACTACGATGCCGACGTCAGCGGAGGCTGAAGCCGGGAGGTCGACGTGGACGATGAACGCATCCGTCGGAGCTACGAGCGCGACCACGATCCGTCGCGCGTCCTGACCCTGACCGACGGCGTCTTCGCGATCATCATCACGCTGCTCGTGCTCGAGATCCACGTCCCGGAGTTGTCTGGGGGCCAGACGCTCCGCGAGGCGTTGAGCGAGGTCGGCCCGTCGTTCTTCGCGTTCATCATCAGCTTCGTCGTGGTCGCGATCTCGTGGGCGGGGCACCGGGACCTGTTCGCGCACATCCGGCTGACGGACCGTCCCCTCGTTTGGCTCAACATCCTGTACCTGCTCCCGCTCTGCGTGATCCCCTTCGGTGCCTCGCTGATCGCTCGCTACGAGGACGCCGCCGTCGCGCTGCGCATGTACGGGTTCCTCCTGGTGGCGGTCGCGGCGACACGGCTCTGGATCTGGTGGTACGGGACCGGGCGACCGCATCTGTTGTACGAGCCCATCGACCAGGCATCGCGCCGGGCCGGGGTGTTGCTCGTCGCGGTGCCCGCGACGGCGTACCTGATCGCGATCGCCGTCGCGAGCGCCGCCCCGGGCGCGAGCCGGGCGATCTACGCCGCGGTTCCCGCGCTCTACTTCCTCGCGATCTGGCGGTTCGGTCGCGTCGGCCCGCCCGGAGCGGCCGAACGCGATTTCACCTAACGTTCGGAGTCCACCGGGTTCGACGGACGGAACGCCGAGCGTGCGGGTTGAGCCACGCTCTCGATGGGGAAGACCGAGGCGATGGCCAGGATCCTCGTGAGCGAGAACCTCACCCTCGACGGCGTGATGCAGGCACCCGGCGACGTCGAGGAGGACCGGAGCGGTGGCTTCGCGCACGGCGGGTGGGCGGTGCCCTACTTCGATCCGGTGATGGCGGAGCCGGCGAAGGAGGGCGGGTCGCGCGGCGCCAGCTTCCTGTTCGGGCGGCGGACCTACGAGCATTTCGCGACGGTCTGGCCCGACCGGCCCGACGACGACCCGTTCGCGAACGTCCTCAACCACGGGCAGAAGTTCGTGGCGTCCAGGACGCTCCAGGAGCCGCTGCCCTGGCGCAACTCGACGCTCCTTCGCGGTGAGGCGGACGACACGGTGCCCGGGCTGAAGGGACGGTTGGAGGAGGACCTCGTCATCCTCGGCAGCGGTCAGCTGGTCCAGGCGTTGATGGGTCGCGGACTGATCGACGAGTTCCGGCTCCTGATCCACCCGCTCACGTTGGGTTCGGGGCGCCGCCTGTTCCCCGAGGGTGGCGCGCCGGCGAGGTTCCGGCTCCTCGGCACCCAGACCACCGGGACCGGCGTGGTGATCGCGACCTACGGGCCGGAACCCGGCGACGCGTGATCTAGACCGGCTGCCAGGCAGGGATGTTCAGGCTCTATCGTTGCAGGTCAGACGGGGTGTGAGTCACACCTGAGTAACGGGGGTGATGGATAGTAGTAGTTGCCTGGGTGGGTAGGCATACGATCCTCGATCGTCCTCGCTCCCCCACCCCATCCCTGCCTGCGTGCGTGAGGTAGGGGTGGGTAGGGGGTGGACACCCCGGTCGTAAAGGGCTGTGTGTGTAGTAGTGAGGAGTGTCACCCCTCCTATCCCACAAGATGCGACTGGAGGCCCATAGGCACGGAAGATGCGGTGGATCGGGCTCCTGGGGACTTCGGCGCGATCCTCAGCGCCACGGCCTAGCTGCTCGAGAGACCTCCTGATGCCGACGGCGACGGATTCGTTCGTCACCTCGGTCGACGACGTGGAGGTCATCGTCCACGCAGGCGACGAGCTCCCCGACGACGATCCGGTGGTCAAGGCCAACCCGGAGTTGTTCGGAGCCGCCGCGCCGAAGAAGCCCACGACGGCGAAGCGGACGACGAAGAAGTCATGAACTGCGCCGGGACCGTACTTCTCTCAGGTGGGCACGGCGCTGCGCGTGCCCAACGAAGCGGTCCTCCGGGGCGTCCCGGCGCTTCTTCCTTCCTCCCGGTGAAGGGCCGACCCGCAGCATCGGCCGGAGCCTCCGATCATCTGCGTCGGGAGCCCTCGACCACCATGTGGAACGTGGCGCAGAGTGGACTAGGACGGGCCGGTCGCACGGGCCGGGCCATCTCCCTAAAACCGGCTCATGGGTCGATCCTGGGCTGGGAGCGCACCATCGGAGCCGGTTCGCATTGCGGGATGGCTGCGGGCTAGACTCCTGAGGATACCCACGATGCGGGGAGAGCGTTCGGCCAAACCCAGCGGTCGCCGAACGCCGGGAGGGGGGTGAGAGTGGACTCCCCGAGTCTTGTCTCGCGACACCCCGTCGCGTCCTTTCCTACATGTCCTTTCTACATGATTCTTTCCCACATGAGGAGGCGCTCATGAGACGCGTTGTGCGGATCTCGCTCGTGCTCGTGGTGATGGCCAGCATGGTGATGTTTGCCATCGGATCCCAGGCTGCGACCGGGAAGCATCACCGCAACACGCCGCGCTGGGTAAAGCACGTGCAGAGGTACCCGGGCGGAATCTCGAACGGAGTGAGGGCCTACCTCACCGAGGGCGTTCGGCAGGCCCAGGCCACGCACGTGCCTGTCCACCGGGGGACGATCTTCACGTCACGTGGGCCGTCGGTGAAAAAGCCAAAGTTTAAGAACATCGACATGACGACGGAACCCACCATCCCCAAGATGCCGCAGAACGAGACGGCGGTGGCGTTCAACACGGCTTCACCCGGCACTGCGGTGGCCGCTTCGAACGACTATGTCAACGGGGGCCTGGCGATCTATACGACCCACGACTTCGGGAAGACCTGGAGCACCGTGTTCCTGACCCCCAGGGTCCCGGAGACAGGGGACTTCTGCAGCGGCGGTGACCCCACCGTGGTGTACAGCGCTCGCGACAGCGCGTTTTACGCCGCCCAGCTGTGCTTCATGCGGGTCCACCCCGAGTCGGAGATCCAGGTCATCCAGTCGACGGACAATGGAGATCACTGGACCGGTGCACGCTTCAGCTCGCAGGTGATCACCAACTTCGACAGCGACCTGGGGGACTTCGACCCGTCGCTGTTCTTCGACAAGGAACTCCTCGCGATCGACAACAACCCCTCCAGCCCCTTCTACGGCCGGCTGTACATCACGTTTATCAAGTTCCACATGGAGCCCACTGGGTTCAGCGACTATTGCCCGGTGCAGCTCGCCTACACGGACGACGTCGACCCCAACAACGACACCGACCTTCGGGACACCCTGTGGAGCTACACCTCCGTGGTCCCGGACAACCCCGGTGGCAATGGCGAGGGGGATACTGCGAACCAGTGGGCGGTTCCCGTCGTGGACGACCAGGGCGGGCTCGACATCTCCTATGCCTCGGAGGACTGCAACACGTCGTTCGACCGGGCGCTGCTGTTCAAGCGGAGCACGGACGGCGGCGCGTCCTTCGGTCCGCAGGTGCAGATCGATAAGCCCGGGCAGTGGTCGGACAACCCGGACCTGGGCGACCTGCTACCGAACAAGAATGCCCGGATCCCGCTGTCGCCGTCGATGGATTTCAGCCCGCAACTGGGCGCCCTGGTCTACGTGGTCCAGAACAACGTCAACTCTGCTTCGTCTGGGGCCGACATTACGGGAACCTTCTCCACCGATTACGGGGCCACATGGCAGGACATGCAGAACGTGTCGCACGATGCGTCCTCGACCTCCGCCGCACCCGGGGACCAGTTCTTCCCGTGGGTCTCGGTCGACAAGAGCGGAGGCATCCACGTCATCTGGTACGACAATCGCAACGACCCGAGCAACACGCTGATTGAGACGTGGGAGCTGATCACGAACTCGCTCAGTTTCGCTCCGGCGAACTTCGACATCAGCACAGCGTCGTGGAACCCGAACAACGCGTTTTTCTCCTCGGGTTCGTTCATCGGGGACTACAACGGCCTGGACGCGTCGGCCAAGAATCTCGACTATCCGGTGTGGACCGACGGGCGGAACTCCCCCGGTCCGCCGCTGGGCGAGGCTGACATCTTCACGGTCTCTCACTGATCCGATTCACACCAAGGGGGCGGCCTTCGCCGGCCGCCCCCTTCGGCTCGATTGGCGGTGGGGCTCGGCTGGCGCGACTCGATGCAAGCGGTGAGCAAACGTCCGGTCCTCCTCGCAGCCGATCAGGAGTTCGGCGAAGGTGCGGCTCTGCGGGTAACTCCAGAACTCGCCGATCCGGTCGGCGCGATCGAAGTCGGGGAGCATCAGGACGTGGAGGAGTTCGGCGCGGGGAGCCGGGCCGAGAGCGTCCAGGCGTTCACGGAGCCGGCGCTCGAGCTCGTCGGGACGCATTGCAGGAGCCTACGCCGCCACGAGGCCAGTCCTGGCCCATGTATGGGTTGGGTGACCGGCGTCACGTTGGGAACATATGAGGGCTTACGAACGCGGCGCGATGCTGGCCGAGATCGAAGCGCAGGAAGAAGATTGAGGGGATGAATTCCGCGACGCGAGCTGGCATGCCTTGGTTCATCGCGTGGGCAGCCGTCGGGGCAGGCTATGCGTTGGGGATTCTCGCAGCCTTGTCGATCGGTGTGCTCGTGCTTGCAGTGGCTGCAGTAGCAACCGTCGTTCTCGCACGGCGCCCACAGGCGCGTGTGGGCCTAACCGGACTCGTGTCCGGACTTGGTCTTCCGCTGCTGTACGTGGCGTTCCTGAACCGGGCGGGACCGGGGATCGTTTGCACGACGACCGGCACGGAACGCTCGTGCACCGATGAGTGGAGTCCGTGGCCGTGGCTCCTCATCGGAGTGGCACTCGTTGTCGTCGGATGTGTGTGGTACGGGATAGAGACGCGCCGTCAGGTGGTCTAGCGGCCGTTCACGTTATCGATCACCGCGAGGGTCCGGGGCACATAGCCGCACCCGCACAGCCGCGCGGGTTGGTTAGATGTATGTTCCCGTCGCGTGACCGGTGTCACGCGTCCACGCTCTGCTTAGGACTCTGTTGTACTCGAAGTGTTCGCAGATGTCGCACAGGCGGCATCCATTGACCGGAAGAGCGAGGCAAGAGCTCTATGGAAGAGCGCGATGAGACGACTAAGACGTGACCGATTCTCTCTGGAGTCAGCGTCGTTCGACGCCAAGAGGGCGTTCAATTCATCGATCGCCGTCTGGGCGTTCGCGGCCTCGTCGTCGACAGCCTCCGGTGCCCCTTCCATCATGCCCTCAACGTCGGTCCTCAACGCCTTATAGGCCGCGACCCATGGGGCGATAGGGGACGCGTTCTAGTTGCGCTCAATCGTCAGCACCGCTGTGTTCTTGAGTCTTTGCCACGAAGCGACCGCCCTGGCGCGCTGCTCACAAGAACTGGGCTCGTGGGTACAAGCCGTGACCATCAGAAGCAGCGCGATCGCCGAAGTGCGAACCCTCCTCCCGCCGGAATCAGCCCGCTGCG
>JBAVEY010000032.1:0-29139 GCA_049587975.1 Actinomycetota bacterium | reverse complement strand
CGGGCTTGCGGATCTCGATCACGCGACGCAGGTCGATCGGTGTGCCGATCACGACGACGTCGGCGTCGGCCGAGTCGATGATCTTCTCCATCTCGGCGAGCTGGCCGTCCGAGTAGCCCATGGCCGGAAGCACCGGACCCACGTCGTACTTGCGGAACGTCTCGTCGATCGTGCCGATCGCCCAGGGCCGCGGGTCGACGATCTCGGTCGCGCCCTGCGCGCGCGCGGCGACCACCCCGGCGCCGAACTTCATCTCGCCGTGCGTGAGCGTCGGCCCGTCCTCGACCACCAACACGCGCTTGCCACCGATCAGGTCCGGGTCGTCCACCGTCACTCGGCTGTTCGCCTCGACGATCGTCGCCCGCGGGTTCGCCTCACCGATCGTGCCCAGCAGCGCGCTCACCTGCTCGACCGAGGCCGAGTCCATCTTGTTGACCACGATCACGTCGGCCATCCGCAGGTTGGCCTCGCCCGGGTGGTAGCTCATCTCGTGACCAGCGCGGAGGGGGTCCGCGACCACGATGTGCACGTCCGGCGCGTAGAAGGGCAGGTCGTTGTTCCCCCCGTCCCACAGAAGCACGTCGCACTCCGCCTGCGCCTGCTCGAGGATGTCCCCGTAGTCCACACCCGCGTAGATGATCGTGCCCGACGTGATGTGGGGCTCATACTCCTCGCGCTCCTCGATCGTGGTGTCGTACCGCTCGAGGTCCTCGAGCGTCGCGTACCGTTGCACGCGCTGCGCCTCCAGGTTCCCGTACGGCATCGGGTGACGGACGGCCACCACGCGCTTGCCGGCATCCTTCAGCGTCTCGGCGATCGCTCGCGTCGTCTGGCTCTTGCCCGAACCCGTGCGGACGGCGCACACCGCGACGACCGGAACCGTCGACTTCAGCATCGTCTCGCGCGGCCCGAGCAGGACGAAGTTCGCGCCGGCGGCCAGGACCTGGCTGGCCTTGTGCATCACGTACGTGTGGCTCACGTCCGAGTAGCTGAACACCACGTCGTCGATCCGCTCGTCCTTGATCAGCTGGGTGAGCTCGCCCTCGTCGTGGATCGGGATCCCCTCCGGGTAGCGCTCGCCGGCGAGGCTGGCCGGGTAGGTCCGGTCGTCGATGAACGGGATCTGGGTCGCGGTGAAGGCCACGACCTCGTAGCGGCGGTCGTCTCGGTAGGCGACGTTGAAGTTATGGAAGTCGCGCCCGGCGGCTCCCATGATGAGGACACGACGCGGCATGCGAGGTCCTTTCCGAGGGTCCGAGGGTTTGATACGCGGGGACCTCGCCGGTCCGCGCTCGGCGGGACCCGGGCGAGGCCCGCTCTTCATGGAGGAATCTACCCCGGGCGGGAGGGTTCCGGCATCAGCCCTTCGACGATGGCCCTTCGACCCAACCCGCCGGGCCCACCCGCCCGAAGGGGCGGGCGAAATGGCTCACCGCTAAGGTCCACCGCCCGCCTCGCGCCTGGTCTACGAGTCGAACCCGAGACCCGCACGCCTCGTCCGGGTCGACATCGTGACCGGACGGGTGCTCCGGCAGCGCGACCTGGATCGGCGTGTGCAGGAGATCGCCGGTGAACAGCATCGATCGTTCGCCGTGCTCGAACACCACCGACCGGTGTCCCGGCGTGTGCCCGGGCGAATGCACCACCCGCACGCCGGGCCACACCTCGCGGTCCTCGGCGTCCAGGTCGACCATCCTGAGCTCGAACAGCCGCTCCATCGCGCCGCGAGCCCAGTTCGGATGCTCCGTCCCCACGGAGCGGAACCAGTCCGCGGGATGCACGACGTGAACGGCGTTCGGGTACCGGGGCTCGCCGTCCACGACGGAACCGCCCGCGTGATCGGCGTGCAGGTGCGTGTGCAGCACCATGCGGACCTCGGCAGGGTCGACGCCCGCGACCCGGAGCGCCTCCTCGAGCGGCGTGTGCTGGGCCCAGGGGCCGACGGGCGGGAACGGACTCACCCCGGCGTCGACCAGGACGACACCGCCCGGCGTCCGCAGGGCGAACGCGTGGACGTGCCACGGCCACGAACGCTCGTCGACGAAGGCCCAAGGGTGCCGGGCGCGTTCGGCGTCCCAGTCGATCTCGGCACCCGGCATCTCGTGGGAAAGCTCCAGCGGCGCGTAGCCTTCACACACGACCGACACCTCGACGCCCCCGATCCGGATCGGCTCGTGCATCCCGCCTCGACCCTACCGCCCCGCCTAGACTTCGCCCGTGGTCGACTGTCCCAGCTGCGGGCACGCGAACGCCGAGGGCGCGAAGTTCTGCTCCGACTGCGGCACTAGGCTCGACACGCCCGCGCCGCCCACGCGCGAGGTGCGCAAGACCGTCACGGTCGTCTTCTGCGACGTGACCGGCTCGACCGCCCTCGGCGAGCGCCTGGACCCCGAATCCCTGCGCACGGTGATGTCGCGCTACTTCGACCGGATGCAGGGCGTGCTCGAGTCCCATGGCGGCACGGTCGAGAAGTTCATCGGCGATGCCGTGATGGCCGTGTTCGGGATCCCGGTCCTGCACGAGGACGACGCGCTCCGGGCCGTCCGCGCCGCCGGGGAGATGCGGGACGCGCTCGCGCAACTGAACGATGACCTCGAACGCGAGTGGTCCGTCACCCTGCAGACCCGGATCGGCGTCAACACCGGACCCGTGGTCGCGGGCGATCCTTCCGGAGGCCAGGCGCTGGTCACGGGCGACGCCGTCAACACCGCCGCGCGCCTCGAGCAGGCGGCGGAGCCGGGCGAGATCCTGATCGGCGAGGACACGTTCGGGCTCACGCGGGACGCGGTGGAGGCCGAACCCGTCGACCCGCTCGCCGTGAAGGGCAAGGCCGAGGCCGTCGGCGCGTACCGGCTCCTGTCGGTCCGAACGGGCGTGGCGGGTCACGAACGCCGGCTCGACTCACCGATGGTCGGGCGCGACCTGCAGCTGCGCATGCTGCTGGACGCGTTCGAGGCTGTGACCACAGAGGACGCGTGCCACCTGTTCACCGTGATGGGTCCGGCCGGGATCGGAAAGTCGCGGCTGGTCCTGGAGTTCATCTCCGCGATCGGCGATCGGGCGCAGGTGCTCTCGGGCCGGTGCCTGTCCTACGGCGAGGGCATCACGTTCTGGCCCATCGCGGAGATGGCGATCCAGGCCGCGGGCATCTCGGAGGACGACCCTCCCGAGCGCGCGCGGGCCGAGCTCCGCGCGCTCCTGGAGGGCACACCGGACGGCGAGACCGTGGTGGCGCATCTCGCGGGCCTGCTCGGCCTCGACGGCTCGGGGCCGGTCGAGCCGCCGTGGGCGGTCCGGCGGTTCCTCGAGGCGCTCGGCCGGCGGCGGCCCGTCGTCGCGGTGTTCGACGACATCCACTGGGGGGAGCCGACGCTGCTCGACGTGATCGAGCACGTGGCCACATGGTCCCGCGACGTCCCGATCCTGATCGTCTGCATGGCGCGTCCCGAGCTCCTGGAGGAGCACCCCGGTTGGGGCGGCGGCCAGCGCAACGCGACGAGCGTTCATCTCGAGCCGCTCTCCGAACCCGAAGCGGACGCGCTGATCGAGAACCTGCTCGGACATCCCGCCCTGACGCACGAGATCCGCGAGCGCATCCGCGCCGCAGCCAGCGGGAATCCGCTGTTCGTCGAGGAGATGCTGTCGATGCTGGCCGACGACGCGGTCCTCGTGCAGAAGGACGCCGGATGGGTCGCCACGGTCGACCTGTCCACCGTGCAGGTCCCGCCGGCCATCTCCGCTCTCCTCTCCTCGCGCTTGGATCGGCTCTCCCCCGAGGAGCGGCGGGTCGTCGAAGCCGCGGCGGTCGTGGGCGAGGTGTTCGACCGTTCGGCGGTGGCCGCGCTCGTTCCCGACGAGAGCGACGCTCACCTGCACGAGCGTCTGGGGAGGCTCCTGCTCAAGGACGTCGTCCGGCCGAGCCCGTCGGACGCCGGCGGAGGTTGGGGGCTTCGGTTCCGGCACATCCTGCTTCGGGACGCGGCCTACGACGCGATCCCGAAGGCGGAACGCGCGGCGCTCCACGAGGCGTTCGCCGACCACCTGCAGAGCGCGTTTGGCGAACGCACCTCGGAGGTCGATGAGTTCATCGGGTACCACCTCGAGCAGGCGCACCGTATGCGTGCCGATCTCGGACTGCACGATGAGCACACCGAACGCCTCGCGCGTTCGGCGTTCGAGCATCTGCGCGCGGCTGGCGTCCGGGCCGCGGAGCGAGGCGACCCGCCGACGGCCGTGAGCCTCCTTCGGCACGCGATCGACCTGCGCGATCCCGACGACCCGGAGCGGCTCGAGATCGCGTGGGTCCTGGGGTTCGCCCTGGCGGACGCGGGCTCGATCCCCGACGCCAGGGCGCTCCTAACCGACGCGATCGCCCGGTCGGAATCGGCAGGGAACGAACGCGCGGCTGCGTACGCTCGATGCGCCATGGCGACGGTCCAGCTGCTGGGCAGCCCGGAGGCGAAGATCGCGACGATCAAGGAGCAGGCCGAGCGAGCGATCGCCGTCTTCGAGGCCGCAGGGGACGATCGGGGTCAAGCCCTGGCCTGGTCGGCGATCGCGTTCGCACAGTGGTTCGAGGAGCACGTCGAGGAGGCACGCGGGTCGGTCGAGCGCGCGATCGCCCATGCGCGAGCGGCCGGCGATCGCGTGACGGAGGGCGAGCTTCTCAGCCTCATGAGCGCGTGCAACGCCCTTGGACCGACCGCGCTGCCCGCGGGGATCGCTCAGAGCGAGGCGATCCTGGCCGAAGCCCGAGCGACCGGAAACCACCGCCTCGAATCGTCGGTCGAGCGCAGCGTCGGAACCATGTATTCGCTGCAGGGCTCCTTCGAGCGGGCGCGAGTGATGATCTCGCACGGTCGCGAGCTCGCACAGGAGCTTGGACTAACGATCGAGTACTGGGCGGCCGCGCAGAACGCGGGCCGCAACGAATGGCTCGCCGGCGATCCGGTGGCGGCGGCGGAGATCCTGCGCGAGAGCTGCGAGGCGCTCGAGTCCCTGGGCGAGACGGCGTTCCTGTCCACCCATGCGACGATGCTCGCCGAGCTGGAGGTCGAGCGCGGCAACCTGACGGAGGCCGACCGTTGGATCGAGCTCGCAGAGCGCACGGGCTCCCCTGACGACCACCACACGCAGGTCGGGATCCAGAGGGCACGAGGTCTGGTGCTCTCCGCCCGCGGGGACCCCTCCGCAGGAGATCACCTCCGGCGTTCAGTGGAGTTGATCGACGAGACGGACATGTCGCCCTGGCGTGTCGAAACGCGGATCGCCTTGGCGAGATGGCTCGGAAGCCGCGAGCCCGAGACAGCGGCCAGAGTCATCGAGGAGGCACTCGAGCTCGCCGAGGCCAAGGGGGCCACGGCGCTGGCCGACCGGTGCCGTCGCGCCCTGTCGAGCGGCGACTGAGACGCCTACGCTGCGCGACGACGCGGCGGCATCCGCTTGTCGATGAGCTCCTTCGCGTGCACGATGACCGGATCACCAGGATCGAGCGGGAGGATCTCCGGGAGCTTGCGTTTCCTCGGGGGCCTCGTCCGGTCGATCTGCTCGCGTCGCATCGTGCCTCCTCGATACCCCTGCTTCGCAGCAGGGACACGCCGGGATCACTCGCCGAGATCGGAAGGCGTGTCGACGTCGAAGAGCGTTCGGCGCCCCGGATCCAGGGCGAGCCACGTAGGTTCGTCGATCACCGCGAGCCGGAGCGCGCCGAGCAGATCGCTGAGCGCGCGTTGGCCCGCGTGCAACAGCGCGTGCGACGCATCGGCCGCTGCCGCGGTCCGGACGACGCACGGCAGCGGCCGGTAGCGCTCGCCGTCCTGCAGCGCAACGGCGTCGACCCCCGAGTCGTCGACGACGTGCAGCATCTCGAGCAGCACGCGCAGCTGCAGGTCGGGCATGTCGCCACCGGTCACGAGCGCGACGTCAGCGGCGGTGGCGAGCAGCCCAGCGTGCGCCCCGGCGAGCGGCCCCTCCTCCGCGGTTGCGTCTCGCGCGATGCGGACCGGGACGCCGACCGGCATCGGCGGTGGGGGCGCATCGGGACCGAGGACGACGATCACCTCCGAACACAGCTCGGCGAGCCGGAGCACGGCGTGCTGCAGCATCGGGATGCCGCGATAGGGTTCGGCGAGCTTGTCGCGGCCGAACCGGATCGAGCGCCCGCCCGCGAGGACGACGCCCGCGACCTCAACCAGGCGAGGCTCCCGGCGGCGGCTCGGGCGCTCGGTTCTGCACGAACTGGAAGCCGAAACGGCCCTTGATGCACAGGTGCCCGCTCGTCACATCGTTGTCCCACGGCGAGGTGACCTTGACGATGGAGTTGTCCTGCACGTGGACCTCGAGGTCGCATCCGACCCCGCAGTAAGGGCAGATCGTCTCGGTGACCGTCTGCCTGGACTTGTCCCAGGTGCCCGCCTCGCGCATCTCGTGCTCGCTCGTGAACATCAGCGCACCGGTCGGGCACACGCCGATGCAGTTGCCGCAGTACACGCACGCGGAATCCGGCAGGCCCACGTCGAATTCGGTCGAGATCCGGGCGTCGAACCCGCGCCCGACGACCGCGATGGCGAACGTGTTCTGCGCGTCGACGCCGCAGGCCTCGACGCACTTGTAGCAGAGGATGCATCGAGAGTAGTCGCGGACGTACAGGTCGTTGTCGACCTTGACGGGCTGGTGGACGGTCTCCGCCTCGTCGCCGCTCGGGGCGTGGTGGTGGCCGGCGTGCCGCACGTCGCGCTCCCGCGCGCCCGCCGGTTCGGCCTCGGGACCGTAGCGGGACGGATCGGCGCCGTAATCGCGCTGCCAACGGTCGACCTCCGAGCCTGTGAGCGAGACGTCGACGCTCGAGCCCAGGAACTCGAGCACCATCCGGCGCGAGAGCCGGACGCGTTCGGAATCGGTCTTGACCTTCATGCCGGGCTCGGCCTTGCGGGCGCACGACGGGACGAGCACGCGCGAACCCTCGAGCTCGACCACGCAGACCCGGCAGGCGTTCACGGGCGTCAGGTTGTCGGCGAAGCAGAGGGTGGGCGTGTCGACGCCCTGCGTTCGCAACGCATCGAGGATCGTCGAGCCCTCGGGCACGCGGACGGGCTTGCCGTCGACCGCGATCTCGACGATGCGTTTCGGCGGCGCGAGCGGGGTGACGGTCACGACGCCGCACCGTCGAAGAGCCTCAGCCGGTGGATCGCCGATTCGACCGCGTTCGCCGCCAGCTGCCCGAGCCCGCAGATCGACGCGTCCCGCATCACCTGCCCGATCTCGCCGATCAGGGCAAGCTCGTCGTCGCGCGAGCCGTTCGCCCGCCGGCCGGCGATCAGGCGGGTCAGCGCCTCTTCCTGCCGAACCGTGCCGACCCGGCAGGGGACGCACTGCCCACACGACTCGTCGCGGAAGAAGGCCGCGATCCGCAGGACGATGTCGGCGAGGTCCACGTCCTCGTCGAACGCCATCACGACTCCCGACCCGAGGGTCACGCCGGCTGCGCGCGTGTCCTCGAACGTGAGCCTCAGATCCAGGTCGTCCGGCGTAACGAACGACCCGGCCGCCCCGCCGAGCAGCACCGCCTTCAGCGCTTTGCCGCCTCGAACGCCGCCGGCGAGCTCGAGCACCTCCCGGAGCGTGGCCCCGTGCTCGACCTCGTAGACGCCGGGGCGTTCGACGCAGCCCGAGAGGCAGAACAGGCGCGGCCCCGTCGAGTCCGGCGTCCCGATCTGCGCGTACTCGGGTCCGCCGGTGCGAAGGATCTCCAGCACGTTCACGAGCGTCTCGACGTTGTTGATCCCGGTGGGCTTGCCGAACACGCCGCGCTCGACGGGGAACGGCGGCTTGTTGCGTGGCTCTCCGCGCTTACCCTCGATCGAGTTGAACAGCGAGGTCTCCTCGCCGCAGATGTAGGCGCCGGCGCCGCGCCGCAGCTCGACGTCGAACGCGAACCCCTCCCCCATCACGTCGGCCCCGAGGAACCCGTGCGCGTAGGCCTGATCGATGGCTCCCTCGAGCATCCTGGTGGCGAGTGGATACTCGCCGCGGATGTAGATGAAGCCCTTCTCGGAGCCGGTCGCGAACCCGGCGATCGTGAGCGACTCGAGGACGGCGAACGGATCGCCTTCCATCAGGACGCGGTCCTTGAACGTCCCGGGCTCGGACTCGTCCGCGTTGCAGACGAAGTAGTGCGGATGCACGGGTTGGTTCGCGACCGCTTCCCACTTCACGCCCGCCGGGAACGCCGCACCGCCACGGCCGAGCAGCATCGCGTCCTTGAGCTCCCGGATCACGCCCTCGGGCCCGAGCTCGGCCGCGCGCCGGAGCGCCTCGTACCCGCCGTGCGCGCGGTAGTCGTCGATCGAGGAGGGGTCGACGACGCCGACCCGCCGGAGCAGCCGGAGCCCCTGGCGGTCTCCGCGGATCTGCGGCACCGCCTCCGAGGCTTCCGCGCCGCTCATCATCGTCCAAGGCCCGCCGTGCAGGAACGGCTCGACGGACCCCATCGAGACCGAGCCGATCGACACGTCGCTCGCGGCCTCGCCGAACGTCTGCACCAGGGCGGCGGGTGCTCGCTCGCACATGCCGAGGCACGGGCTCCGGACGAGTTGGTTCACGCGTTCGGGTCCGAGCTCGCGCTCCAGGCCGGCGATCAGCGTCTCCGCGCCGGCGACCCGGCAGGCGATGTCGTCGCACACGTGCAGGACGGATGACGGCCGGGGTTCCACCGAGAACATCGCGTAGAAGGTGGCGACGCCGTAGGCCTCGGCGGGCGGGACCGTCAGCCGCTCGCACACGTACCGGAGGCCGCCGGGGCTGATCCAACCGGCGCGCGACTGGAGCGCATGGAGCGCCGGCAGGAGCAGGTGGCGTCGCTCACGCGCCTCGTGGCCGCCCCGCGCCACGCGACCCTCGAACTCGATCGCGCGCTCGCCTCCGGCCCAACCCGAGGTCGCCGGGCCCAGGACGGCGTCGACGGCTGCGCGTTCGTCGTCGGTGGGTGCCGCGTCGGGCAGGACGAGGTCCACCTCGGCCTAGGCCCCCACCGGTTCGGCGATCTTCTCGATCCGGACGGCGCTCGCCTTGAATTCGGCCGTGCCCGACTTCGGATCGGTCGCGTCGATCGTCAGGACGTTCGTGTCGACCTGGTCGGGGAAGTGCAGCGTCATGAAGACGAGTCCCGGCCTGAGGCCGCGGTCGACCCGGACGGGCGCGTCGACGGCTCCGCGCCGCGACGTGACCCGGACGACCTCACCGTCGGCCACCCCGAGCCGTTGCGCGTCCTCGGGCGAGACGTCGATCGTCTCCCCTCGCCGCAGCGGCGAGGTGTACCCGCCGGTCTGCACGCCGGTGTTGTACGAGTCCAGTCGGCGGCCCGTCGTCAGACGGAGAGGGAACTCCTCGGTGAGCTCGTCGACCGGCGGCTCGAACGGCGTCACGCTGAACGGCGCCTTGGGGCCGCGCCTGTCAGGGTCCTCCTCCCACAGCCGCGCGTGCAGGAACTTGGTCCCGGGATGGTCTTCGTCCCAGCACGGCCACTGGAGTCCATCGCCCTCGTCTAGGCGTTCGTTGGTCATGCCGGCGTGCATCGGCGAGACCTTCCGGAGCTCGTCCCACGCCGAGCGCGGCGTGACCTCGCCCCAGTCGTGCCCGAGGCGTTTGGCCATCTGCCCGATGATCCAGATGTCGTCCCTCGCGTCGCCCGGTGGCTCGAGCACCTTGCGAACGCGCTGGACGCGACGTTCGCTGTTGGTGACCGAACCCTCGGACTCGAGCGCCGAGTTCGACGCGGGGAAGACGACCTCGGCCATCTCGGCCGTCCTGGTCATGAACATGTCCTGCACGATCAGCGTGTCGAGGTTGGCCATCAGCTTGCGGGCCTTGCCGACGTCGGCCTCGGACGAGGCCGGGTTCTCCCCGATCACGTACAGGGCCGTGAGCTGGCCCTCCTCCATCGCCTCGAACATCTGCGACAGGTGCCAGCCGTACTTGCGCACGATCGGGACCCCGCAGACCTCCTCGTAGCGGGCGCACGCCTCCGGGTCGTTCTCGATGTCCTGGAACCCCGGGAGCTTGTTGGGGATCGCGCCCATGTCGCCCCCGCCCTGCACGTTGTTCTGGCCTCGGAGCGGGTTGAGGCCGCTCCCGTACGTGCCGACGTGGCCGGTCAGGAGTCCCAGGTTGATCAGCGCCAGGACGTTGTCGGTAGCGTTGTGGTGTTCGGTGATGCCGAGGGTCCAACAGATCTCTGCGCGATCCGCCTTCGCGTAGGATTGCGCGACCTCGCGGATGACCTCGGCGGGGATGCCGGTGGCCTCCTCGCCGCGGTCGAGCGTCCACTCCATGACCGAGTCGCGGTACGCGCGGAACCGCATCGTGGCCCGCCTGATGAACGCCGAGTTGTGCAGGTCGGAGACGATGATCTCGCGCGCGATCGCGTTCGAGAGGGCGATGTCGGAGCCGACGTCGATCCCGAGCCACAGGTCGGCCCATTCGGCGGACGTGGTCCTCCGTGGATCGACGACGATGAGCTTCGCGCCGTTCCGGATCCCCTTCAGGACGTGGTGGAAGAAGATCGGATGCGTCTCGCGCGCATTCGACCCCCACAGCACGATGAGATCGGTGTTCTCGATCTCCTCGTACGAACTGGTTCCCCCACCTGCTCCGAACACCGTCGCCAGACCGACGACCGAGGGAGCGTGTCAGGTGCGGTTGCAGCTGTCGATGTTGTTGCTGCGAAGGACCGTCCGCATGAACTTCTGAGCCACGAAGTTCATCTCGTTCGTGGCCTTCGAGCAGCTGAACAGGCCGACCCCGTTGCCGGCGTTCCGCTCGAACGCCGCCCGCAGACCCGCCGCGGCCCGGTCGAGGGCCTCGTCCCAGGTCGCCGTGCGAAGGCCGCCGTCCTCGCGGATCATCGGCGCGGTGAGCCGTGTGAGCCCGTTCTTCATCGAGGCGTGCTCCTTTCGGTCGGCTCGGACTCCGATTCTATGCCGCCGTCGGGCGCCCGGCCGGGCTAGACGACGCGTTCGGCGTGGCTGTAGACGTTCGCGCGCCCGTCGCGGACGAACCCCACGAGGGTCATCTCGAAGCGCTCCGCGGCCTCGACCGCGAGCGACGAGGGCGCGCTCACCGCGCTCACGACCGGGATGCCGGCAACCGCGGCCTTCTGGACGATCTCGAACGACGCCCGACCGCTCACCTGCAGGATCGTCCCGTCGGCCGGGACGGCCCCGGCCAGGTATCGCTCGCCGATCACCTTGTCCACCGCGTTGTGACGTCCGACGTCCTCGCGAACGGCGATGGCCTCGCCCGCCGGCGTGAACAACCCCGCGGCGTGCAGACCCCCCGTGCGTTCGAACACGGCCTGCGCTTCGCGCAGCCGGTCGGGCAGCGTGACGAGCAGACCGAGGTCGACCTCGGGCCCCGCCGCCACGGGCCCGCATCGCACCTCGATGTCCTCGAGGGCGGCCTTGCCGCAGACCCCGCAGGACGAGTTCGCGTAGAAGTTGCGGCGCAGCCGCTCGGCGTCGAACGGCCGCTCGAGCGTCACCGAGACCACGTTGTAGCGCTGATCCTCGCCGGGCAGGTTGTCGCAATAGGCGACACGCTTCACCTCACCGGATGCGATCAGCCCCTCGGTGAACAGGAAACCGACGGCCAGCTCGAAATCCCCGCCGGGGGTACGCATCGTCACCGCGACCTGGACCTGTTCGTGGTCGAGGCCCTGGACCCGGATCTCGAGCGGCTCCTCGGTGGCCAGGCTGTCCGTGCGCTCGGACCGGATCCCGTCGTTCACGGCCACCAAGCGCCTGCGCGTGAAGCTGTGCCGGATCGGTTCGGTGACGGTCACGCCTCCAGTATCCGACCAGAGGTCGCCCGGGTCCACGCCCGCGTCCTGCCCCTCGCCGGCGTTGCGGCGGGCGGTCAGCCGCGGATCGAAGGACGGGCAGCCGCCTTGTCGGCAGCCCGATGTCGACCCTAAGCGCTCCCTCGCGCGGGTAGGACGCAGAACAGCGTTCCGTGCGGGGCGGCCATCGTCGTCCATCGGACGCCACCCCGGTCCGTCTCGTCCACTCGCCAGGCGACACGGGCACCCAGCCCCTCGAGCCGCGCAACCTCAGCGTCCGGGTCCTCCACTCGGACGTCGAGGTGCACGGCGGTCTTGCCGGGCGTGACGACGTCCACCTGCTGGATCACGACGCGCGGGCGCGGGTCCCCATCGGGGGGCGCGAGCGTCGTGTACGCCCCGCGCTCGTGCAGCCGGTGGTAGCCGAGCGCCTCCTTCCAGAAGGCGGCCGCGGCGTCGGCATCGACGGCGTCGATCACGATCTCCACGGACGCGGTCACGAGGCGCTCAGAGCCTCGCTCGTCCCTCGGGATCGGGCCGGTGGGTCGGGAAGGACCGCCATCGTGGGTCGTCTCCTCGCTCGCGTCGGTCCGTGCGTGCGACGACTGTCTATACCACAGTCGATCCGCGGGCACGTGGGCGGTCGGCGCGGCGGTCATCCGCGCCGGACTCCCCCGCTCGTCGCCGGGGGTTATCCTCCGCGAACGACGACGACGCGAGACGGAGGTCGGGTGTGAAGAGCGGACTCGAGATCGCGCAGGAGGCGACGCTTCGGCCCATCACGGAGATCGCCGCGGCGGCGGGGATCCCCGACGACATGCTGGAGCCCTTCGGTCGGTACCGCGCGAAGGTCGACCTCTCGATCCTGGACCGCCTCGCCGAACGGCCGGACGGCAAGCTGGTCATCACGACGGCCATCACTCCCACGAAGGCCGGCGAGGGCAAGACCACCACCTCGATCTCGCTCACGCAGGGCCTGGGGAAGCTGGGCAAGGACGTGGTGCTCTGCCTCCGCGAGCCCTCCATGGGGCCCGTGTTCGGGATCAAGGGCGGCGGAACCGGTGGCGGGTACGCGCAGGTCGTCCCGATGGAGGACATCAACCTCCACTTCAACGGCGACTTCCACGCCGTGACCGCGGCCCACAATCTGCTGGCGTCGGCGCTCGACGCGTCGCTGTACTTCGGCAACCCGCTCGGCATCGACGCGTCGTCGATCACGTGGCCCCGATCCCTCGACGTGAACGCCCGCGAGCTCCGCTACACGGTGATCGGCCTGGGCGGCAAGATGCACGGGGTCCCGCGCGAGAACGGGTTCGTGATCACGGCCGCATCCGAGGTCATGGCCGTGTTGGCGCTCGCGTCCGACCTCGCCGATCTGCGCGCGCGCCTGGGACGGATCGTGGTCGCGTCGACCGTGGACGGCGAACCCGTGACAGCGGAGCAGCTGCGGGTCGCCGGCGCGATGGCCGTGATCATGAAGGACGCCCTGAAGCCCAACCTCGTCCAGACGCTCGAGGGCCAGCCCGTGTTGATCCACGCGGGGCCGTTCGGCAACGTCGCGCACGCCAACAACTCGATCATCGAGGACCGGGTCGCGCTCAGGCTCGCCGACTACGTCATCACGGAGGCGGGATTCGCGAGCGACCTCGGGTTCCAGAAGTTCTGCGACATCGTGTGCCGGTTCGGTGGGTTCGCCCCCTCGGCCGGCGTGCTCGTCACCACCGTCCGGGCGACCAAGGCGCACGGCGGCGTGCCGTTCGACCAGCTCGGCTCCGAGGACCTGGAGGCGGTCAAGCGCGGTGTCGAGAACCTCGGCCAACACATCGCGATCGTGCGCGGGTACGGGCTGCCGTGCGTCGTCGCGGTCAACAACTTCCCGAGCGACACGCAGGCCGAGGTCGAGTTGATGCGCGAGCTCGCGTTGGGTGCGGGCGCCGAGACGGTGGTGGTGAATCGCGGGTTCGCGGAGGGCGGCGACGGCGGCGTCGAGCTCGCCGAGGCGGTGGTCGACGCGTGCGATCGGCCGAACACGTTCCATCGGCTCACCCCCGACGGCACGCCGATCAAGCAGCAGGTCGAGGCGATCGCGACGCGCGTGTACGGCGCCGAAGGCGTCGACTACCAGGCGCAGGCCGAGAAGGACATCGCGCGCATGGATCAGCTCGGGTTCGGCACGATGCCGGTCTGCATGGCGAAGACGCACCTGTCGCTCACGCACGACCCGCTGATGCTGAACCGCCCGACCGGCTGGCGCCTCCCCGTTCGTGGTGTCGTGCCGAGTGCCGGCGCCGGGTTCGTCGTCGTGCTGTGCGGCGACATGCAGCGGATGCCGGGGCTCGGGCGAACACCCGCGTTCATGAAGGTCGACATCGACGAGGACGGTCGGACGGTCGGCCTGTTCTGACGGGGCCTCGGGTGGACGAAGGTCGGCGACGATCAGTCGATGAGCGCGATCGCCTCGACCTCGACCAGCTGACCCCGGTAGCCCAGGATGGGCACGCCGACCAGCGTGCTCGGCGCCCGGCCGACCTGCGAGCCCCGGACCACCTGCCAGACCGCCGACTGGGCCTCGTAGCTCGCGCCCGCCACGTACACGGTCGTCTTCGCAACGTCCCCGGGTCGGGCGCCGCCGGCCTCGAGCGCCGCGAGGAGGTTCTCGATCACCCGCTCGGCCTGGGCGACGGGGTCCCCGTCGCCGACCAGGTCACCCTGCGCGTCGAGCGGGACCGCGCCCGCCGTGAAGACCACGGTCCCGCCGCGCCCGACCGCGACGTGCGAGTAGCCGGGCGGCGGGGCCAGCGTGTCGACGTTGCGGAGCTCGACCGCCATGTCAGCCGGCCAGCTGGGTCGGGCCCTCGACCAGGATCCACTCGGCCCGGGTGACCGCCTCGTTCCGGTCGAAGTCGAAGACCCCGCTCCACGGGACGCCCTCCCAGGTCGAGCCGCATTCGGGGCAGACCCACAGGGACATGGTCCGGTGCTCGGCGTCACGAGGCGGAGCGCAGGTGTGCAACGGCATCGAGCCTCCTTCGGGTCGAATCACACGCTTGTGATTTCCGCGGGAGTGTACACCCCGTCGGCGGTTCCCCGTGGAGGGCGCCATCCGGGCGGTCCGCACCCCGCGCGGACTCGTGGCACCACCCTTGCCCCGCCTGCACCGCAACGCCATCGTGGGGCGATGAGTACGGCGACGCTCGAGCGTGCACCGGAGAGCGCGGCGCCACGGAGCGTCGCGCTCCGCGGCTTCTCGGCGATCTTCCTGGCCGGCGGCGTGGCCGGGCTGCTGGTCGGCGGGCTCGGGAGCCGCGTGGCGATGCGGGTCGCGGCGGTGACGGCGCGCGAGGGGGCGCAGGGACTGACCACGGAGGCTGGCGCGACGATCGGTCGGATCACCCTCGAGGGGACGGTCTTCCTCGTCCTGCTCGCCGGGATCGGGTCGGCGCTGGTCGGAACCGCCTTCTACCTCGCGACGCTCCCGTGGCTCCCCAGGCATCGCCGGGTGCGCGCGCTGGCCTTCGGCGGCCTCGAGCTCGCGGTCTTCGGCACGACGTTGCTGGACGCCGGCAACCCGGACTTCACGATCCTGGCCCGGCCGCTGCTGGACGTCCTCATGCTGGGGTCCCTGTTCGTCCTTCACGGGGTCGTGCTCGTCCTGCTGGTCGAGCCGAGCCGGCACTTCGTCTCGTGGGTCGCGCGAGGCGCCCGCTGGCGGGCCCGGCTCGTAGAGGTGGGCACGTTCCTCGCCATGGCGGCGACGGCGCTCGGCGTCGTCGGGCTCGTCGCTCGGGCGAGCGGCTTGTCTGCGGTCGTGCTGATCGTCCTGCTCGCGTGTGCGATCGGCCTCGCGCTGGTCGATCCCCGACGGGCGCGCCCCATCACGCGTCCGGCCTTCCGGGTCGTGGGCGCCGCCGCCCTCGTGATCGTCGCGGTCTCGGGGACGCTCGCGCTCGTCGACGAGGTCGCGGCGATCGTCTGACCCTCAGGACCGAGGGCGTTCCTTGTTCGTGTCGTAGATCGGCAGGACGTCGACGGTCGCGTCGACCGTCCCGTCGCCGAGCGCGACTTGGACGGTGTTGCCGACGGCGGCCAGGTCGGTCCTCACCACCGCGATGCCGATCTTGCCGAACCTCGGGGTCTCGGTCGGGCTGGTGAGCACGCCCACGTCGTCGCCGTCCTTCGCGACGGGGGCGCCGTACTCGGGGAGCACGTCGGCCTCGTACCGCAGGGTGACGAAACGGTTCGGAGGATCGGCCGCAACCCCGCGCAGCTCGTCCTTGCCAAGGAACTCCCCTGCGCCGTCGAGGGCGACGAACCGGTCGAGGTTGAAGTCGTACGGGGTCCGCTGATGGGCCTCGTAGTCGTAGTCGGTGACGATCAACCCGGCCTCGACGCGGGCGAGCTCGATCGCCTCGGCGCCGAACGGCGTCACGCCGGCTCCGACGACGGCGTTCCAGAGCTCGGTCGCATCGGCCGTCCCGGTCAGGAACAGCTCGAATCCCAGCTCCCCGCCGAAGCCCGTGCGCGATAGGAACACCTCGATCCCGGCCACCTTCACCGGGTCCGGGAGGAACCGGAAGTAGCGCAGCGAGCCCACGTCGGCGTCGGTCAGCTTCTGCACGACCTCTCGCGACCGCGGGCCGATCACGCCGAGGTGCGGCATCCTCGGTGCGATCCATTCGAACTCCGCGTCGAGGTCCTCGAAGGCGTCGCCGAAGTACCCCCCGTGGTCCTTCCCGTTCGTCATGACCCAACAGTGCCCGCCACCGGTGTTGAACACCGTCCCGTCGTCGACCATCAGGCCGTCGGCATCCAGGAACGCCCCGTAGCGGGCCTGCCCGACCTCCAGCCCGAGCGCGTCGTTGCTGAAGACGCGCTGCGCCGCACGGAGCGCGTCGGGCCCGCGCACGTCCCACTTGTTGAGCGGGGACACGTCCCAGACCGCCACGTCGTCGCGGATGGCCGCGTACTCCTTCTGGACGTCGCCGAACCCCTCGAGCCACATCCATCCGCCATCCTCGACGTGGGTCCCACCCTGCGCGGCGGTGACCTCGTGGAACGCGGTCCTGATGGCCTGATCGTCGCTCATGCGTGCCTCCGGTCGGTGGGATCGACCGCATCCTCCCACGGGTTTGACTGGCCGTTCAAGCTCGGGCTCAGAGGCGGGTCAGGTGCAGGAAGCTCTTCGCCGAACCGAAGCCCCGATCCTCGAGCCGCGCGGCCAGGACCAGGAACAGCTGCGCGGTGACCATGGCGTCGTCGAGCGCCTCGTGAGGGTTCGCGACGGGGACCCCGTAGCGCTCCGCGGCCGACGAGAGGCTCTGGCGGACGTCCTGGTCCAGGTGCTCCAACTCGATCGCCATCTGTCGAACATCGATCGTCCTGCGAACCCACGAGCGTCGCCGACCACCGTAGAGCCGGCCGAGGAACCCGATCTCCACGTTCGCGAACCACGCCAGGAGGAACCGCCGATCGAGCGCGCGGCGCAGCGCCTCCCCGGCGACGGCGAACGGCTGCGCGTCCTCGAGGTCCTTCGGCAAGATCCCGTGGATCCTCATCGACTCCGGGCTGGAGGGGACGTCGGGCACCACGAGCTGATGGACGGACTCCCCCACCACCACGCGCCCCCCGCGCACGGGGACGACGCCGAACGAGACCACGGCGTCGCGCGCGCGATCGAGCCCGGTCGTCTCGAAGTCGAGCGACGCGAACTCGAGCTCCCGCCAGGGGCGGCTGCGGGTCCTACGGGCGGGCCGGCGCGGGGCGCTCACCGGCACCTGATCACCTCGAGCTCGGTCACCAGGGCGTCGACGCGGCGGTCGGTCGGGCCGCTCGGGACCTCGTCCACGACCTGGAGGCCGAAGGCGACCGCCACGGCCGATCCTTCGCGCGTCCTGCCGAGCAGGCGATCGTAGAAGCCACCGCCGTACCCGATCCGGTTGCAGGAACGATCGAACGCGACCCCCGGCACGACCACCAGGTCGAGCTCGCCGGCCCCGAGGATCCGCCCACCCGACGGTTCCATCGCGCCGAAGGTGGTTTCGGCCATCGGGGAGCCGGGCGTGTACTCGACGGGGACGACGTCGTCGCCCTCGATGCGCGGCAGCGCCACGGTCTTCCCCTTCGAGCGGAGGCGATCGATCAGGGGCGCGGTCTCCACCTCGCTGCCGAACGACCAGAACGCGAGCACCGTGACCGCGAGTTCCGCCTCGTCCAGGGCGACGAGCCGGTCGGCGATCGCCACGCTGTGAGCTGCCCGATCCTCGGCCGGTAACGCGTCCCGTTCGGCGAGGACGGCCATGCGCAGGGCGCGTTTCGCCCGCTTCAGGCGATGCGAGGGCAGGCCGGTCACGACCGCGATCCGATGCGCGGGAGGACCTCCTCGGCGATGAGCTCGATCCGGTCGGCGGGGCCGCCCAGCACGAGCACCGCCCACGACGCGCCCGCGCCACCGAGGTCGTCGAGCCAGGCTCGCAACGATCCGGCCGTCCCCGACCACACGCTCGACTCCCGTCCCCGTCCCGCGCGCTGTTCGAGCAGGCGCGCGACGTCGGCGTCGTCGCGACCGACCACCACGATGCCGGCCCACGTAGCCGCGACCGAACGCCCCTCGGACTCACGCTCCAGCAGGCGGGACTTGCGCACGAACTCGTCGAGTCCCATCCCCCAGCCGTTCCAGGCGTCGGCCTCGCGCGCCGCCAGACGCACGACCGCGTCGGCGAACCCGCCGACCCAGATCGGCGGACCGCCCGGCGTCACCGGCGGCGGGAGGAGCGGCCCGGACATCGCCGGCACCCGTGCCCCACCGGGCCACGGCCGGCCGCCGAACAGGGCGCGCATCGCGCGGACGGTCTCGACGAGGTGTTCGCGCCGTTCGACGGTGTCGAGGTAGTCGATCCCGAAGACCCGATGCTCAGGCTCGTCGATCGCATCGCCGGTCCCGATCGCGAGGATCATGCGACCGCGGCTTACATCGTCGATCGCCGCGGCGAGGGTGGCGGTCATCCCCGCGCTCCGGAGCGTTGCTCGGGTGACGAGCGTGCCGACGGTGATGCGGCTCGTCCGCGCGGCCACCGCGGCGAGCATCGAGAACGACTCCAGGGAAGGTCGATCGGGCGGTGCACCCGGGGGGAACAGGTGGTCGAACGCGAAGACGCCGTCGAACCCGAGCCCTTCCGCCCGCAGCGCGAACGCCAGGCACCGTTCGGCATCGCCCGAGAACATCGGCAGGACCAGACCGACCTTCACGCGTCAGACCATCACGCGGCCGAGCTCCTCGAGGGCGAGGACCGCCGCTCCCACGGCGCCAGCGTCGTTGCCGAGCTGCGCCGGGACGATCGGCACGCGGGGACGGTGTTCGGGCGCCTCGACGGCATCGCGGAAGGCGGTGCGCGCCGGGTCGAGCATGAGGTCGCCGGCGACGATCGCGCCGCCGCCGACCACCACGATCTGCGGATCGAGGACGTTGACGAGACCCGCGATCCCCTCGCCGAGCCGGGCCCCCGTCTCGGCCAGGATGCCCCGGGCCGCATCGTCGCCCTGCCGCGCCGCCTCCGTGACGAGCCTGCCGGTCACCATGTCGGGATCGCCACCGGCGAGACGCCGCAGGATCGAATGCTCGTGCTCGCGGGCCTCCTGCCTGCCCATGCGGTCGATCGCGCGACCCGCCGCGACCTGCTCCCAGCAGCCTCGGTTCCCGCAGCCGCACAGCGGGCCACCGGGCTCGACGATGATGTGACCGATCTCCGCGGCGAAGCCGTTCGCGCCGCGGAACAGCCGGCCGTCAGCCACGATCCCGCCGCCGATCCCGGTCCCGACGGTCACGAGCAGGAGGTGCCGGTACCCCCGGCCAGCGCCGAACCGGAACTCCCCGTACGCGGCCATGCTCGCGTCGTTGTCCACCTGGCACGGGAGGCCGAGCGCTTCTCGCATCCGTCGGGCGATCGGCAGGTCCCGCCAGGCGAGGTTCGGGGCGAAGCGCAGGACGCCCTCGGTGGCGTCGACCAACCCGGCGGCGCCCACCCCGACCGCCAGGACGTCGGGGGCCTTGAGCGAGGTCGCGAGCTCCACCATGGCGGAGAGCGTCGCGTCCTCGTCGTCGGCCGGGGTCGGGGCGCTCGAACGCTCGATGATGGTGCCGTCGCGCGCGACGCGGAACGCGTTGATCTTCGTCCCGCCGACGTCGAGCCCGATCGCCTCACCGTCCCCGCGTTCGGGCACGACCGGACCTCAGAACCGCAGCAGCGCGCCGACGCCGTCGAACGACGGCTCGCGATCGTCGTCCACGATCGTCTCCACGCGTGCCCCGCTCCGGAAGGCCACCGCGACCGCCGCCTCGACGACGTCGGGGATCCGCTGGGTGCGGGCCCCGCATGACGGGCATCTCGACGCGCGCACGAGCAGCCGACCGCACGCGGGGCATCTCGCGCCCGGTACCGAGACCACCCGATGGGAGACGACCAGCTCGCCGACGCGGCCGACCGACAGGGCCTCGAGGGTGCGTTCGAGGCCGATGACCCCTCGGCTGTGGCCGCCGACGGCGGCCTCGAGGCGCTCGAGGATGTCATGCTCGGACTCGCGCTCCACGCGCTCCTCGATCTCCACCACCTTGTCGAGCACCTGCTGCGTGGTGGCCGCGAGCGGCAGGACCACGTGCCCGCGGATCCGCCGTCGGAGGTAGTCGTGGAGCTCGCCCTCCAGCGCGTGGTGCGCCTCCGCCGGCCCCGCCAGCACCAGGTGCTCGAACCGTCGCCGGCGCCACAGGGCGAACACCCGCTCGGCCACGTGGCGCAGGTGCCGCGACCGGTGGTCGTCCACGTGGCGCTGCATCCGCATCTGCGCCCGGCCACCCTGGTCGTGGCGGCCGGGCACCTCGTCGATGACGCCGGCCACCTCCTCGATCTGGCCCATCTCCACGACGAACAGCCGCGACTTCTCGTAGTCCACGAGCGCCACGCAGCTCGGCCGGTAGGTCTCGAGGACGACCTCGAGCGGCAGGAGGTCGGCGTCCGGGCCGACGACCGCGCGGTGCATGAGCGGACGTGGGACGAGGGCGACGTCCCAGCGTCCGGCGTCGTGCGAGGAGAACATCGCGAGCCCTCGGGTCCCGCCGCGTTCGAAGTCGTAGCGCACGAAGCGCGCCATCGCGTCGGTATCGTGCTCGACGGAACGGACGGCGGCGCGACCGAGTCCCTCCGCCTGGCCCCGCGCGCGTCTGATCAATGCGTCGACGCGCACCTCCACGTCGGCCTTCCGCGGGTACGTTCGTCCGTCGACCGACAGGGACAGCGACGTGACGGGCACGCTCGCGCCGTCCCACTCCGCGAGCCGACGGAGCAGGGAGCGGTCGAGCAGCGTCACGAGATCTCGATCCGCTCGAAGTCCTTGGAGCCGTTCGCGCCCGGCTCGGCGCCGCTCACGTGGTCGCCACGCACATCGATGACCGCCCGAGCGGCGAGGAAGAACTCCCTGGCGGCCGCCAACAGGTGTTCGAACACGTCGGGTGCGGCACCCTGCCCCGCCGTCACGGCCATGCAGATCGGACAGAACGCGACCGTGCAGACCGGTTGGGCCTGCTTCGACGTCCCGCCCGACTCCTTGGCCGACTCCTTGGCCGACTCCTTGGCCGACTCCTTGGCCGATCCTTCGGCCGATCCTTCGGCCGACACGGCCGAACCGTCGGCTTCGCTCCCGGAGGGCTCGCCCCCATGGCCATGCTGCGTCTCAGGCACGTCTGCTCCTTCCTGCCGGCGCGGCCCCGGGGGGGCGCGCGAAGGCGATCTCGAGATGGTCTCCGACGAAGTTCGCGCCGCGGACGTCCATCCGCTGCAACGTCTGCGGCAGGATCAGGTTCCGCTTGTACGTACCAACGCGCACGTACAGCTCCTCGCCGCGCCGGTGGATGTCCATGTCCTCCCGCGAGACGAACGGGAGCCGCATCGTGAGGACGTAGCCGCCGGAGCGGCGTCGCACGCGGATGGGGTCGTCGCGGTACAGCACGTCGGTGACGAGCAGGTCGCCGTAGACCTCCGATCCCATCTCCTCGAGCAGCTGGACGCCCACCATCTCGCGGTCGAACAGGCGGGCGGTCAGGATCGGCACCGGCTCGAAGGACTCGCGGACGGTCTGCAGGTGCTCTGCCTGGATGTCCTTCCACTTGCCGAAGTAGGGGTCGGTGACGTCCTCGGGGATGATGCGGTTCACGACGACCGCGTCGCACCGGTACCCGAACAGACCGAGGTACGTGTAGGTCCGCCGCGCCTCGGAGATCACCATCTTCTCCGGATTCACCACGAGCCGGACCGTGGACGATGACTCATCGGTCAGGATCCGGTGCACCGCATCCAGGTTACGGTGCAGCCGTTCGACGGCCGTGTAGAAGCTCTCGCCGGCGATCGGGAGCGTGGTCATCTTGGACACGATCGGACGCAGGGTCTTCACCACCCGGCGCTCGACCGGGAAGATCCGCTCGATGTACCAGTTCATGACCTCGGGCAACGAGAGCAGTCGGAGCGTCTCGGCCGTTGGCGCGCAGTCCACGATCAACAGGTCGTACTTCCCGCCCTCCACGTGCGTCTTGACGTCGATCAGCGCGAAGATCTCATCGAGCCCGGGGATCACCGATAGCTCCTCGGCCTGGATGGTCTCGACGCCCGCCCAGTTCATCAGCTGGACGAAGTAGTCTTGGATCTCGCGCCAGTTGGATTCGAGTCGGCTCTGCGCATCGATCTGCTCGGCCCACAGGTTCTCCGCGATGGGGGTCGCGTGCTCGCCGATCTCCTGATCGAACGAGTCGCCGAGCGAATGCGCCGGGTCCGTGCTCATGATGAGCGTCCGGTTCCCCGCCCCCGCCGCTCGAACCGCGGTCGCGGCGGCCACCGTCGTCTTCCCAACGCCGCCTTTGCCGGTGAACAGCAGGACCCGCATCCGGACCTAGCCTAGCGCCCCGGGCAACCGGACGCGCAGGCGGGCCCGCTCAGCCGAGCTCGACGCGCCGCTTCAGGCCCTCGAGCGCGTTGTCGATCACGCGCTTCTCGCCCTGGGTGCGGACGAATCCCGGGAGCAGGATGCCGAGGTCGACCGCGAGCCGGTAGATCACCTTCGTCTCGTCGTCGTCGATCTCGGTGAGCAGGTACTCACCCGTGATGTTCGAGACGGCGCCGCGAGCCTCGGTCGAGACCCACGACATCCCCCCGTCGCCAGGCGCGTAGCGGTACGCGAGCGTGTAGCTGGCCTTCCCGAGGACCGGGACGTCGACCTCGAAGGCCACCTTCGTCCCGAGACCGCCGTCGCCGCGTTCGAGGACCCGCGCGGTCTTGACGTCGGCCCATCGCGGATACGCCTCGAAGTCGGTGAGGACGTCCATGACCTCGGCGGCCGAGGCCCCGATCACGATCTGCCCCTCGGTCTGCTCGCTCATCCAGCATCGATGTTACCGGCGGGCAGCCGGCAGGGTGACGAAGGTGGCGATCATCACGGAGAGGAAGATCAATCCCGCGGAGGTCCACAGCAACGTGCGGGAGCTCACGATCGGGGGCTCCCCCGACGCGAGGCGGTAGGCGTCCACCGCGGACAGGACGTAGATCACGAGCGAGGCGCCGAGGAACAGGAGGAACAGCGGCATGGTCGGCCCCAACCCGCCTTTGCCGAACCGCGAGACCAGCAGGATCAGCAACGCCCCGAACGCCCAGCCGAACATCGCGAACCGAGCCACCGCATCGGTCCGGTATCCGAGCTTCCAGTGGCCGAGCCCGGGGAACGCCATGGACCACACGGCCGCGGTCTGGGGGTCGACGTCGGGCCGCTCCTTCGGCTCCTCGAGGAGTCGGGCGAACGGCGTGCCGCAGGTCGAGCACGCGTTGTCCTCGATCGGGTTCCGGGAGCCGCAGGCCGGACAGATCCACGCCGGCTTCCCGCCCTCGACCTCGATCGCGTCCCCGATGGCGCCCAACGGCACGGGCGGCGCGCCCCCGGCCTGCGACGCAGATCCCTCCGCGGCCCCAGATGGGGACCCGACGCGTTCGAGCGGCGCGTAGCACTGACCGCACCACTCCGCCTCCGCCGAGACCAGGGCGCCGCAGCTCGGGCACCGACGGTCGCCCATCATGCGAGGCAGGGTACCCTCGCTCGTGGCGCGAACCGAGCACCCGATCGTCAGGCCACGGCCTCGCGGAGCCAGGTGGCGAGCTCCTCGGCGGGTCTGGACCACGCGAACCCGCGTTCCACGCGGTCACGGCCTGCCCGGCCCATCGCGTCCGCGCGAGCGGGATCGGCCAGCAGGGAACCCACGGCCTCGGCCACCTGCGAGACGTTCGACCCGTCCACCAACAGACCGGTCTCACCGGTCACGAGCGACTCGCGTGCGCCACCCGAATCCCCCACGACGACCGGTCGTCCGCAGGCCGCGGCCTCGATGAACACGTTGCCCCACCCCTCGACCTCCAGACCGCCCATGCGGGTGCGGCACGGCATCGCGAAGACGTCCCCGGCGCGGTAGTAGCGCGGAAGGTCGCCCTCGCCCACCCGGCCCGCGAACGCGACCGAGCCGGCCGGCGCGTCCGCGGCCAGTCGCTCCAACCGTTCGCGGTACGGGCCGTCGCCCACGATCAACAGCGCAGCGTCCGGAACGCGGCGACGGATCTCGGGCATCGCGCGGATCAGCACGTCCTGACCCTTGCGCGCGACGAGCCGGCTGACGCAGACGACGAGGGGACGGCCGGCGACGCCGTGCGCCTCCGTGAGGTCCGCGTACGGCAGGTCGGGCCGGAAGGCCTCCAGGTCGGCGCCCGGATACATCACCGAGACCGGCACGGGACCCGGGACGGCGGTCCGGACCACCCGCGCGACGAACCGGCTGCACATCACCGGCACGCGGGACGCCCGGGACGTGGCCCGGCGAACGAGCGCGTGCGCCCCGGGCGCGATCGACAGCCAGTATTCGAACCCGTGGGCGGCCGCCAGGTAGGGCGTCCCCGCCTCGGCGATCGACGGGCCGAGGAGCGCGAGCGGATAGACCGCGCCGAAGAGCACGACCTCCGCCTCGAACGAGCGGATCGCCTCGCGGACGCGCCGCCCGACGTCCGGAGTGGGCCACAGGAACCGCTCGGGCTGGCGGAACGTCCGGTACGGGGCCGCAGAGTCCAGGCCGGCGGCGCCATCGGCGTCGGGGCAGAGCACCCCAACCCGGTCGGGCGGGAACCGGCGGACGAGCGACTCGAGCGTGCGCTGGATCCCCCCCACGCCGGGGGGGTAGTCGTTGGTGACCAGGAGGGTCCGCGGGAGGTCCACGGCGGCTTATCCTCGCAGACGTGGCCACCCAGACCTCCGACCGGCAGATCGACGCGCTCGACCGCGGGCACGGCTACCTGGATCTCGAGGGCTGGGGTCTGACCGGGGTCAACGGCGCCGACGCCGAGGGGTGGCTGAACGACCTGATCACAGCGTCGACGCGGGAGCTGGGAACGGGGCGGGCCCTCCGCTCGCTCCTGCTGTCCCCGACCGGGCGGATCCGCGCGGACTTCCACGTCCTGCGGACGGCCACCGGGGACGGGTTCGTGCTGCTCCAGGGACCCGGTTCGCCGGACCCGATCGCCGACCTGCTCGCGCCGTACGTCCTGTCGTCCGAGGTGGAGCTCGAGCCGGCGGGGCGGACCGTCCCCCTCGTGCGGCCCGGCCCCGGCCCGGCGTGGGCCGCGACCTGGGCGGAGCCGGACGACGACGCCGTCCGGGTGGGCGCGGGCGCCTTCGAGACGTGGCGGATCCGCCACGGCATCGCTCGCTTCCCTGTGGATCTGGACGCGGACTCGCTGCCGGCGGAGGCCGGGCTCGACGTCGAGCCAGTGATCGACCGGGCGAAGGGCTGCTACCTGGGGCAGGAGTCCGTTGCCCGCGTCCGCAACCTCGGTCATCCCCCCCGCGTGGTGATCGCGGTCCGAGCCGCTCGCCCGCTCCGACGCGGTCAGGCGGTGTTCGCCGACGGACTCGAGACCGGGACGGTCACCAGCACGGAACCCGGCGGCGGCGCAGCCGCGATGGTGCGTGTCCGTTGGGACGCAAGAGAAACCGAGCTCCGGGCGGACGGGGACATCCTCCTCGAGCGCCGGTAGGAGCCGGACGGTGGCTCCGATACTACGGGGGCCGGGACTTTTCAAGACTGTTCTCGTTCGAACACGAACGGTACAACCGTGGCCTGCGCGCACGGGCCCCCTCCGGGTCGCCTGCGCAACCCGATGAGGCACGCAGGGAGTGGGTGTGACCAAGGACCGCATCGCCGGCATCGACCTGAAGACCCTCCCCCGGGACCCGTCCCCCCCGGACATCTGGCAGGATCAAGCCGCCTGCTACGGGATCGACCCCGACACGTTCTTCCCGACCTCCGAGGAGGAGGCGGGGCCCGCGCTCGCGTTCTGCTCGGCCTGCGACATCCGTCAGACGTGCCTCGCATGGGCGTTGAAGAACGGCGAACGCTACGGCGTGTGGGGCGGCCTCACCGAGCAGCAGCGCCGTCGCGTCGTTCGGTTCGTCGCCTGAGGCGGCCGGGCCCGGACCCCGGAGCCGGGACCGGCGCCGGATGGTCGCGCGGACCCGGGCCGCCCATACTGGCGGGCCGATGACGGCCGACACCATCCGGGCGAGCGCCCCTCTTCGGATCAGCTTCGTCGGGGGCGGCACCGACTTCCCCCACTACTTCGAGCGCCACGGAGGCGCGGTCTTGTCCGCGACGATCGATCACGCCGCACACGTCAGGGTGGCCCCTCGCGACGACGGACAGGTCCGGATCCGATCGCTGGACCTGGGCCACCTCGTCGAGTACCGCCTCGAGCAGGGGCCCGTCTACGACGGCGTGATGGATCTGCCCAAGGCCGCGATCGAGCGCATGGGCGTCCGGACCGGCGTCGAGGTCGACATCGCGTCGGACGCCCCGCCCGGCAGCGGGCTCGGGGGTTCCTCCGCCCTCGTCACCGCGTGCGTGGGCGCCCTTTCGATGCTCACGGGGCGGTCGATGGGGCGGCGCGACGTGGCCGAACTCGCGTACGCGATCGAACGCGAGGACCTCGGCATCGCGGGCGGCTGGCAGGACCAGTACGCGGCGGCGTTCGGCGGCTTCAACCTGCTCGAGTTCGCCGCCGACGGCGTCACCGTCTCGCCCGTCGGACTGTCACCCGACGCCGTGTCGCGGCTGCGGGCGCATCTCATGCTGTGCTACACGGGTCAGGTCCGGACGGATCTCGGGTTGATCGCGACGCAGATCCAGATGTACGAGGAGGGACGCGAGGACACGATCGTGGGGATGAAACAGCTCCAGGCGATGGCCTACGAGATGCGCTACGAGATCGCGTCCGGGAACCTCGACCGCCTGGGATCGCTGCTGCGTGAGGCGTTCGAGAGCAAGAAGCTGATGAACCCGCATATCTCCGAGGGGACCGCGATCGATCACCTCCTCGGGGTCGCGCGGGAGGCGGGCGCCTCGGGTGGGAAGATCTGCGGAGCCGGTGGCGGCGGGTACCTGCTGCTCGCGTGCTCGCCCGAGCGACAGCCGATGGTGCGGGACGCGCTCGAGGGCCTCGGGGGTCAGTTCGCCGGGTTCGCGTTCCGCGGCCGAGGGGTCGAGGCCCGCGCGGGCGATCGGGTCTGGAGGCCGTCCCCGTGAGTCGCCGGTTCGTCCTGTTGGACCGCGACGGCACCATCAACGAGGAGATCGGGTACGTGCTCCGACCCGAGGAGCTCCGGCTGATCCCCGGCGCCGTGGCGGCGCTGCGCGAGCTCCGGCGGCTCGGGCTCGGACTCGTGGTGCTCACGAACCAATCGCCGATCGGACGGGGCCTGATGACGCAGGTCGATCTCGATCGGATCCACGCTCGGCTGGACCGGATGCTCGCGGAGGGCGGCGTGACGCTCGACGGCATCGAGTCGTGCCCGCATCGACCGGACGAGGGGTGCGCGTGCAGGAAGCCGGGAACGTTGATGGTCGAGCGCGCGGCGGCGCGGATGGGGTTCGACCCGGGCGCGTCGTGGCTGGTCGGCGACCACGGGTCCGACCTCCTGCTCGGGCGAGCCGTGGGCGCCCGGACGATCCTCGTCCTGACGGGGCACGGGCGAGAGGAGCTCGAGGGCGGGGCCGGCCAGCACGCCGATCACGTGGTCGCCGACCTCGGGGAGGCGGCCGCCGTGATCCGCGACGAGATGCTGATCGGGGCGGAGCCGTGAACCCCGAACGGGTGCGCGCGTACCTGCTCGAGACGTCGAAGACGGCGGCCCGCACGGCGGACGCGTGCGCGGAGGAGATCCTCGGGGCGACCGCCGCGATCGTGGAATCGCTGCGCGCCGGCGGCAAGATCCTGCTGTGCGGTAACGGGGGCAGCGCGGGTGACGCGCAGCATCTGGCCACGGAGTTCGTGAGCACGCTGACGGTCGAGCGGCGACGTGACGCGATCCCCGCGATCGCGCTCACCACCGACACGTCGCTCCTCACGGCGGTCGCGAACGACTACGGCTTCGACGGCGTCTTCGCGCGACAGGTGGAGGCCCTCGGCCGCGCGGGCGACGTGCTCATCGGGATCTCGACCTCCGGCACCTCAAAGAACGTCGTCAAGGCCTTCGAGCGGGCGAAGGCGGCCGGCCTTCGGACGATCGCGCTGACGGGCGTGGCCGGAGGCACGCTCGCCGCCCTCGCCGACATCGAGATCAACGTGCCGAGCTCGGAGACCTCGCACATCCAAGAGGCCCACATCGCCGTCGGCCAGCTGATCGCGTTCCTGGTCGAGGACGAGCTCTTCCCGGCCTAGCGCTCGACCGTCGCCGCGTGCCAGCCACCCCAGATGGTGGTGCATGCGCCGGTGCTCCAGACCGGGCCGAGGCGTACGGTCAAGCGACATGGACCCGGTCATCGAGGTCGAGGGGCTCCGCAAGGAGTACCGGCGGGTGCGCGGCCGAACGACGGTCGCGGTCGACGGTCTCGACCTGACCGTCCCGGCGGGCGGCGTGTTCGGCTTCCTGGGGCCGAACGGCGCCGGCAAGACCACGACGATCCGGTGCCTGCTCGGCCTCGTTCGGGCGAGCGGCGGCCGGTGCCGGTTACTGGGGCAGGAACCGGCCGGGCTCCACCGGGTGATCGGACGCGTCGGGTCGATCGTCGAGAGCCCCACGATGTACCCGCGCTTCTCCGGCCGGCGCAACCTCGAGCTCCTCGGACGGATCTCGGGGATCGGGCGCCGGCGCGTGGCCGAGGCCCTCGACGAGGTCGGGCTCTCCGAGCGAGCGGACGACCAGGTCAAGACCTACTCGCTCGGGATGAAGCAGCGCCTCGGGAT